>NZ_UGHR01000006.1 GCF_900451195.1 Iodobacter fluviatilis
AGAGTTGATCCTGGCTCAGATTGAACGCTGGCGGGCATGCTTTACACATGCAAGTCGAACGGTAACAGGGTGCTTGCACCGCTGACGAGTGGCGAACGGGTGAGTAATATATCGAACGTACCTAGTAATGGGGGATAACTATCCGAAAGGATAGCTAATACCGCATACGCCCTGAGGGGGAAAGAGGGGGATCGCAAGACCTCTCGTTATTAGAGCGGCCGATATCAGATTAGCTAGTTGGTGAGGTAAAGGCTCACCAAGGCCACGATCTGTAGCGGGTCTTAGAGGACGATCCGCCACACTGGAACTGAGACACGGTCCAGACTCCTACGGGAGGCAGCAGTGGGGAATCTTGGACAATGGGCGCAAGCCTGATCCAGCAATGCCGCGTGCGTGAAGAAGGCCTTCGGGTTGTAAAGCGCTTTTGTTCGGGAGGAAATCCTAGTGGCTAATATCCATTGGGGATGACAGTACCGGAAGAATAAGGACGGCTAACTACGTGCCAGCAGCCGCGGTAATACGTAGGGTCCAAGCGTTAATCGGAATTACTGGGCGTAAAGGGTGCGCAGGTGGTTGATTAAGTGTGATGTGAAAGCCCCGGGCTCAACCTGGGAATTGGCATTGCAAACTGGTCAACTAGAGTATGGCAGAGGGGGGTGGAATTCCGCGTGTAGCAGTGAAATGCGTAGAGATGCGGAGGAACACCGATGGCGAAGGCAACCCCCTGGGCTAATACTGACACTCATGCACGAAAGCGTGGGGAGCAAACAGGATTAGATACCCTGGTAGTCCACGCCCTAAACGATGTCTACTAGTTGTTGGGGAATTCGTTCCTTAGTAACGCAGCTAACGCGTGAAGTAGACCGCCTGGGGAGTACGGCCGCAAGGCTAAAACTCAAAGGAATTGACGGGGGGCCCGCACAAGCGGTGGATGATGTGGATTAATCGATGCAACGCGAAAAACCTTACCTAGCCTTGACATGTTGGAATCCCTGAGAGATTGGGGAGTGCCGCAAGGAACCAATACACAGGTGCTGCATGGCTGTCGTCAGCTCGTGTCGTGAGATGTTGGGTTAAGTCCCGCAACGAGCGCAACCCTTGTCCTTAGTTGCTACCATTTAGTTGGGCACTTTAAGGAGACTGCCGGTGACAAACCGGAGGAAGGTGGGGATGACGTCAAGTCCTCATGGCCCTTATGGCTAGGGCTTCACACGTCATACAATGGTCGGTACAGAGGGTTGCCAAGCCGCGAGGTGGAGCTAATCTCATAAAACCGATCGTAGTCCGGATTGGAGTCTGCAACTCGACTCCATGAAGTCGGAATCGCTAGTAATCGCGGATCAGCATGTCGCGGTGAATACGTTCCCGGGCCTTGTACACACCGCCCGTCACACCATGGGAATGGGTTTCACCAGAAGTAGGTAGGCTAACCGTAAGGAGGCCGCTTACCACGGTGGGATTCATGACTGGGGTGAAGTCGTAACAAGGTAGCCGTAGGGGAACCTGCGGCTGGATCACCTCCTTTCAAGAGAAGACTTTTGGATTGAGTACTCACACTCATCGACTGTAGGTTTAGGGATTGTTGATTAGGATTCAGAATTGATGTGATTTAATAAAGTCACATTTATTCTGGTTTCTAAAATCAGCAAGACAGTAACTTGATCTTTAAAAAAATAGAAGAAGTAATACTCAAATTTAGAAATAAATAAGGGTAGATTGTATCAAAATCGATTGTTCGAAGTCAGAACTGAATAATCGATGTCGCAAACAAAGCGAAATCAGATACTTCGAATTGTATTAACTTTGTTGATACGTGTTTGAGGTTATAGGATCAAGCGACTAAGTGCATCTGGTGGATGCCTTGGCGATGATAGGCGAAGAAGGACGCGTTAGCCTGCGAAAAGCACGGGGGAGCTGGCAAATAAGCATTGATCCCGTGATATCCGAATGGGGAAACCCGGCCCTTTTGGGTCATCCATGACTGAATACATAGGTCATGAGAAGCGAACTCGGCGAACTGAAACATCTAAGTAGCCGAAGGAAAAGAAATCAACCGAGATCCCAAAGTAGTGGCGAGCGAAATGGGAAGAGCCTGCATGTGATAAATCAAACTTTAGTGGAACAGTCTGGAAAGTCTGGCGACAGTGGGTGATAGCCCCGTACACGAAAAAGATTGGTTGGTACTAAGCATGCGACAAGTAGGGCGGGACACGAGAAATCCTGTTTGAAGATGGGGGGACCATCCTCCAAGGCTAAATACTCATCATCGACCGATAGTGAACCAGTACCGTGAGGGAAAGGCGAAAAGAACCCCGGGAGGGGAGTGAAATAGAACCTGAAACCGGATGCATACAAACAGTGGGAGCCCTTGCAAAATGGGGTGACTGCGTACCTTTTGTATAATGGGTCAGCGACTTACGTTCAGTAGCAAGCTTAACCGAGTAGGGGAGGCGTAGGGAAACCGAGTCCGAATAGGGCGCATAGTTGCTGGGCGTAGACCCGAAACCAAGTGATCTATCCATGGCCAGGATGAAGGTGCGGTAACACGCACTGGAGGTCCGAACCCACTAATGTTGCAAAATTAGGGGATGAGCTGTGGATAGGGGTGAAAGGCTAAACAAACTTGGAAATAGCTGGTTCTCCTCGAAAACTATTTAGGTAGTGCCTCATGTATCACTGACGGGGGTAAAGCACTGTTATGGCTAGGGGGTCATCGCGACTTACCAAACCATGGCAAACTCTGAATACCGTCAAGTGCGAGCATGGGAGACAGACTGTGGGTGCTAACGTCCATGGTCAAGAGGGAAACAACCCAGATCGCCGTCTAAGGTCCCAAATAATCAGTTAAGTGGAAAACGAGGTGGGAAGGCATAGACAGCCAGGATGTTGGCTTAGAAGCAGCCATCATTTAAAGAAAGCGTAATAGCTCACTGGTCGAGTCGTCCTGCGCGGAAGATGTAACGGGGCTCAAACTGATAACCGAAGACGCGAATATGCACGATGTGCATATGGTAGAGGAGCGTTCCGTAGGCCTGCGAAGGTGTCTTGAGAAGGATGCTGGAGGTATCGGAAGTGCGAATGCTGACATGAGTAGCGATAATGCGGGTGAAAAGCCCGCACACCGAAAACCCAAGGTTTCCTGCGCAACGTTCATCGGCGCAGGGTGAGTCGGCCCCTAAGGCGAGGCAGAAATGCGTAGTCGATGGACAACGGGTTAATATTCCCGTACCGATATAAAGTGCGATGGGGGGACGGAGAAAGGTAGGTCAGCCCACTGTTGGAATAGTGGGTTTAAGCGAGTAGGCGTGTGGCTTAGGCAAATCCGGGCTGCTTTAACGCTGAGACGTGACGACGAAGTCTTCGGACTGAAGTGATTGATCCTATGCTTCCAAGAAAAGCCTCTAAGCTTCAGCTTTATATTGACCGTACCGCAAACCGACACAGGTGGGTAGGAAGAGAATTCTAAGGTGCTTGAGAGAACTCAGGAGAAGGAACTCGGCAAATTATCACCGTAACTTCGGGAGAAGGTGAGCCCATATTAGGTGAAGGCCCTTGCGGCTGGAGCTGACATGGGTCGCAGAGAAATGGGGGCTGCGACTGTTTATCAAAAACACAGCACTCTGCAAAGTCGAAAGACGACGTATAGGGTGTGACGCCTGCCCGGTGCTGGAAGATTAAATGATGGGGTGCAAGCTCTTGACTGAAGTCCCAGTAAACGGCGGCCGTAACTATAACGGTCCTAAGGTAGCGAAATTCCTTGTCGGGTAAGTTCCGACCCGCACGAATGGCGTAACGATGGCCCTACTGTCTCCTCCTGAGACTCAGCGAAGTTGAAATGTTTGTGAAGATGCAATCTCCCCGCTGCTAGACGGAAAGACCCCGTGAACCTTTACTGTAGCTTTGCATTGGACTTTGAAGTGGTTTGTGTAGGATAGGTGGGAGACATTGAAGCATGGACGCTAGTCTGTGTGGAGTCGTCCTTGAAATACCACCCTGACCCCTTTGAGGTTCTAACCTTGGTCCGTTATCCGGATCGGGGACCGTGCATGGTAGGCAGTTTGACTGGGGCGGTCTCCTCCCAAATTGTAACGGAGGAGCTCGAAGGTCGCCTAGGTACGGTCGGACATCGTACTGATAGTGTAATGGCATAAGGCGGCTTAACTGCGAGACAGACAAGTCGAGCAGGTGCGAAAGCAGGACATAGTGATCCGGTGGTTCTGAATGGAAGGGCCATCGCTCAACGGATAAAAGGTACTCCGGGGATAACAGGCTGATTCCGCCCAAGAGTTCACATCGACGGCGGAGTTTGGCACCTCGATGTCGGCTCATCACATCCTGGGGCTGTAGCCGGTCCCAAGGGTATGGCTGTTCGCCATTTAAAGTGGTACGTGAGCTGGGTTCAAAACGTCGTGAGACAGTTTGGTCCCTATCTGCAGTGGGCGTTGGAAATTTGAGGGGGGCTGCTCCTAGTACGAGAGGACCGGAGTGGACAGATCTCTGGTGTACCGGTTGTCACGCCAGTGGCATCGCCGGGTAGCTAAATCTGGAAGAGATAAGCGCTGAAAGCATCTAAGCGCGAAACTCGCCTCAAGATGAGATTTCCCCAAGGCTTTAAGCCTTTTAAAGGGTCGTTCGAGACCAGGACGTTGATAGGTCGGGTGTGGAAGCGCAGTAATGCGTTAAGCTAACCGATACTAATTGCCCGTAAGGCTTGATCCTATAACCTGAAGCGCGTGTGTGCGACGGTATAATCTACCCAAGATTAGAGCTGAATTTGAGAAACAAGCAGTACAAAGTAATATATTACTTCTTCTATTGAACTGAACGCGTTGCAGAGTAGTAAGTGCAACGAGTTAACCCGTTAAAGTCTGGCGACCATAGCGAGGTGGTCCCACTCCTTCCCATCCCGAACAGGACAGTGAAACACCTTAGCGCCGATGATAGTGCAGATTACCTGTGTGAAAGTAGGTCATTGCCAGACACCCTAAGCCGTACCAAGACCCCCGTACTCGAAAGAGGCGGGGGTTTTGCTTTGCGCGGAAGAAATGCGCGCTGTAGCTTAATAAGCTTCTGTGGTTATCTGTCGGGATACCCAGTAAGTTGTGCAACTTTGGCAGGTCGGTGTGTTGTCCCTCGCTGAGTCCTTGCGCCGTGGCGACAAGTTCGACAAGTTTTATTGTTTGCTGTCGGTTTGCTTTTATCTCTCTTTTGCATTTTTGACATAGGTGGAGTTTTTAATACTTAAAATCGTGTAAGCTATTTGACGCTGATTTGTACTTGTGGAAGAAGGTGAGGAGATGGCGAGTCAATTTTTGCAGATTATTGCTGTTCAGTTAAGCAAGCTTAACGCTGGGCGTGAGCGTTTGTTGCTTGGGCAGCATAATAGTGCTTTACATGATTTTCGAGTTGCATTGCGTAGTTTGCGCTCTTTGCTGCCTATCGTACTTAAGCGTTCTAAATGCCTAGATGGCAGGGTTCTTGCTGCTTGGAAGGCTTTGGCTCAATTGACCAGCCCTGTGAGGGATGCTGAAGTATTGCTCTTACTTTTGGGTGGGAAAATGAGCGAGGTGGAGAGGATCAGGTTAGCTGACAGCCTTGATGAAGGTATGACTTCGATTCGGGAAGCTTTAGCGGGACCGGATTTTGCGGTGCTTGCGCAAATTACATTGCAGCAGTGTCGTTTAAGAATAAAAAATTGTGACAGCGGTGTTTTAAAACGCCGGATTAAGCGGCAGGCTAAGCGTTATTCAAGGTTATTGGATAAGGCAGCAAAAAATAAGCGGCCTTCGCTTGAAGAATGGCACGAGAGAAGATTGACTATTAAACACTTGCGTTATCTGTCTTTACTTGCCGCTCAATGGCTGCCGCAAAGAATCAGTGAGTTACAGTTGCCACTTAAAAAGGCTCAAACAGTCATTGGTAAATTACATGATGCAGAGTTAATTGCGCAATTTGTGGGTGAAAAGAAAATTAAAAAAACATTTCTGGAAAATGCACAGAATGCTTGGTTAACATTGCTCATTGTGAATAGAGCAATTTTGTAAATGGCAGAGGGCAGCTCTATTTAGTCTTTTTTCCGAAAGGCCCAAGCGGCGGCTAGAATTAGAATGAGTACAATGATACTTACGATTATCCAAAATCCATGTGGATGCTGAGCAAGCGGAATGCCACCCACATTCATCCCCATTAATCCTGCAATAATATTGACGGGCAGGGCCAGCACTGTGACGACAGTGAGAATATAAATGCTGCGGTTGGTTTGTTCATTGACCTTGGCGGCTATTTCTTCTTGTAAGAGTTTAATGCGCTCGACTAGGGCTGCAATATCGCTGAGAACGGCTGAAAACTCTTCGGTTGACTGGCGTAAATCTTGTATGTCGCGATGGCTGACCCATTCTGGAGGCCTGTTTAGCAGCCGGAAAAGAGCCGCTGGCTCCGGGGCCAGCAAACGGCAAAGGCGAACCAATACGCGCCGCAGCGCGCCCAAATCACCTAATTTTATTTTTGGACGGTTCGTGAGCAGGTTATCCTCTTCTTTATCTACTTTGATGGCTGCTTCCCGTACGATTTGCATTAAGACATCGGCTTGATCGCGTAATAGATTGACCATTAAATCTGCGGGTGAGCGAAACAGGATGCCTGCCCGCACGTGGTCGCGCAGTTTATCAATAGAGCGTAGTGGCTTGATGCGCGCCGTAATCAACAAATGCCGGTCTGCACTCATCCAGAGTGTTGATGTATCAGATGCATTAAAAGCAAAATCAAATAAAACATCATTCACAACGCCAATTAAGCTGCGATCTGCGTATTCAATGCGGGTAGATTGAGATCCTTCATGCAAGGTTTCAAAAAATTGTTCTGACAGTGCCAGATTAGATTTAAGCCATTTTTCTGTTGCGCTATTACTCAGATTAAAATGCAACCATAGATATTCTTCTGACATTTCATTAGATGCATTGGCAAGATATTGTTTGATTTGCCCGGACTCTATTTGCTTGCCGGGCAAGCCGGGCAGAAACAGATAGCCGCAAATCATGCCTGTTTGATCAGACCCATAATTGCCCACAAGATTAGTTGCCATTGCATCCGCTTAATATAAAGACAGGTTTGGGGAAGTGCCTTAATAAATATTAGCTTTTATTTATTGCATTAAAAATATGAAATGGGCCTCTATTCAAAGACTTGGCCCGTTGACAGACATGTATAAGAATTCATCTATACATCATGTAGGTGACTTAATACGGTAATGAATGGTTTATAAAATGGGTGTTTTATCTATCCGCAGATCCATACACCATGTTCAAACCTTCGATTCTGGCTTGTAGTCTTGCTCTGGCATTAAGCGCTTGTGGTGGTAGCGATGATGTAACTCCTGAAGCAGCAAAGCCTGCTTTATTAACGCTAGATGGCCAAGCGCCTCTGGTTATTGGTCATCGTGGTTTGCCGGGCTTATTTCCTGAAGAAACCAAGCCTGCTTACGAAGGTGCTGCAGATGCAGGCGCAGATTCTTTAGAGCTGGATCTGCATATGACGAAGGACTGTGTATTGGTGGCCCGTCATAACCCTTGGCTGAGTGACAATACCAATGTGGCGGATGTGGCTAAGAGCGTGCCGGAAGTCGCTGCTCGCAAGCGGACTACACCGGGTGTTTTAGTTAACGTGAAGTACGATGTGGCAAAATTTGGCGGACCTGCTCAATATTTAAGCGATTTAGTTGATCCTAAAGATCCTAAATCTGTACTGAAAGCCTTGGTTGTTGATGGCGAAAATCATATAAATGATTGGTCGATTACTGATTTTACTGCTGCTGAGCTGAAGAAATGGTTTGGTGGTACAAGCTATGATAATGCGGCTGAGCGTGTCCAAGCGACGGCTCAGAATGGAAAGTACCCTATCTTAACCATGCAGGAAGTGATCGATATTGCGAATGCCAAGGCCAAAACAAGTGGCCGTGCCATTAGTATTTATCCGGAATTAAAAAACCCAGTTTGGAATAATGCCCAGGCAAAGGCAAATGGTTGCGGCACTGGTGAACGGCCATTTGAAGATGCTTTTCTTAAGCTGATCAATGACAATAAGCTCAATAGCAAAACCGCCCCGATCTTTGTGCAGAGTTTTGAGCCAGGTACGCTCAAATACCTGCGTGCAGCAGGCATGACGGCCCGTTCGGTGCAGCTGATTGACGGTAACGATATCAACTACAAAACGGGTGAAGTGATTTATCTGCAGCCTGATGAATATAATTTTGTGGATGGCCGCCCGTATAGCTGGACCGTAGCAGGGGATGCACGTTACTTTGGTGAAATGCTCACGCCAGCGGGCCTCGCAGAAATTAAAACCTACGCAGATGGTATCGGCCCATGGAAGCCACAAGTGATGGCACACACGGTGGTGCCTTATGTTGAAAAGAGTGGCTTAGCAACGGTGACTAATGTTGCTCCGACCCGTGTGATTGCAGATGCGCATAAGGCAGGCTTGTTTGTGCATGTTTATACCTTCCGTGA
Source organism: Iodobacter fluviatilis (assembly GCF_900451195.1). Lineage (NCBI taxonomy): Bacteria > Pseudomonadati > Pseudomonadota > Betaproteobacteria > Neisseriales > Chitinibacteraceae > Iodobacter > Iodobacter fluviatilis. The sequence goes on from NZ_UGHR01000006.1 coordinate 8,505, forward strand.
TGAAGCGAAGCGTTTGGCTGGCGTTTATAAAGGCGACCCGGCTGCTGAGTTTCTGGCTTATTACCGTGCGGGTGTAGACGGTGTTTTTGCTGATTTCTCTGGCACGGCCTTTGCGGCACGCGCGGCTTATCTGAAAGAAATGAAGCGTTAACTCGTTTTGCAGGATAGAAGGGAGCCTTAGATTTTATAGGCTCCCAAAAAAAAACGGCTTTGCTGTTATTGCAGCAAAGCCGTTTCACGTGGAACAGGGCCTTTATGCATCAGCCCATAATATGAAAGCCCCCATCAATATAGATCGTGCCACCAGTAATCAGTTTGGCGCTGTCTGAAGCAAGGCCAGCACAGGCTGCCCCCACGTCTTCGATGCTGACCAGTGAGCGGCTTGGAGCTTCGGCCGCCGCTTTGTCGAGCAGCTCATCAAACTCTGCAATACCTGATGCCGCACGGGTTTTTAGTGGGCCAGGGGAGATAGCGTGCACGCGAATCCCCTTTGGGCCCAGCTCTGCTGCGGTATAGCGGCAGACCGATTCCAAGGCTGCCTTTACAGGGCCCATGATATTGTAATTTTTGATTACTTTTTCTGCGCCGTAATAGCTCATGGCAAATAGCGTGCCGCCTTTATCCATCAGGGGCTCAGCAAGACGGGCCATTTCGATAAAGGAGTAGCAAGAGACTTTCATCGCCGTATGGAAGTCTGCTTCTGTAACATCGACGACACGGCCATGCAGGGCCTCTTTGGGGGCAAAGGCAATCGAGTGGATGGCAAAATCCAAGTGGCCCCATTTTTTGCGGACTTCTTCAAAGACGGCTTCCATTTGCCCCGGCTGCAGCACATCCAAAGGTAAAAAGAGTGAAGCACCAAGCCCGGTAGCCAGTGGCTCTACAAAGGGGCGGCCTTTGTCGTTGATATAGGTAATGGCTAGCTCAGCACCTCTTTGCTGAAAAGCTTTTGCGCAACCGTAGGCAATAGAATGCTGGTTGGCGATGCCGATAATAATTCCTTTTTTGCCTGCCAGTGTTTCATGGGGGAGATACTGAGTTGGGTCATCTTGCGTCCTTAATAGTTTGGTTCAGATGGGGCCAAGGCGATGGCAGGCTCTGGTAAATTGGTTTCGGCGCTCGGTCACAACCCTAGCTGGGTTCGAGTATGCCGGGCAATCATGAGTTCCTCATTACTAGGAATTAACCATGCAGTAGCGGGGCTGTCTATCGCACTGATACAGAACTCATGTGCTTCATTTGCGTGCTCATCAAGCTCTATACCCAACCACTGAGCCTGCTTGCACACACGCTGACGGATAAGCGCACTGTTTTCACCGATGCCTGCAGTAAAAACTAACGCATCCAGACCATTCATACATGCCGCTAGTGAGCCCAGCTCCTTGCTGATCCGGTGTACAAAATAATCAATGGCAAGTGCCGCTTGTGGCTCCGTGCTGTCGAGCAAAATACGCATATCACTGCTGATGCCGGAAAGCCCCAGCAGGCCAGAGCGTTTATACAATAGCTCTTCTACCTGCTGAACGCTGAGTTGTTCCTGTTGAAGTAAATACAAAACCACGCCCGCGTCTAAATTGCCGGTGCGTGTGCCCATCATCAGGCCATCTAGCGCCGTAAAACCCATGCTGCTGGCGACGCTTTTGCCATTTTGTATGGCACACATGCTTGCCCCATTGCCCAGATGAGCAATCACAACTTTGCCTGCAGCAACCTCCGGCTCTTGCTGCCTGAGCACAGAAGACACATATTCGTAAGAGAGCCCATGAAAGCCATAGCGGCGAATGCCGCGCTCGTAACAATTGTAGGGCAGGCCAAACAGCTGATTAATCTGATTCTGGCTGCGGTGAAAGGCCGTATCAAAACAGGCCACCTGAGGCAAATCCGGGCGTATTTCTGCAACTGCACGGATCGCTGCCAGATTATGAGGCTGGTGCAGGGGGGCAAGTGGCGCGAGTGCCTCCAGTGCGCTCATTGTGCCGGGGGTGAGCCGCAAAGGGGCTGCATAGTGAGCGCCGCCATGCACTACGCGGTGGCCAACACCGAGCAGCTTAAGATTGGCATATCTGCTGCGCAGCAGGTTGCCGATGGTTTGCAGGCAATAGGCATGATCAATATCACTGGCGGTTAATAGCTCATCAGCAAGGATTTGTTTGTGATGATCTTTAGCCACAAAGTGCGGTTTTATTCCTATGCCTTCAACCTGGCCTTGGGCCATCAGATGCAGATCACTGGCGGCTTCATACTCAAACAAAGCAAATTTAAGGCTGGATGAGCCTGCGTTCAAAACCAGAATGGCCTTCGTCATTGCTTTCATCCTTATCAGCAGGGAGGCGGGCTGTTGTGTGCATTGGTGATGATGCAGGCAATGGCACAGGAGGCGAGCTTAGTGCGGTCGTTATCCGCACGGCTGGTCAGTATGATCGGTACTCTTGCCCCTAATACAATGCCAGCAGCATCGGCATTGCTCATAAAGGTCAGTTGTTTCGCCAGAATATTGCCTGCTTCCAGATCGGGTACAAGTAAGATATCTGCATCACCTGCCACTATAGATTCGATTTTTTTGATACGGGCAGATTCAAAACTAATGGCGTTATCTAAGGCGAGCGGGCCATCGAGCGTTGCACCTGTGATTTGCCCTCTGTCGGACATCTTGCACAGGCTGGCCGCATCAAGCGTAGACAGAATTTTAGGATTAATGGTTTCTACTGCCGATAAAATCGCCACTTTAGGCTTAGCAATGCCAAGGACATGGGCAAGATCAATGGCGTTCTGGCAGATATCGAGCTTATCGAGCAGATCGGGGTAGATATTGATTGCGGCATCGGTTACCAACAGTGTTTTATGGTAAGTCGGCACATCCATAATGAAAACATGGCTGATGCGGCGCTCGGTACGCAGGCTGCTTTTTACGACGGCACTCATCAGCTCATCAGTATGTAGGCTGCCCTTCATCAGAATAAGCGCCTCACCACTAGTGACCAGCTCAACGGCCCTGCTGGCGGCGGCATGGCTGTGTGGTACATCTTCAATGCGTAAGCCCGCGATATTTAAACCATATTGCTCTGCTACGGCGAGGATTTTGTTTTTTGGCCCCACCAAAATAGGCTGCAACAGGCCCTGTGCCGCAGCATCAATGGCTACTTTAAGTGAGGATTCATCGCATGGATGGGCAATCGCCGCACTAAAGGTTGGCAGCTTGTCGCAGCGCTCCAGCAGCAGCTCGAATGCATTATGAGTCTGAACGCTTACAAGCCCAGCATCAGGGCGAACCAGCGTGATTTTTTCTGTGGGGGCAACGACCTTGGCGACGCCGGTCATAATCGTTTGACCATGCTGATTTAGGCAGAGGCAATCAAAGCTGATGATATGGTCTTCCGGAAATTTTTCCCGGACGGTGATACTGATTTCCAGCGTGTCGCCTAAAATGGCGGCAGTGTGAAACTGCAGACTTTGCCCCGCATAAACCGTTCCCGGCCCCGGTAACTGGCTGCCTAAAATGCCGGATACCTGCGCTCCCAGCCACATACCAGGCGCTGTGGCACCGCTAAACCCGGCATTGCTTGCAAAAGCGGCCTCAAGATGGGTGGGGTTGAAATCTCCGGCTACGGTGGCAAACAGCTGAATATCCCGCATGGCCAGTGTGTGCTGGATGCCGGCGTAGTCGCCAATTTCTATCTCATCAAAACAGCGGTTTTGTAAGGTGATCATGCGCTCATGCCTCTATGAAACTTTCTTTGCAGCTGTTTTTGCCCGGCTGGTCTTAACCCCCAGCAGCTCTTTCGCTTTAATGGCGAGCGGGGAGTTTTCATCTTCAAGCTCTGGTGTCAGCATAGTGACTGTGCCGACGATTTCCAGTGCGCGTTTACGTTCTGCCAAGGTTTTTAATAGTTTAGGAAGGGTGGCAAGGCTGCGTGCGCTATCTAGCGTAATCAGCAGCGTTTGCTCTTCAACTGCTTTACGCCACTGAGCGGGATCGATTTCTTGCAAGCTGGTTTTGATGGATTCACCAATCAGGAAAGAGCGGCGCTCTATCCCGCCGCTGTGGTGCATAGCAAGCACAAACAGACGGGCAAGGCCTTCTGTAAACCCGCCCGCTTCAAATTGAGGCCCGGCATCTGCTTTTAAGGTATCTAAGCGTTGCTCTGCAACTTCCCGTGTTTTTTCTTCAACAGGGGCTGCTGGCGGGAAAAATGCGCCTAATCCAAGAGGGCCATAAACTGTTTTAACAAAGCTGACCGTGGCAGCATTGCGTAAATCACGATAAGTATTCAGTGCGTCAATAATCAGCCCAGAGGTTTGCTTTTCTAAATTCAGGAAAATATTATCTGCCGATACCGGCTGGCGGTATTGCCTGATTTGACTGGCTTGCAAGGCCACACCGGCCATCAGCGGGTTAAAGTCGGAGTAAGCGTAGCGCTTTAAATTATCTGGGTTGAGCTTGCGCGACCATTCGCCCATTTCAGGTGTGATAAAAGCCTGTAAAACAGGGCGCAGGGTGTTTTTATAAATGGCATCATTGATCTCAGAAACCTGTGCCACCGTACTGAAAATGGCCTCATCTTCGCGGGTATCCGGATCCACCTGGCGTAGCTGCTCTATTGTTCGTGTTTCAAAGCTAACGGTGTAGTCGCCTTGCTCCAGCTCTGAATAGGGTAAATCAGCTGCTTTTGTATCAATGACCATTTCGTATAAACCCGGGGGCAGGGCTTCAACCATATCCATTACATTTACAAGCTCTGCATGCTGTTTGCGTGCCACTTTTCCGCCCACAAAAATCCCCAGATGCCCCACATCTTTATGCAGCAGATAAACAATAATCTGGCCTTCTTCCACAATGGCACTTTCGTGGCCGTAGAGATCGATAATCCAGTTTAAGGCCTGCGCAGGCGGGGTAATATCATCTCCCCATGAGGCGAACACTACAATGGGCGAGGTGATTTTGCGTAAATTCAGGCTGCTGCCATCAGGCGTTTGAATTTGCCCGCTGGCCAGTTTATTGCCGATAAAAAGCTGATTTACGATGGCTTCTATTTCACTGCCTGTCATCCGGAAATGCCCGCCCCACCAGCGCTCAAACTCTAAGTAGCGAGGGGCTTCGCTATCGATATTGGCGTATAAATGGTATGGCTTACCCCAGAGCGTATTGGCCGGATTCAGGTTTTCAAAGTTTTTAACCAGGTGCGCGCCATCAAATACTCCGCCTCCCAGATCTGCAGTTAATGCGGCCAGCCAAGAGCCACCATTAACGCCGCCAGCATAGCGCATAGGGTTTTGTTGATCAGAGCCTGCCCAGTAAGAAAGCGGCGCTCCATTGAGCACGATGGGCCCCATGATTTCCGGGCGTAAAGCGGCCAGCCCGGCAACGGCCCAGCCCGCTTGGCAGTTACCAATAATGCAGGGTTTGCCGCTTGCTTTGGGGTGGCGTCTGATCACCTCTTCGATAAAGAGCGCCTCGGCTTGCATAACGTCCCGCAGGCGCTGGCTAGGTACCGGATCAGGATAAAAGCCCACAAAATAAACAGGGTGTCCGGCCCGTAATGCCACGCCAACCTGAGAGTCGGCTTTAAAGCCGCCTATCCCGGCACCATGGCCCGCTCTTGGATCAATAATGACATAAGGGCGTTTTGTCTCATCCGTATTGATTTTGACGGGTGACAGTACGCGCAGCAGCATATAGTTGCATGGCTGGCTCAGATCCCGTCCATCAATGAGTAATTCATAATCAAAAGCGAGCAGGGGAGGTTTGCCATTCTGAGCATGGGCAATGGAGATATTGCCCCGCTCCCGCATTACATCAAGAAAAAGGGCAGAGCGCTGAGTGGTGTCTACACAATATTCCCATGCTTGTTCCAGCAGGGACAAAGAGGACGGAAAGGTCGTTTGGGTCATCGCACCACTCGCTGTAAGAAAATGTTGAAATAGGCTGTATTTGTAAGTTAATGATTAATAAGGTAAAGAAATGCCCGGCAGATAGTAAATAAGGATAAAGATACTGACAAGCTAAATGGAAAACATGACAGCAGTATGTATGCTTTAAACTGTGTATTTTTGTGCCGTAATAGAAAAAGAGTGTGATTTATTGCTGGCCGGGTATGCTTGACGCAGGCTTTAGTAACGTCGTTTACTGTGGCCTCTAGGGCTTATGATAAAGCCCACGCCTTCGATATTATTTAAATGGCTAGTTTCTGCAATGGAGTTTTCATGCGTGGCTTAGTGCCGGTGATCGAATCCTTATTGGATACAGATTTATATAAATTTACGATGATGCAAGAAATTTTGCATCATCAGCCAGAAACACAAGCTATTTACGCATTCAAATGCCGGAATACACCGGCATTACCTTTGGCATTGCTCAAAAATGAAATAGAAGCTCAGCTGGATCATCTCTGCTCTTTACGCTTTGGCGAATCAGAATTAGCCTATCTGGGTAAATTGCGATTTATTAAATCTGATTTTGTTGATTTCTTGCGTTTGTTTCAGTTGCAACGGCGGTTTATCAGTATCTCCGTTTCTGAATCAAATCCGGATCTTTTGGATATTCGTGTCGCCGGCCCCATGCTGCATTGCATGTTGTTTGAAATCTATGTGCTGTCGATTGTGAATGAAGTTTATTTCCGGCAGTTTCCGGCTGAGCCTGCCTTGGCGACGGGCCGGGCCCATTTGCAGGCTAAATTAGCAACATTAAAAAACCTTTCACAGCAGGCAATGCCAGCCAACCCGTTTGTATTTTTTGATTTTGGCACACGCCGCCGGTTTTCCCGCGTATGGCATGCAGAAATGGTTGGTTTACTGGTTAAAGAGGCCTGCCCCTATTTTCGCGGTACCAGTAATGTTTTATTGGCGATGCAATATGGTGTAACGCCCATTGGCACGATGGCACACGAATATATGCAAGCTTTTCAATGCTTTGGATCCCGCTTACGTGATTTCCAAACAAATGCGCTTGAGCATTGGGTGCGGGAATACCGGGGTGATCTGGGTATCGCCCTGACGGATGTAGTGGGGACGGATGCTTTTTTACGTGATTTTGATTTGTATTTTTGTAAATTATTTGATGGATTACGCCATGATTCAGGCGATCCGTTTGAATGGGGCGAGAAAGTGATTGCTCATTACAAAAAAATGAACATTGATTATGGCACCAAGCAATTAGTTTTTAGCGATGGCTTAACTTTAGATAAATCGATTGCCCTATACCGGCATTTTGCGCCGCGCATGCGTACGGGTTTTGGCATAGGCACGCATTTGTCGAATGATTGCGGGCAAAATCCTTTACAAATAGTGATGAAGTTGGTTTCATGTAATGGACAGCCTGTCGCTAAAGTGAGCGATACAGCGGGTAAAGGAATGTGTGAAGATGAAAATTTCCTTAATTACCTCTGTGATGTTTTCCAAATAAGCCGCCAGTAATCGGTATGCATTGAAATATGCTTGCTGGCAATTAATACACCTCCTTTCTTATAAAGCATAGTGCTAAGATAGCAGGCTTCAATCCGCTTGATAGGTCACTCTGCTTTTTGCAGATCATTTATGCTTTTTGAAACTAATCGTTCATATCTGGCTTCTTTGCCGCGCTTTGCTCAGGATCCGGCACATTTTCAAACCCTGCTGACAACGCACAGCTTTCGCGAAAAGCTGCTGGAGCTGATTGCTGGGGCACAAACCCGGATCTATATTGCCGCATTGTATTTGCAGCAGGATGAAGCGGGTGCTCAGATTTTAGAAGCGCTCTACGCGGCACGTGTGCGTTGCCCTGATTTAGATATCCGCATTTTTGTGGATTGGCATCGCGCGCAGCGTGGGCTGATTGGTGCGGGTGCGCAGGCGGGGAATGCCGCTTGGTATCAGCAAGAGCGCTTAAAGCATGATCTTAATCTGCCAATTTATGGCGTGCCCGCACAAACCCGCGAGCTATTTGGTGTATTGCATCTGAAAGGCTTTATTTTTGATGATGCCGTGGTTTATAGCGGGGCCAGTTTGAATAATGTGTATTTACATGTTGGCGATCGCTATCGTTATGACCGGTATCATGTAATTAAAAATGCTGCTTTAGCCGATAGTATGGTTAATTATTTGCAGACCGAATTCCTCAATAGCAGCGCTGTTTATCGCTTGGATTTAGACCCTATTCCAGGTACAAAACAAATCAGCCCGGATATTCGTCAATTCCGTCAGCGGCTTAAATCAGCCCATTATGCAACGCATCATGCGCAGGATGAGGTATCCGGGCTGGGTATTACTCCGGTGGTGGGGGTTGGAAAGCGTAATCCGCTTAATCGCCTGATTATTAAATTATTAGGTGCGGCAAAACATCATGTACAAATCTGTACGCCTTATTTTAATTTGCCCCGAACAGTGATTAAAGAAATAAACCGCTTACTGCAAAAAGGTGTAAAGGTCGATATTATCGTTGGCGAGAAAAAGGCCAATGATTTTTATATTCCTGAAAGTGAGCCATTTAAAACCATTGGCGCTTTGCCCTATTTATATGAAACGCATTTACGCCGTTTTGCCAAAGTGCATCAGCTAGATATACACCGTGGCCAGCTGAATCTGATGCTCTGGAATGACCCGGGGCATAGCTATCATTTGAAAGGGATTTGGGTTGATGACGATTATATTTTGCTTACCGGCAATAATCTGAACCCACGTGCCTTTAGCTTGGATTTGGAAAACGCACTTTTAATTCATGATCCAAAACATGAGTTAAAAGATCAATTGCAGCAAGAGAAAGCTGAAATTGCTAAAAACACCACGCGTATTGCCTATTATCGCGAGCTAGAAACCGTGCTGGATTATCCGCCGCCGGTTAAAAAACTGCTGACCCGCTTATCACGCTTCAGGGCCGACAGATTGATTTCCAGATTGCTGTAAATTACCTGCTCCCAAAAAAAACCACGGCTTGTTTGCCGTGGTTTTTTATTGCCTGAATATTATTCAGTTTATTTCCAGATCACCAGACAATGGTTTTTCTTACCACGGCGCAGCAGGGTGTAGTTGCCATAGCGGCGATCTGCATCGCTCATGTTATAAGCTACGTCGCTGATTTTGGCTCCGTTGATAATCACCGCGCCGCTCTCAATAAAGCCACGAGCCTGGCTTTTGGAAGTGGCCAGCTCGCCAGCTACCAGTGCATCCAGCAGGCCGGTCTGATCTTTATTGATTTCAATATGCGGCAGGCCATCCAGCGCCAGCTGTTCAAAATCGTCTTCTGTGAGTGAATTTTGATCTTCTGAAAACAGGCTTTGGCTGATGCGCTGTGCTGCAACTACGGCATCTGCACCATGCACCAAGGTGGTGACTTGTTCAGCCAGAATACGCTGGCCTTCCGGCTTACCTGCCGCAGCAATATCAGCGGCTTCGATGGCATCAATTTCAGTGGTGCTGAGGAAGGTGAAGTAGCGCAGGAACTTGTAAACGTCTGCATCGGCGGTGGTCAGCCAGAACTGGTAAAACTTATAGGGCGATGTTTTTTTTGCATCCAGCCAGATGGTGCCAGACTCAGTCTTACCAAATTTAGTACCGTCAGACTTAGTGACCAGCGGCATGGTCAGGCCAAACACCTGCTGCTGATTCATTCGGCGGGTGAGGTCGGTTCCCGCAGTGATATTGCCCCACTGATCAGAGCCACCAATTTGCAGCTCACAGCCGTGCTGTTTATTTAGCTCTACAAAGTCGTAACCTTGCAGCAGGCTGTAAGTGAACTCGGTGAAAGAGATGCCAGAATCGTCGCGGTTAATCCGCTGTTGCACGGCTTCTTTTTTGATCATGGCGTTCACGGAGAAGTGTTTGCCAATATCGCGCAGGAAAGTCAGCACGTCCATCTTGCCAAACCAATCATGGTTATTGGCCATAATAGCGGCATTGCTGCCTTCAAAATTGAGGAAAGGCTCAACTTGCTTACGGATTTTGCCCACCCAGCTGTCGATAATATCGAGGGTATTGAGCTTGCGTTCGGTGGCTTTAAAGCTAGGGTCGCCAATCATACCGGTGGCACCACCTACCAGAGCAATCGGCTTGTGTCCTGCTTCTTGGAAGCGTTTGAGTACCAGGATTGGCACTAAGCTGCCGATATGCAGGCTGTCTGCCGTGGGGTCAAAGCCGCAATAGAGGGTAATGGATTTCTCAGCCAGCCGTTTTTCTAAGGCATCGCCATCAGTCAGTTGGGCGATCAGACCACGTGCTTGTAAATCACTGATTAAATTCATTTCACTCTTGCTCCGGTTTATTGTATTTGGATCTGATATAGATTTCTAAACCCAAATCTTGAACTACGGAGTAAAGGAGAGCACGGAGGATCACGGAGAAAACCTTAAGGCAAACAATCAATTTATAGAATAAGCAAACTCAGCTACACATTGCTATTTCTTTGGTGATTGTCATTCCAATGGTTTTCTCCGTGGAGCTCCGTGTTCTCTGGTGCCTCCGTGGTTCAAGACTTGGGTTGTATAATTACAGTGTTTCTTTTAACGCCAAAGCCTGCTCTAAAGCGGCGTCCACATTGCTGGCCAGCACATTGTAATGGCCCATTTTGCGGCCGGCGCGGGCTTCTTTTTTGCCATAGAGATGTAGCTTGGTGTTCGGCGCTGTCAGCATGATTTCCCAGTTGGGCTCGCTGCCGTCATCATGCCAGACATCGCCCAGCAGATTGACCATTACCACCGGCGTGTGTAAATCCGGCTTGCCGGGGTAGAGGCCACACATGGTGCGTACTTGCTGCTCAAACTGGCTGCTAAAGGTGGCATCCAGCGTGTAATGGCCGCTATTGTGCGGGCGCGGTGCCATTTCGTTGATAACCAGCGAGTCGTCTTCCAGTACAAAGAATTCAACAGCAATCACACCGATATAATCGAGCTTTTCAACCAGCTGGATCGCCATATTGCGGGCTTGTTCAGTGATTTCTGTGCTGATGCGGGCAGGCACGATGGAGATATCCAAAATGCCATCGGTGTGGATGTTTTCTGCCGGAGGGAAACAGGCAATCTCGTTGGCAGCGCTGCGGGCCACAATCACCGAGACTTCGGCTTTCAGTGGCAGCATTTTTTCCAGCACACAGGGCTGATGCTTCAGTTCGGATAAGGCGTAGCGGGCTTCTTCTAGGTTTTTAATCCGTACCTGGCCTTTGCCATCGTAGCCATTGCGGGCGGTTTTTAAAATACCTGGTAAATAGGGGCTAAGGTCTTGTTCCAGATCGCCAGAATTTTCAATAATAAGAAAAGGTGCGGTGGCGAGGCCTGCATCCCGGATAAAGTTTTTCTCTTTCATCCGGTCTTGTGCAATAGCGACGGAATCACCGGACGGGCTGACTTTTACGCCTTGGCTGGCTAGCCAGCGCATGCTGTCGGCGTTAACGTTTTCAAATTCGGTCGTGACGGCCACGCATTGTCTGGCAAGTGCAGCCAAGGCTTCCGGATCGGTATAGGGTTTGCAAAGATGGATATCGGCGATCTCGGCGGCAGGTGCGGCCGGATCAGGGTCGAGCACGGTCACCCCATAGCCCATGGTTTTAGCTGCCATCGCAAACATACGGCCAAGTTGGCCGCCGCCCAGAATACCCAGCATTGCAGGTGGCAGAATTGGCTTAGTGGCCATCTTATCAATCCTTGTCTTGTCTTTGTTTTACGCCCTGCAGCAGAGCAACACCCCAGAGCCCCCAGCCAAAAATGGCGCCTAAAACTAAGGCTAAAGGGAGGATTTGAATCATGGCGGTGATAAATGATTTTTTTTCAAAAAAGCTGATAGCCAAAGAAAACAGCAGGCCAAAAGGCAGCCCCCAACAGAAGGCACCTCGGTAAAAAACGCTGAATAAAAAGCCTTTTTCTTCCAGCTCTGCCAGTAATTCTTTGGCGGGCTTCATACTACTTCAGGTAATTCCATCGCCAGAACGGTTTCTTTTTGCTCTGTTCTGAAAGCAGCCAGCTTGGCCGCCAGCTCTGGAATAGCGTTGGCAAGCAAAGAAATCGCAAACAGTGCAGCATTCGCAGCGCCAGCTTCGCCAATGGCAAAAGTAGCAACCGGAATACCCTTAGGCATTTGCACAATGGAAAGCAGCGAATCTTCGCCTCGTAAATATTTAGATGGAACAGGCACACCCAGCACAGGAATCGTGGTTTTTGCTGCAATCATCCCTGGCAAATGAGCCGCTCCGCCTGCGCCCGCAATAATGCATTGCAAGCCGCGGCTGGCGGCGGTTTCGGCGTATTCAAACAATAAATCAGGGGTGCGGTGCGCAGAGACAACGCGGCATTCAAATGCCACGCCAAAGGCTTTTAGTTGCTTAGCGGCATGCTGCATGACTTCCCAGTCACTATTGCTACCCATTACAACGCCGACTTGAATCATGGGTTTCCCCCGAGTAAAGAATGAATGTTACCGAAAAAATGAGAATAAGGGACAGTTTCAATCGCCCTTTCGCCCAAAGAGTACTGTACTTCATGGTGTAAACGGCTATTTGCAGATGAAAAATCGTGCTTTTTATCTAAATATTAGTAAATGCTAATAAATAGATTGACCCCTTATGCCTGCTAAGGCATTCTGCGCTCCGCGGTGCATGTACCGTGTAATTCGCAATGAATTTAAAACGCTGGAAGGCTTGCTTTCCAGCGTCTTTTTTTATCTAAGCATTTGCAAATTGTGCGGCATGCATTCTGCAATACATGCCATTGTTGGCCATCAGCGTTTGATGAGTGCCACTTTCAACAATCTTGCCCTGCTGCATGACAACGATACGGCTGGCGTTTTCGATGGTAGAAAGCCGGTGGGCAATCACTAGCGTGGTGCGGCCCTGCATCAGGTTTTCCAGTGCGTCTTGCACCTTGCGCTCGGATTCGGTATCCAGCGCGCTGGTGGCCTCGTCCAGAATCAGAATCGGCGCGTCTTTATAAATGGCGCGGGCAATTGCCAAACGCTGGCGCTGGCCACCAGAGAGGCGCATGCCGTTTTCACCCAGAAGGGTATTTAAGCCTTCTGGCATGGCATCGATAAACTCCAGCGCATGGGCGGCCTTGGCCGCCTGGCGTACCCGCTCCATATCAATTTCACTGCCGTAAGCAATATTGGCCGTCACGCTGTCATTGAACAGAACCACGTCTTGGGAAACGAGCGCAATTTGCTGGCGCAGATTGCCCAGCTGGTAGTCGGTGAGCGGCTGCTGATCAATCAGAATTTGCCCGCTGCTGACATCGTAAAAGCGTGGCAGCAGATTGGCCAGCGTGGTTTTCCCGCTACCAGAGCTACCGACAAGCGCAATCGTTTCACCAGGCTGGATATCGAGGCTAATGCCGTCTAGCGCCTGCTTGTCCTCATCGTCGTAGCTAAAGTGGATATCTTGCAGGCTGATCGCACCTTTAACGCGCGGGCTTTGCAGCTGGCCCTGATTGGGCTCGATGGGCTGATCCAGAATCGCAAAGACCGATTCACCCGCGGCCAGGCCCTTATGCAGGCTTTCGTTCACCTTGGTCAGGTTTTTGATGGGTTGTTGCAGCATCATCATCTGAATCATAAAGGCAACGAAGGAGCCTGCGGTTAATAGACCATCCTGAGCGCGTAGGCTGGCGTAATAGATGATGACGGCCAAAGTGACGCCAATCAAAAACATAATCAGGCCGGAATTCATGCTGGAAGTAATCGCCTGCTTAATGGATAGGCGGCGCACATTATTATTGGTTTGGCCAAAGCGGGTGGTCTCGTAGGAAAAACCGCCAAAGATTTTGATAATGCGCTGACCGGATAAGCTCTCATCCAGAATCTGCGTCATCTTGCCCATCGCAGCCTGCGTTTCGCGCGAAAGTCGGCGCTGGCGTTTGCCTGCCACGCTGATACTGATGGCTACGCCCGGTAATAAAATCAGGCAGAGCAGGGTGAGCTGCCAATCCAGCAGTAGCATGGAAACCAGCAGAAACACCAGTAGCAGCGAGTCTTTGACCAGCACGGTGAGCACCTTGGTCCCCGCATCCATGATCTGGTTGACGTCAAAGGTCACTCGCGACAGCAATACTCCTACCGAGGTTTGATCAAAATACTTCACTGGCAGGCTGAGCATACGGCTGAACATTTTGCTGCGCAGATCATGCATTACCCGGGAAGAAACCCAAGCCGTGGTGTATTCATTGCCAAAGTTGGAGATCAGTCGCAGCAGGGCAAGCCCCAGGATCTGCGCAGGTAAGAGCCAGGCCACATTATCTGTGAGGGTAGAGGGTTTTAAGTTTTGGTCTAACAGCGGTTTGAGCAGCAGCGGCAGACCGGCATCAACTGCGGCAGCGACAGCCAGACAGACGATAGAGATGGCGACCACATGCCAGTGTGGGCGAATTTCACCCAGGATGCGCAGATAAAGTGCTCGGTTACTCGTCGATTTCATGAGTATGCCTGAAGGTTGATACTGGAAAGGGGGCAAATTATACGCTGTATCATAGCGGGCAGTTGCAGGCTGGCATTGTTTAACAGTGCCCATCAATTGCAAAGAGCGCCTTGCATTTCAGGCGCTCTTTTTTGCAGCTCAGTCGCATTATTATTCGCCCTGTCGCAGCGCTATGTCAGTGAATGTTGGGCTTTGTTACATTTAGCTTTGTTTAAGTGCCAGCTAAGAAAAACTTACAGGTCGCCGTACTTGCTTTGCAGTAGTGCGGCAATAACCGGGGCAACCGTTTCGGTGCGGAAAATTCTGGGTCCAAGCATCAGTGGGGTGTAGCCCGCAGCAATAGCCAGTGATTCTTCTTGAGTAGAGAAACCGCCTTCTGGCCCAATCAAGACGGTGGCGCTGGCTGCCGTGGCGGGCAACTGCTCTTGCCGGATCGCGCCAATTGGGGATAGCAAGAGTTTTAGTTCGGCGTTTTGGGCCAGAGCCTGTTCAAATTTAAGAATCGGCAGGATGGTGGGTACGCGGGTGCGGCCACATTGCTCGGCAGCAGAAACGGCAATGGCCTGCCAGTGGGCAAGGCGTTTTTCGGCTCGCTCACCACTCAGGCGCTGTTGGCAGTATTCGGAAATGATGGGTTGAATCTGGCTTACGCCCAGCTCACTGGCTTTTTGGATGGTGTAATCCATACGATCACTGGCTGAAATGGCTTGTAGCAGGGTGAGTTTTAGCGGGGATTCCCGATCTTGCTCATCCCAAGCCAGCACTTCGACACTGACATGGCGTTTACCCATTTCGGTGACGCGTGCGGCGTATTCACCGCCCTGACCGTTAAATAAAATGATGTTGTCATCGGGCTGCAAGCGCAGCACTTGCACATGGCGGGCAACACTTTCAGGCAGGTTAAAGCCAAGGCCAGTGGCCAGTGGCATATCAAGGAAAAATCTGGGCATATCCACCTCGTGCATTGGAGGAGTTGGTATACCGCAAGGCGGCAGGGGATTCAAGTCCGAGCTTAGAGATGGAGCTTAGTCTGGCTGCTGATGTGGGGCAGCAAGGCCCGAATACTCGGGCATGAAGGGCGCAGTGAGGGTGGCGTTTTACGAATAATCATTGCGCAATATGATCGGCTTTAAACCATGCTGCGCCTTGAGCATGCGCTGTGTTTCGCTGTGATGTATTGATTAGGTACAAATTTAATACAATCTATCTAAGCCTCATGACATCAAATTGCAGCAGAATATGCTGACGGCCTGTATGGTTGTGGCATTATTCTTTTGCTTAATGTTTAACCCCTTTTGAAAGAAGCCTCTCTGTATGTGGATAACCAAGGTAAGTATCAAACATCCGGTATTTGCAACCATGGTGATGCTGGCGCTGCTGGTGCTCGGCATGGCTTCATATGGTCTGCTGCCGGTAGAACGCATGCCGCCGGTGGCCAGTCCGCAGGTGTTTGTGCAGCTGAATTATCCGGGTGCATCACCAGAGGCCATTGAAAACGATCTGATCAAGCCCCTAGAAGAGCAGATCAATACCGTGAATGGGGTGAAGCATATCTGGGCCACTGCACGTGAAGGCTCGGCCTTTATGTCGGTAGAGTTTCGCATGGATGCAAACTCGGCCAATGGCTTGCAGGAAATCCGCGATAAAGTGGCTTTGATTAAGCCTAATTTCCCAAAGGAAGCTAAAGATCCGCTGGTGCTGAAAGCAGATATCAGCGGCGAAGCTGAGCCTGTTGTGCAGCTGGCTTTGCGCTCGGGCACGCTTAGCCTGCGTGAGCTGAGCATGCTATCTGAGCAGGTGGTAGTGAAGCGTTTACGCACAGCCCCTGGCGTGGGCAGCATTAACAGTAATGGTTTGGTGAATCGCCAGATTCAGCTGCGTTTGCGCCGCGATGCACTCAATAGCTATGGTCTTGGGGTGGATCAGGTGATGGATGCGGTACGTGAGGCCAACCAAGACGTACCAGCAGGGCGGATCGTGAATGGCGATCATGAGCAGTTGGTGCGCCTTGAAGGCAAGATTAAAGACCCTAAGCAATTTGGCAAAATTATTGTGGCCCGCCAAGCTAATACCCCGGTTTATCTGGAGCAGGTTGCCGATGTGATTGATGGCGAGCAAGAGCGCACTTCGATCTCGCGCCTTGACGGCCAGTCGGTGATCAGCCTCGAGATTTTCCCGATTCAGGGCAGCAATATTGTTGAGCTGGGTGATGGCGTAAAGGCCGTGGTAGAGAAGATGCAATCTTCCTTACCCGCAGGTGCCGAGCTGACTATCGTGCAGGCTAATTCTGATGAAATTAAAAGCGCGCTGAATCACACAAAGACCACCATTTTAGAAGGCGGTATTCTCACCACGCTGATTGTATTTATGTTTTTGCACTCATGGCGCAGCACGGTGATAACGGCTTTAACCTTACCCATCTCGGTGATTGCTACTTTTGTGGTGGTGCACGCCTGCGGGTTCTCTTTAAATATGCTGACATTGATGGCGCTAAGCCTATCCATTGGCTTATTGATTGATGACGCGATTGTGGTACGGGAAAACATTGTCCGCCATTTAGGCATGGGCAAAAATCATTTCCAGGCAGCCCATGACGGTACGGAGGAAATTGGCCTAGCGGTGATGGCCACAACCTTTGCGATCGTAGCGGTGTTTGTGCCGGTGGCGTTTATGCACGGCATTATCGGGCAGTTTTTCTTTCAATTTGGGATTACCGTCACGGTGGCGGTATTGGTTTCACTGTTTGTCAGCTTTACGCTCGACCCGATGTTGTCTTCTATCTGGCACGATCCTGAAGGCAATCGTTTTAAAAATTGGCCACGTATGGGCCGGTTTATGGCGGCTTTTGAGCACAAGATCGAATATCTGCATGAGATCTATGGGCGTTTTCTGGCGTGGTCATTGGGCAAAAGAAAAACAGTATTAGCCGCTGCCTGCGTGTTTTTTCTAAGCAGCCTGTTTTTACTTCCGTTTATTGGTACAGAGTTCGAGCCAAAACAGGATTTGGGCTTAGTTCGTATGCAACTGAATACGCCGATTGGCTCAAGCCTTGCGTATACCGACGATAAGGTGAAGCAGATTGAAGCATCTTTAAAATCATTTAAAGAAATTGCTTCGGTGCAAACAACTGTGGGCGTGCAAAGCAGCAAAAACATGGCTGAAATAACGCTTAAGTTGGTTGAGCGTAAAAAACGCCGCTCGCAAGACGATATCGAAAAAGAAATACGCAAGGTGGTTGGCCGGATCGCAGGCGTAGAGCTGTCGGTGGGGGGCTGGAAGCCGATCTTTATTACGGTATTTGGCCCGGATCCAAGCAAGTTGACCCAGATCACCGGCGATTTAATGAAGAAAATTGCCAAAATTCCGGGTGTGGTCGATCTGGAAAGCAGTGAAAAAGCTTTTACCCCAACACTTGCGATCAAAATTGATAACGAAGCGGCTAATGATCTGGGCCTGAATAATGCCCGGATTGGCAGCGCACTACGTGCATTGATTTCGGGTGAAACGATCAGTCATTACTTGGCCAGCGACGGGCAAAATTATGATGTGGTGGTGCAGCTGGCCGAACAAGACCGCCGTACTGCAGCAGACTTGGGCGATTTGTATTTAAGCAGTAGTAAAAGCAATAGCGACGGCTCGCCCAAGCTGGTGTCTTTGCGCCAGGTAGCCAGCTTAGAAAAAAGCACCAGTGCCCAGCAATTAAAGCGCCTCGATATGCAACGCCGTGTTTCGCTTTACGCCAATGTGCAGGGCCGCCCAAGCGGCACGGTCAGTGGTGAAGTACAAGCGCTGCTGGATAAAACCGAATTGCCCGCTGGCTATCATTTTGGCGCGGGCGGGCAGCAGGCCGAGATGCAAGAAGCTTTTGCAGCGTTCGTGGGGGCCATTGGCCTGGCGCTGATCTTTATTTACTTTGTTTTAGCGTCGCAATTTGGCAGTTTTTTACAGCCTTTGGCGATTATGGCTTCCCTGCCGTTTTCTCTGACTGGCGCTTTACTGGCCTTATTCCTGACCGGCACCACCATTAATTTATTCTCCATGATCGGCTTTATGATGCTGCTCGGTTTAGCCGTTAAAAACGCGATTCTTCTGGTGGATTTTGCCAACACCGCCAAGCGGGAAGGGCTGGCGGTCAAAGATGCTCTGCTTTCTGCCGGACAAGTACGTCTGCGTCCCATTTTGATGACCACCGCTGCGATGATTTTTGGCATGTTGCCGATGTCGCTGGGCCTAGGTGAAGGCGGTGAAACACAGGCGGCCATGGGCAGGGCGATTATCGGCGGTGTGATTTCTTCCACCGTGCTGACCTTGATTGTGGTGCCGATTTTATACGCCTATCTGGATGGCTGGGCCGCCAAGCGTAAAGCGCGTAAGGCGCTGAAACTGGCGGTCGTTTCTGCATAAATTGTAGCGTTCAAAGATGATTGACCTTGCTCTCATCATTAATCAGGAATAAATGCGATGACTGTATTTAAAAAAAGAAGTATTGGCCTGGGCTTATTGTTTGTGGTGCTGGCTGCGGGTGGCGTGGCGTTTACTCAGGGCAAGGCGAAAGAGCCTAAAGCAGAAGACAAAAATACCCCGCGTAAATTGGAGTTTGCCGCAGCAGATTTAGCGGTGGTGACGTTGCGCCCTTTGGATCAGTCCATTCCTATCAACGGGGCTTTGCAGGCTGTGAACCATGCATCGCTGCGCTCAAAAGTATCGGCTCAAGTCGATCAAGTTTTGGTGCGTGAAGGCGAGGAAGTTAAAGCGGGGCAGATCCTGGCGCGCTTTGACGCCAGCAATATTGTGGCGCAATTAAACGAGCGGCAAAGCAATTTGGAAATGGCCAAGGCTGAGCTGAGCCTAGCCGAAAAAACGCATGGCAAAAACCAGACCTTGCAAAAGCAGGGTTTTATTTCTGGTAATGCCTTTGACAGTAGCTCCAGCACACTGGCCGTTAGTCTTGCCAAATTAAAGGCGATTCAGGCACAAGTGGCCGTGGCCAAAAACGCCATGGACGATATGGTGCTGCGTGCGCCCATTGGCGGGCAAATCAGTAAGCGCTCTATTCAACCAGGTGAAAAGGTTGATCAGAATTCCGAGCTATTTAATATTGTTGATTTATCTGCCATGGAGCTGCAAGTGGCCGTGCCCGCCAGCCAGATCGCCCATGTATCGGCAGGGCAGCAGGCCGAGTTTCAGGTCGATGGTTTTAACGGCAAATTATTTAATGGCACCGTGCAGCGCATTAACCCAGAGGTCGAGAAAAACTCACGAGCTATTACTGTGTTTATCGCGGTGAAAAACCCGGCTGGTGCCTTACGCAGCGGTATGTTTGCCAAAGGCCTGCTCGCCCTTGGGCAATCGCAAGCCAAGCTCACCATCCCTAATAGCGCCGTACAGGGCGGCTCAACTGATCCTTATGTTTACAGCCTGGAAAACGGCAAAATCGCCCAAAGAAAAGTCAGCCTAGGCAGTAATGACGAGCGCAGCGGCTTAGTAGAAGTCACCACCGGCCTGAATGCGGGTGTCAAAGTGCTGGCTAGAAAAATGGATGGCATCAAGCCGGGGATGGTAGCGACTGCGGTGGGTGGATGAGTAGTGGACAATGGTTTCTACCGTTTGAATTTATCCTTTTAATTATTTATGGGTGGATATGCAGAATAAAAATACCAATGTTTCGGAAATTAAAAAAACGCACGCAACTGTTTCTTATATTTCTCGGAGAGAAATTTACAGGCTTGCTTTGCAGTCACAAAGCTTAGAGCAAGATTTTTATTTGTCACAGAAAAATAGATTAGAAGTATATTTGAATGAGGTGTTTGATGAATTTGATGTTATTTTACAAAAAGCAACTACTCCTGAATCAAGGTATTTTTTTCGTGAATTGACCGATGCAGGGGTTGATTATCAATTTTTGAAAGCGTGGTATATAGGCTTTAAGGCGAAGAGGGATTGTTTGCTGCAAGGCAATATTTTGAATGATAAATTAAAAACAGCAAAAGAAAGTTTGTCGAGAGTTAGTACAGGTATTTTCTTTAAAAGTGCATTGAAAGGGAGGGAGTCTGACTTTGATTCATTAACCGCAGAGGTTAAGTCTCTTCAGAATGAGATTTATAACTGTGAGCGAAAAGGTAAAGAAGACTCTTTAAATTTTATTAAAGCTTATGATAATCTTTTAAGAAATATGTTGCGTCATGTTGACGTAATTTCTTTGAAACCTTTTGCAAGAAAGGTTGCTGAAATTGTTCGTTACTTCCAATTGAAAGCTAATGAGGAGTCAGAAGTATTTTTAAAAAAGCAAAATGAATTGATTGATTTGATGTACAGCCGAGCTTCTGAGTTAGGACGTTTATATGAAAGGGATAGATTATGAATGAATTTCAAGAAGCGAAAAATAATATTATTAAACAAGTGCTTGGTAGCGTGGAAGTTCCTCCTAAAGATTTTAGTCGTGATTATGATATGACCTCTGGGCTGATTGGTGCTGCCGTTTCAGGCAGTATTGGAGCAATGTTAGGGTCTAGTATTGGTATCGCTGCATTTGGGACTGCAATTTCTGGAGGATGGGTTCTTGTTCCTGTGTTTGCTGTGTTTGGTTTGTTAGCAGGGAAAAAATAATATTTTAATGGTATTGAAGATAAGGGGTGCAATGCCCCCTTACATATTTGTCCGATGTTCTCTTTATTAATGCGGTGATTAAAAATATTTTAATGCGTGTTTTGTTGTTTGATTGAGGTTGAGGATCCTGTCAGTGAATGGTTCTTTTGCCCATGAGGTTAGAGTGTGGGTTGAGATTGCTTTGTTACCCACACTCTGTATATCTTTAAGCCACAGTCTCTGCATTCGCTGGCCGTAATGCCTGCCAGTCTATTTTACGGGTAAGAATCATCACGCAGCTGAGTAAGGCAAACAGCGTGATACTTCCCATCAGCAGCGCCATATCTTCTGATTGCAAGATGCCGTACAGCAGGCCATAGAGCGCTGTTAATACCACGGCAAATCCTACCCCCCGTTGCCATGCGGCCAGTACAAAACTCACGTAATAGCCAAGCAATAACACTGATGCCGCTGCGGCGCTCCAATAGGCTTTGGCAAAGCCTAGGTGTTCAGATAGCGATAATGTCAGCAGGAAAAACAGGGCCAAGGCTGCGCCGACGAGGGCGTATTGCACGGGGTGAATCTCGATTCGCCTCATCAGCGCCATTAAAAACACAGCGCCAAAAATCACCAGTACAAATAATTCGGCGTACTTAATCGTGCGCTCATTTAAGACATATCTATCTACAGGATCAACAAGGCGTAATCCCAGCGAGGCGGAAGAGCACTCTGAGCTGCTGCATTTGCTGGTTTGAGCGCCGCCTGTAGCCAGCTGGCTGGTTTGCCAGCGTGCGCTAAAGCCCTGAGCGGTGACACTGCGCTCTACCGGTGCAAAATTGCCGCTAAAGCTGGGGTGTGGCCAGTTGCCAGCAAGGGCGACATGGCTTTCTTTCCCCACTGGCTCGATCAGTAATTGTGTGGTGCCGTTCAGTTTTAGATGGAGTTTGAAATCCAGTGATTGCTCGGAATCAGCCAGCTTAATCATGGCATGCACACCATTGCCCAGATTTGTGGCGGGTGCTGCCACGGCAACGGCTGCAGCGCTGTCTTCTGCTGTGTTTGTCGTGGCATGAATTGCTGATTGGGCCGTGCCCGGCTCAAAGTTCAGTGTGTCGGCGGCCAGCGTGCCACCCATATTTTGAATCCCACGTACATCCGACAGGCTCAGCACCAGATAAGGCTTGCCCCAGCGGCTGCTGATTTTTTCACGGCTGGAGCCAGGATGCTGCTCATAGCTATTGAGCGGTGCTACGGCAAAACGCCCGGAGAGGATTAAATCACTGCGATAAATGGGCGCTTCAAAAATGCCGCGTTTTAGGCTTTCAACTGCCAATTGCCCCTTGGCCGAAAATTGCTCGGGGCTGATGATGATATTGCGGCTGCTGGTACTGTCTTCCCATGCGCTTATTTTTCCCTGCGGCGTGGTTTGCTCAACGAGTTTGCTGGTGGTTTCAGTGAGTGGCAACACTAAGAAGGGCCCTTTTACGGTTTGTTCGCCAGCGCTGAATTGCGAAATCTCTTGCCGCACTTCCTGAGCACGCTGCTGCCGCTCAAAAACCAGATGTCGTACCATATTTAAAACCACAATCATCCCCAGCATCAGCAGGCCGATGGTGATGATTTTCCACTTTAACTTCATGATATTCCCCTATGCGTTGGTGTGATGGGGGCATTGTGAGGCGCTGATGTGGAGGGAAAATGCGGGGAATGTGGAGATTGTGTGGAGACGGGAGGTTTTGTTTTCGATGCGAAATGCTTCAAATTTAGTCGTACTTTTTGTAAGCAGTGTCTTCGGCACATTGATTTTGGAGCGGTAGCCACCGCGGGGGCCTTCCTTTCTTGAACGGCCAATAAACGAAGCCAAGCCGCAACCCCCAAAGCACGAAGGCCCCGCCCCGCTTGTTCCTCGCTTCGGCGTGCTTCAGGGGGATTTAAAGTCCCGTGCTACGAATTACGATATAAACCCAGATCATTGAATTTGGAAATACTCAAAGCGCAAAGACAAATAGCTTAATTCAAGAAAATGCTTTCCTCCTCATGATTTGGGTCTCTGCCATTTGTTAATCCAAGGGCAAACAAACCCTTGCTACGACTCCAGCTTCAGCATGATTCGCAAGGCTCACACTTCCACCATGTAATTCCAGCATGGTGCGGGTGAGTGCCAGCCCCAGACCGGTGCTTTTTTGGCCGGTGGCGGGTCGGGGTAGGGAGTAGAAGCGCTCGAACAGGCGGGGAAAGGCGTAGTCGGGGATAGGCTCGCCCTGGTTGTGGATGGCTATTTGCAAATTTTGCGCTTCAATTTTCAGCTCGATATGGATCTGGCCGTGCTCGGGGGTGAAATCCAGCGCGTTTTGCAGCAGATTTCTGATGGCTTGGGCGAGTAAAAAGGCTTCGCCTTGGATGATGATGCTGGGCCATGGCGCGTGCAGTATTTGCCGTGTACCGGCTTGCGGTGTGAGTGCGTTGATGGCTTCGTCCAGCAGCTTAGCGATATCTACCGGCCCGGCGTCTTTCAGGCCGTGCCTGGCTTCTAGCGTGGCGAGTTGCAGTAGGCGGTCGACAATTTGCTGCATGCGTGCGGTTTCTTGGCGGATATGGCCGGTAAAACGGCTGTGATCGCTCTCTTTAAGTGCCTGTCCTTCTTCAAATAAAATTTCTGCCGCACCGCGTATGCCTGCTAGGGGCGATTTCAGCTCGTGGGTCAGGTCGTGCACATAGTTTTCAATATAGGCCTTGCCTTCCAAGCGCTCCCGCATAGTGCCGAGTGCTGTGGCTAGGGTGGTGAGCTCGCGATTGGCGGTGAAGGTGGGCACGGGCACGGTTTGGCCATCGCTCACTGCCAGCGCAAAGCCGGTGAGTTTGTTAATGCCTCGGCTTAGCCACCATGAAAACAGCGCGCCAATGACTAGGCCAACGGCCAGCAGCAGGAGGCCTGCCCGCCAGAGTTTATTTTCGCTGCGATCGATAAAGGGCTGCATGGCCCAGTTGGGGCGGGCGACGGTGAGTACGCCCACGATTTCTTTGCCCTTGGTAATCGGGGCGGCGACGTGCATCACGGTGGATAGCTCATTTTTTGGATCGGCTAGCGAGCTGCGCGCACCATATTGGCCGCGTAGTGTGAGGTAAACATCGCGCCACTGGCTATAATCCTGCCCTAGCGCCTGGCCGGTGGAATCCATCATCACCTTGCCTTTGGCATCGGTCACATAGACGCGTAGAAAGGTTTTATCGCGTGGTACGCCCCACACTTTGGCTTGCGGATTTCTTTCGGCAAACAGTTTAATTGCTTTGGCAAAGCGGCCCGCATCGAGTCGCCCGGCCACAAAATCAGGCTGGATCAGCTCGGCCAGCAGATTGGCGGTATCGACCAGCACTTCTTCGCTGGATTGACGTACCGCAGGTTTGATTTCATCTCTGACTAGGCTCAGTACATAGGCGGCCAGCAGGCTGACCAGCAAAAAGTAGCCAAAGAAAATCCGCAGTGAAAAGCGCATTAAACCTGCTCCAGCGCATAGCCAAAGCCACGGTGGGTGGCGATAGGGTCTAGATTGGGCCGTACAACTCGCAATTTAGCGCGCAAGCTTTTGATATGGCTGTCGATGGTGCGCTCAAAGCTGTCTTCGGCGGCTTCGCCAAGTGCATCCAGCAATTGGGCTCGGCTGAATACCTGGCCAGGATGGGCGAGTAGGGTGATGAGCAGCCGGTATTCTGATGGTGTGAGCGTGAGATTATTGCCCGCGTATTGCACCCGTTTGGCCGCGGCATCGTGCACAAACAGCCCGTTATGGATGGCGGAATGGCTGATGATGGCGGCTGGGTTGCTGCGCTTTAAAATGGCTTTTACCCGGGCGGCGACTTCGCGCGGGCTAAAGGGCTTAAGCACATAATCATCTGCGCCCAGCTCCAAGCCTAAAATCCGGTCGAATTCCTCGCTTCTGGCTGTGAGCAGCAGCACCGGCAGCTCGCTGTAGCGACGCAGGCGTTTAAGTACTTCTAGGCCGCTATCGTCGGGCAGGCCGATATCTAAAATTAGCAGATCGGGCTTTTGCGCCTGAATCGCCGCTTCGCCTTCTCTTGCCAGACTGTAGCAGCTCACGCTAAAGCCTTCCCGCTCCAGCGCAAAGCGCAGCGTATCGGAGATGGCCGCTTCGTCTTCGATCAGAATGATGGATGACATAAGTGAGATCGCTCTTATTGGATGGCCTTGATTGTAAGTGACTTTGTGGCACGGTTGTCAGCGTATTTCCTGCTATGCTGCATTGCAGCATAATTTTAATCTCTCTGCTTTAAGCTGCGGCTTATGGGTCTGCATCAAACACTGGCGGTTTGAGCTCTGCATTTGCAAGGTTCACGCCGCAGAGGGCTGGCTATGACTAAAAAAGTGATTAATCTTGCTTTGCAAGGTGGCGGTGCGCATGGCGCATTTACCTGGGGCGTGCTGGATGCCTTGCTTGAAGACGGGCGTATTCAGTTTGAAGGGGTGAGCGGCACTAGTGCAGGAGCGATGAATGCGGTGGTGCTGGCTCAGGGTTTGATGGAGGGGGGAGCGAGTGGGGCTAGGTTGGCACTGGATCAGTTCTGGCAAGCGCTGGCGGGGAGCATGCCGGGGGATTTAGGCCAAGGCGACGGTGCGGGCATCAGCTCGGTGACCAAGGCAATGCAGCAGTGGACGCGTTATTTGTCCCCCAGCCAAATGAATCCTTTTGATTTAAATCCTCTACGTGATTTGGTTGTAAAACAAATTGATTTTGCCGCTTTGCAAACGCAGAGCCCGGTTAAATTATTTATTGCCACCACGCATGCTAATTCAGGCAAGTTAAGAATTTTTCAGAATCATGAAATGAGTGCCGATGTCATTTTGGCCTCTGCCTGTTTGCCGACGATGTACCGCAGTGTATTAATTGATGGCGAGCCTTATTGGGATGGTGCTTATTCGGCCAACCCGGCGGTGTACCCATTATTTGATTACTGTGGTGCCTGCGATATTTTGCTGATTTTATTGCAGCCTTTAAGCTTGGACGCTACGCCTGATTCTGCCAGAGAGATTCAAAGCAGGATTCTGGATATTACTTTTCAATCGGGCTTTTTGCGTGAAATGCAAATGTTTACACGGCTTAAAGCGCGCCGGCCACTTTTTGTTTGGTCCAAATTAGACAGGCATATTGCCCGTACCCATTTTCATCTGATTGAGGCGGATTTAGCGCAATTTGATGCCGAATCTAAATTAGCCGTGAATCTGAAGTTCTTTGCCACGCTCAAAGATCTGGGAAGGGAGGCGGGGCAGAAATGGCTGGCAGCTCATCATCTTCAGTTAGGTAAGTCATCCAGCGTGAATTTGGCTGAGGTATTTGCCTGATTGTCGGATTGAACTGAATGGGTGGGAGATTTGTGCCTAATTTTGCTATTTGCCTAGGCAATGCGGCGAAAGTAGCCGTGTTGCTGCATAATGTGCATTAACTCAACAACAAAAAAGGATAGGAGTTTCTTGAAACTCCGGATATGGGTAGTAGTATCTTACTGATTATTCTCGCTTTTCTGCTTGTGCTTCTTAACGGCTTTTTTGTGGCCGCAGAGTTTGGTTTAGTTAAATTACGCTCTACTCGTGTCAAAGCCATTGCCAAAACAATGGGCTGGCGCGGGCGCATTTTACTGAAAGTGCATGGCGATTTAGATGCCTATCTTTCAGCTTGTCAGCTTGGTATTACCCTTGCATCCCTTGGTCTTGGCTGGATTGGTGAGCCTGCTTTTGTGCAGCTGCTGCAACCCATTCTGGGCGCGCTGGGTATTGTGAACGAAGCACTGGTACATTCTATTTCCTTTGCTGTTGCCTTCTTTATTATTTCTTATCTGCATATTGTGGTGGGCGAGCTGGCCCCCAAATCCATGGCGATTCGTATGCCTGGCAAAATCAGTATGTGGACGGCCGTACCGCTGTATTGCTTTTACTGGCTGATGTATCCCGCCATCTGGATGCTTAATCACAGTGCTAACTGGGTGCTGCGTAAAGTGGGCCTAGATGCCGCGCCCGGCCACGACAGCCATTATTCCTCAGAAGAGCTGAAGCTGATTCTGCGTACCTCGCAGTCTGATGATCAATATAGCGAAGATGATTGGCGTGTACTTGCGCAGGCCTTGGATTTCCGTGATCTGGATGTTGCCGATTTAATGCACCCGTTCAGCGAAGCCGTGGCTTTGTCGGCCAGTGCCGATATCGAAACCAGCTTGGATAAAATTGTTCAGCATCGTTATAGCCGCTACCCCTTGCTGGACGAAAATGGCCATGTGCAATCGGTGGTCCATTTAAAAGATATTTTCTTTGCCATGCGTAAAGGCGAGATGCCTGAGCGATTGGATAAATTGGCGCGTCCGGTGCAAACCGTTTCGCCGCGTTTATCTGCTTCTGAATTATTTAAACGTTTCCAGCATGGCGCGCCGCATTTTGCCGTGGTGGCTTATCAAGATGGCCAGCCGCTTGGTTTTATCACCTTGGATAATTTGCTCGGCGCTTTGGTGGGCGAGATTCGAGATGAATTCCGCCAAGCGCAAAATGAATGGTCCAAGCTGGATGATGGCTCGATGATAGGTAAAGGCAGCTTAACTATCTTTACCCTTGAGCGCGCCTTGGGCATTGATATCGAAGACACCGATGTGGATTCGGTAGGTGGCTTGATTATGCAGCAGCTGGGTGATTTACCTAGCGAAGGCCAGCGTATTCAGTTTGAGCATTTTGATGCCGTTGTCAAAAAAATGAATGGGCCAAGAATTGTGCTGGTGAGAATTTATCCACGGGAAACGGTGAGCTGATGGGGGCTAGGGGGGATTTAAGTCCTGTGCTTTGATCCGCGAGGAAGATCTATGATTACTGAGTTTGAAAATACTTAAAACCTAGAGTACGCAGGGTTACTTCAAGGCTATTTTTTTCCGTGAAAAGCCGTGTTCTCTGAGGCCTCCGTGGTTCAAGATTTGGGTTTTGTAATGCCATACCGTTTACGTTTAGCTTATTAGCTCGCACCCGTCCTAGACTTCCCCACGTTTCTTTGACATGCTTGCATCAATCTTATTAATCTAAAGATGCCGATGCAAGCATTTGTCTTTCTGCTGTTTCTTGGCTTACTTTCCTCAGCACAAGCCGCTACCAAGCCCTGCCGTATCGATGGATTTCCTCAGGAAGTGCAATGTGGGCAGATTGCTAGGCCGCTTAATCCGGCCGAACCTCAGGGTAAGCAAATCCAGATTCATTATCTGGTGCTGCGTGCGCAGGATCGTAATCAGCTGGCGGATCCGATTTTTTTTCTGGCTGGTGGGCCGGGGCAGAGCGCGATCAATGTGGCGGGCTGGGCTGAGCATCTGTTCAATAAATTGCAATTACGCCGTGATGTGGTTTTTGTAGATCAGCGTGGTACGGGCCGCTCTGCACCTTTGGAATGCCCAGAATCGCAAGATTTAAGCAAGCTGACTGATAGCGAGGGTGCGCTGCGTGAAATCAGGCACTGCCAGGCCGCCTTGCAAAAACTGCCCTATGGCGATCTGCGCTTTTTTACTACTTCGATTGCTGTGCAGGATTTAGATGCCGTGCGTAAGGCTGAAGGCTATCCGGCGATCAATCTGGTTGGCGTTTCCTACGGTACTCGGCTAGGGCTGGAGTATTTACGCCAATATCCGCAAGCAGTGCGGCGAGTGGTGCTCGATGGCGTGTTGCCGCCTGATTACGCCATATCAGGCAGCGATATACAAAAGGCGCTGGACAGCCTGTTTGCCGATTGCCGTAGCGATGCACGTTGCCAAAGTACTTATCCAAACCTAGCGCAGAGCTGGCGCGATTTGTTGGCCAGTACGCCTAAAGCCACGATTCTCAAACACCCCCGTTTAAATACTGAAGCCAATGTGACCATCAGCCGCAACAGCGTGCTGGGCATGGTGTCGGCCGTGCTGTATTCACCGGTGAATAGCTCAGGTCTGCCTTTTGCCATTACCGAGGCTAGGGCAGGACGATTTAACCCCTTGCTGGCGCTTAGCGGCCAGACGGCTTTGCCCAATGCGGGCAAGATTTTTGCAGGTATGCATTATTCAGTATGGTGCGCTGAGGAAGCGGGGCGCTTGCCAGTGCTCGATGATGATTTTGGCCGTTTTCGCAGCGAAACCTATCGAAAAATATGTGGTGAGTGGCCACGCGGCAGCGTGCCTGCAGCTTTTTATACCCTGCCCAAAAGCGCATCCCCGGTATTGCTGTTGAGCGGCGGTCTGGATCCGGTGACGCCACCTCAGCATGCGACACACGTTGCCAAAGCGCTGGGAGACAAAGCCAAGCATGTGGTGCTGGGCAAATCCGGCCACGGCATGCTGACGCAAAGCTGTGTGGATGATCTGGTTTATCGCTTTATAAACGCTGAAGATGCGCAAAAAACAGACCTAAGCTGCGTAAAACCCATTCCAAGGCCTGTGGTGTGGGTCTTGCCTAAAGGTTAAGCCAAACCCAAATCTTGAATTCTGTGGCTCAAGGTTTGGCTTCTTAAAGGAATGATTCAATGTTGGTGATCACACCATGATTATTGTCGAGCAATTATCTAAGCAATTTGTCCGTGAAGCGGGCTTGGGCTGGCGGCGTTCTAAAAGTGTGGTTCAGGCCGTGAAGGATATTCACTTTAGCGCGGCAGATGGCATGGTCACTGGCTTATTGGGTGCCAATGGCGCGGGCAAAACCACGACATTGCGTATGATTGCCGCGTTGCTAGCCAGCGACACTGGGCAGATTTTGGTGGATGGCGTAGCGGTTGAGGCGGGTAAGCAGGCCACACAAGCGCGGATGGGGGTGTTGTCTGATGCGCGGGGTTTGTACCCAAGGCTGAGCGCCCGTGAAAACATTGCTTATTATGGTGTGCTGCATGGCATGAGCCATGACGAGGCCAATGAGCGCGCAACGGCACTGGCCGATGCGCTGGATATGCGTGCCTTGCTGGAGCGGCGCTGCGAAGGCTTTAGCCAAGGTGAAAAAATGAAAACGGCACTGGCAAGGGCGCTGGTGCACGATCCGCAGAATATCATTCTGGACGAGCCCACCAATGGCCTCGATGTACTGGCCACTAGGGCGCTGCGTGAGTTTCTGGCATGGCTGAAATCGCCAGCTGGCGGCAGCAAATGTATTTTGTTTTCGACCCATATCATGCAAGAAGTAGAGCGGCTTTGCGATCATGTGGTGATTGTGGCTGGCGGCGAAACCGTCGCACAGGGCACGGTAGCCGAGTTATTAGATCAGGCAAAAGAAAGCAATTTTGAAGATGCTTTTGTGAAACTGGCCTTTGCTTGAAGCATTCAAAAATGCGGATTACTTAGGTGTGCAAATAAAACCCAAATCTTGAAACACAGAGAATACGGAGAAAATCATTTTATGTTTTGGTTTACTCCGTGGCCCTCCGTGTTCTCCTTAACTCCGTGGTTCAAGATTTGGGTTTTAAATATAAAATCAACTGGATATGATCGCATGATGATTTGGGAAATATTTAAAAAAGAATGGGTCGATTCATTAAGAGACCGGCGCACCATGCTGGTGGTGATTTTGTCTTCTTTAATGGGCATGCCCTTTTTTTTATTTATTAGCTCTGAAGCGTATTCCAGAATGGATGAGCAAAAGCGCTTTATTCGCGTAGTCGGGGCTCAATATGCGCCGGAGTTAATCAATTATATTGCCCGGCAGGGTTTTGAAATTAAAACCGCAGGGCCAGATTATGCGAATAAATTACACAGCAAAGAATATACCGAGCCGGTACTGTTGTTGCCGCAAGATTTTGCCCGTCAATATGCATCAGGGATTGCACCCAGGGTAGAGATTGTCAGTGATCTGGCGAATAAAGATACCCAAATGGGCGTGCGGCCAATTAAGGTGTTATTGCAAGGCTTTATGCAAGAGCAAGCGGTTTTAAATCTAAGCATGCGTGGTGTTTCTGCAGAAATATTAACGGTGTTAAAAGTAGAAGAGCGTCATTTAAGCCGTGCACAAAATCAGCAGAGTGCAGGGCTTAAAGAAATGCTGCCCTTTATGTTTATCATGACGCTATTAGGCGTGGGCATGTATGCGGCGATTGATACTTCAGCAGGGGAGAGAGAGCGTGGTTCTTTAGAACCTCTAATGATGAATCCCATATCGAGCTGGCATTTCGCTTTGGGCAAATGGGCCGCGGTAGGCACACTCACGGTGTGTGTATTGTTTTTTAATGTGATGAGTATTTTTCCCTCGCTATTATTAATTAAAAACGAAGTATTAAAAATCGCTTTTCAATTTTCAATTAAAGACGCTTTTGTGTTTTTGGCCGTGCTATGCCCGCTGGCACTAGCCATTGCCGCCCTGCAAATCGCCGTGGCGATGAATGGTAAAAGCCATAAGGAAGCGCAGGCCAGAAACTCCATGCTGATGCTGCTGGCTCCACTGGCTTTGGTGATTGGGATGTTGAAGCAAGGCGCTGATCCCGTCTGGTTTTCCTGGGTGCCACTTCTGGCACAAAACCAGCTGATTATCAAAATTCTCAACGGCGAAACCCTGAGCCTTGCAGAAGTGCTCATCCCCGTATTGGTTTGTGTGTTGATCTTGTTGGCAAGCCTGAGCTATACCGCGCAGAAAATGCGGCGGGTGGTGATGCAGTAGTTTTGAGTGTGATTGGGCCGTATTTTATTGAGCTGATATTACGCAGCAACACCCAAATCTTGAATTACAGAGAGCATGGATTTTCACTGAGAAAAATAAAGCTTAATTTGGGTTGTTTTGTAGATTTTAAGTGTTTTAAAACCCAGTAACTAGGGTAAGTAAAGCAGCTTGTGGCGCAGGGCTTAATCTCTCTTTGAAACACGTCGGAGCGAGGAACAAGCTGAGCGGAGGATCTCTTGGTGCGGTATCTTGTTCAATTTATCCACTCAAATTCGCATTGACCACAGGCAGTAAACTTACCAATTTAGTCATCAGCAAACATAGGTCAGTGCTTAGTAAAAACGGCTGAGTTAGACTATGCGAGAGGCCGCAGTCGGCCAGAAGCGGTCACTCAGTAGCGCTTTTTTTTTATTTTGCCTGCACTAGGAGAGCCAATGTTTCGCTTCACGTTAATGATTTCATTCTGTTTATGTTCGCTTGCAGCCAATGCAGGATTAGACATCATCGCTTATGAAAAACTGAGTATCGTTTCAGCGCCGAAATTTGACAAAGATGGGCGGCCACTGGGAGAACAGCAGGTCAAATTGGCTCCCGTTGAATTTGCGGAGCGCTTTACTGGTCTGATAGCCGGAAAAGTGTATAAGTATCAATCAGCTTTCAGCTTTAGGGCTGGCTCCTACTCAGGTTACAACGATTGGCGGAACGAGTTGGCAAAGCTCGCGGGCTATGCTCAGACACCCTACCAATCGCTTAATGGCGAAATAGCGCAGCGATATGATGTAACAGTCTGGAATGTGAAGAAGGGTCCATTCTGGGAGTTGATTGACTTCTCTGACTCCGAAGGCGTAATCGGTCCTGTAGTATGTAAACGCATTTCTAAAGATTTTATTCAGTATCAATCTGCCGCGTCCAAGCATCCCGATAAGTCATTTCGCAACGCTTATGAAGGCTGGAAGAAGGCATTTTCCATGTGTGCTAATAGCGGAGCTATAGCCTTTTATTGATGCTGAGTTAAAGGCGACCTTGTCAGGTGATCACCTTGCGCGCTCGAGGTACAACTCACTATTTGAATCGTTGTAAATTTATTCATGGTGTTGTACGTAGCGAGTCATGTTGCATTTTTCGTATCCTGCGATTTCCTATAAAAGGACTGCTTTGGCCGAACAGCACTGGCACAAGTCAAAAGTATTGAAGGCCGCAACCAGATGGTTAGCGGCCTTTCAATTTTATAGCCTAGGCATCGACACCTCGGCCCAAACAGACCATCCGCGCAATCTTGTTTGGTGGCCAAACTCCGTAAGACACTACACTAATTCACTTCATCACCATCAAACAAAGCAACTGCGGTTGTAATGCCAATGATGTGGCGCACGCCATTCACGTCAAAGATTTGTTCTTCCTCCGTTTGTGGTTTTCGCATCCATAATTGAGCTGATAAGCCCCCTTTGGCAGAGTAAAACCCAAACCAATTTATAACTTGGGCAACATAGCACTGACCTTTCAGTTTTACCGGAATGTCCGCAACAATTTCAAACGTATAATGTCCTCGTCCAAACCCGTAATAAGCACCAAGATCTTCTTCTTTGACCGATTCAGGAATCGGACACAAGGGTTGCTCATTTATACCGTATCGACTCGATTGCTTATCCACATGAGTCAGCGAACGGGATAATGCGGCATGCAAATCCTTATTGAGCTGCCAAGTTGTGCCATTCTCACGCTTTTGAACTTTAGGAATTAAGAATTGATAACGGTAGTTCAGAGTTAAAGTGGGCACTTTACCAACAGGCTTTAGCGCCCTGAGTAAATAAAGGCGATCTGAACCATAGTGACCACTGCGGTAGGCAAAGTAAGTCCGCTCGCGCAAACGAATCAAACTCGCGTCTTGATTCGATCCACGACCATTGAGTGAATAAAGGTAAGAGCGTTGATTTTCATCCTCGCTAGCAAATGAGTTCGCCGATGTATAAGCACCAACAAACTTACCACCACTTTGCTGCAGCACACTGATATACGAATATAAGCCAGTACCACCAAGATAGGAGTCGATAATCAAATCGCGATGCCCATCCGCATCAAGATCTACAAGGGTATAGCTAGCATTGCCATTCTCACCGCCACCCTCGATATTTGCAGCCACTAATGCACGCCACTCTTCAACACTGACGCCTTTGGGCTTTACTTTCGGAAAGCGCTGTTCTGCAAATTCTTCTATATCATCCTTTTGATTGGTAAATTTGGTGCTCTGATTTTTAATCGTTAACGATTTCAGCGTATGTTCTAAAGCAAACTCTGGGTCAATTTTGCTTCGAGCTTGAATCATTTTCTTTAAATCCAAAATGGCCAGCTTATCAATTTGATCGGGTTGATAAGCAGTATTCACATGAAGTAAACCTTGTAGGAACAGAATTTGCGTTTGGTAACTAGTCGTAATACACGCGATATCGCTCTTGCAAAGATCAAGCTTTTTTAGCCAGTTCTTTTGCGATTGCCGATAGCTGGCACGCTCAGGAAATTGAAGGACTTGATTAAATAAGGTCGATAAAGCTTGATCCAATTGCAGCAATGATGGATTGGTGCAAATCGTTTTTTCCGTGTCACTACTTGCTTGAGGACAAGCGATATCTTGCGCATTGGAAACACCCGAAACAAAGATGAATGCGAAAATTAATGTGAGTCTAGCCAAAAATTGGTGTTGCAAAGAAGTCCCCATTTAGAGCGCCGAGCAGCTCTAAAAAGCTATATCAGTTATTGTCGCCGATGAATTACTATATCAACTGTCGGTATACGACTAACCTACACCAAAATCCAAACCCAAGATAGACTGCAATTGACTCCAAAGTGTGCCACTCTAGGTAGTATGTAGTGGCACGCTGATTTTGACTACGGAAAAAGAAGGAATGATTATCCGCTTTGGCCGAACAGCTTCGGCAAACATCCGAAATGAATAAGGCCGCAACCCAATGGTTAGCGGCCTTTCGTTTTTCAGGCTATGGCATCGACAGATCGGCCTTAGCGGTCACTCAGGGACTTCTACAACCACATTGGCCATCTTACTTTTGCATCAGCTTCAGCTTAGGGTGACAATCAACAGTCAGTTGGCGGTAGTCGGCCAGAAGTGGACCTCTTACGCCAGCAGATAAAGAACCAATGAAATTGAGCAAAGATTAAAACGTGAACTTAGAAAAAGCATTAGAAGAAATAGGCGACAGCAAAAAAGAATCAATTTTCTTTCTGCTTGGCATTGCTAAAATTGCAGCTAAATTACTACCCTCAGGGGCTCGAATAATTGCCAACGAGGCAATTTCTTTCGCATCAAATGCGCTTGCAGGAGGGGATTTTGGCTCCAAAGAACTGTATGATTTTGCTAATCAAGCAAATGCACGTTCCTTGGCTTTTGAGGAAGAATATCTTCAATCAAGTAGCGAAAAGTCTGCAATAGCCATTGTTGTAATGGCATATTATTTTCTAATATGGATAACTTCTGAGAGTGAAGGCCAAAGTGTGCCTGAAGATGTGGAGCTAATTAAGGATTTTGGCTTTATTGGGGTTGTAGATTATGCACGAAGCAATGGTGTTGTTGATAATAAATCCCTAATGTCCCTAATAATTTCAATGAAAGAATAGCGCAACATGTAGGCTGCTTTGGGTCGATAACAGGCGGTAGTCGGCCATGAGCGGAAGTGTCATATAGGAAGACATGAACAATGAACACGCACGTTCAATCAAAAAATGTGACGGTCACAAAGTATGACAAGCTATTTGCTGTGTTTGAGGAGTTAACTAAGCAGCTTCAGTTAATTCCAGATGAAAAGCTTCAGGTTTACGTCGGCTTTTTAATTCAGATGCATGAGCAATTAAATAAAATGCTAGCGTCAAACAGAGGTGTAACCAAGTCAAAAATGGCGACTGGATTAGAGCAAGTGCTTCGAGAAGTGCCAGAATTTTTTTCGAATTTAAAACCTGCAGTCCGACTGAGTGCCATTAATGCGTGGAACGCGTCAATTCAAAAAGAATTTCCAGAATTTGCAGAGAAAAGCAAAGAAAAAATTGCAAAGATATTAATCAGAGGCCACATAAAAAATGAGTCTGAATATTACTTAGTACGCAGTGAGGTGGATGCACTTGAAAGTGTTGAGACACAAGATTCAGTACTTAAGCAATATTATTCGCTTATAGATAAATTTGAAGTTAAATAGTTATGTTGATTTACAATGAAAGACAAAGCCTTCATTTGCGGATATTTTAGATGTATTCAATCGTAGACTTTTATCAAACTATTCATCATAAATTTCCAGATATATCAAAAAAAGCAGATTTATTGTTTATGAATGATTGGGGGCAATTTCTTCCAGAGTACGCATACTCTTGGTTTGAAAAACTTGCTTACGCATTGAATTCAGAAATGAAAAATGGAGTGTCTTTTTTAGTTCACAAGCCCTTGTTTGACTTTTTAAATGACATTTTACAAAACGCAAATGACGAAATAAAGGCCTGCATAGATGTTGCATTTACAGAAAACCTGTTCTGGCAATTGCCAGAAGATAAGTCGAGTCTGTATTGGATTCATCTTCCTGAGTCAATAAAATGTCTCTATTTAGCTTTTCATGGAAGGCCACCCATTTAAACGATTTACTTCCGATTTGGGTCGATTCCAGGCAATGCAAAGGTAATGACGTGAGATTAAAGTTAAGAACTAAAGAAATATTTATTTATTATTTTTACTGGTCGACGCTTTGGCTTTGTTTGTCAGCTGCGAGTTCTTTTATTTATAGCAATGCAGAAACGTCAATATCAGCCCACATTATGCTGTGCATAACGGGATTTCCATTGGCGCTGGCTTCTTTATACTTTCCAAATGGGACAATTGAAGCCGTGGCTATTGCTGGCGCTCTGGGTTTAATACAGTGGACTTCGCTTTCACTTTAAACAAAAAGTCTGCTTTGGGTTGGGAGCTGCCAGTGGTTGCAACTACGTGTGCATTTCGAGCATGATATAGGTCACTGGCGGCAGTCGGCCAGTAGCGGAAGTAATATTGCGTTTGTTCATATCAGAATAAGCGTCAGCAACCCTTCAAATTGCAGACGCAAGTAGTTCGGTTGATGCGTTAGGCCTCAATGAGTGAGGCTTACCTAATGGTTATAAGGAATATCGACAATGAGCACATATCAGTCCGATAGGCCAGCGATTCAGACGAATCTTAGGCGGGAAATTGAGGTAGAAGCGGGACATGAATGCTCAGTAACAGGATGCACTGAACATACATATCTCGAAATCCATCATATCAATCAAAACCGAGAAGATAACCGAAAGGAGAATCTAATTCTTCTGTGTGATAAGCATCATAAAATGGCACATGCTGGAGTAATTGATAGGAAAGCTCTGCATAATTATAAGGAGGCTCTTAGGGCTCGCTTAAATAGCAATGAATTTGTGAGGGGGCAGGAGGGCGATAGAGTAAATCGCTTTCTAAATATTGTGACAGACCTACTTTCATATAATGATTGTGGTGAGATTTCATATGTAGGCTCTGAAACGGGGTATTGGTTTGAGCAAGATGTATATATCAAGTTGAGTAACTTTTTTGCGAGCATACATATTTATAATTTTGAGCTTAGGTCTTATGATCGAAGCGTAAGAGATCGGCAGGATCGAATAGTAGATCTAATGCAGCAGGTTCTAAATATTAGAGAACAGGGTAATTACCGTTACAACGGCAGCTATTGCGCAACATTCATTCCAAAACATGCTATTGGTACTCCCGAGTATGATAGAGAGATATCTGCACAGAAAAAACTTGTTGAAGATAAGCTGCTGGAAATACAAAAATTAGCATCCGAGTTATGGGACTATGTAGGGAATAGGTTAGCCTAGTCTTCCTTATAACAAGTCATTCAACCAAACCCAGAGTCACGGCAGCTTCACATCAATTGCCAGTCATTCATTGTGCCGATGGTTGAATGTCAGCAGTGGGTCGGGAGTTGTCTCTCAAGACCTCCTGACAAATGCGAAGGCGCGGGTGGCGAAATCCGATAAGAGCGGGTGGGTAAATTGATAAGAATCTGCGCTTGGGAGCGAGGAACGGGCCAATCTCACCCGCCGCCGACTCGCTTGTCCGCAGCGCAGGGGCCTTCGTTTTTTTGAGGTTGCAGCTTTGGTTTTTTTTCTTGGCCGTTCAAAAGAAGCATGTCCCCACGGTGGCTACCGCTCCTAAATCAACGAGCCGAAGGCACTAAAAAGAAGATTTCTACGTAATATCAGTTATTAAGTTAGCTTTTTAGTGATGCCCATCGTATTACCCCACCCACAGCCTCTCTATTACCAGCCCTAAGAAAAAAATCACCAGCAAGCCCAGCGTGGAGTAGAGAATCCATTTGATGATGCGCAGCCAGCCCGGGTCTTGGCTGCGCTGGTATTTGAACGCGCAATAGGCGATGCCAAGTACGGCAAGTACAAATAACAGGCGCAGGACAATAAACATCAGATTCCTAAGGCAGGCAGATCGTGGAATGAGCTGGGGACGTCGTCGCGGTTTTCAAAGCTGACAATCTCGTAGGAGGATTCGTCGTCGAGCAGGGCGCGCAGCAGTTTGTTATTCATGGCGTGGCCGGATTTATAGCCTTCAAAGGCGGCAATCAAAGGGCGGCCAAGGATGTATAAATCGCCAACCAGATCGAGCACTTTATGGCGGACAAATTCGTCTTCAAAACGCAAGCCACCGTCGTTGAGCACGCGGTATTCATCAATCACAATCGCGTTATCCATGCTGCCGCCACGGGCTAAGCCGTTCATGCGCAG
Organism: Iodobacter fluviatilis; assembly: GCF_900451195.1. Classification (NCBI taxonomy): domain Bacteria; kingdom Pseudomonadati; phylum Pseudomonadota; class Betaproteobacteria; order Neisseriales; family Chitinibacteraceae; genus Iodobacter; species Iodobacter fluviatilis. The sequence continues at coordinate 46,883 of NZ_UGHR01000006.1, forward strand.
GTATTCCACTTCATGGATAAAGCCAAACGTGCGGGCACGGGCAATTTCGCTGACATAATTCGTGTCAGCAAAATCGAGCTTGATGGTTTGGGCTGATTTTTTAAATGCGGGGTGGGCAAAGTCGATGGTGAGCGCTACTTTATAGCCGTCATGCGGGAGCAGGCGTACCCATTTATCGCCTTCAGATACTTCTATAGGTTTCAGCACGCGGACAAATTGCTTGGCCGCATGTTGATCCACAATGCCTGCTGATTGCAGCAGATAGATAAAAGGCGCTGCCGATCCATCCATAATCGGCATTTCCGGGGCGTCGACTTCAACAATCACATTGTCGATGCCTAACCCCGCAAATGCAGACATGATGTGCTCGATCGTGCCGACACGTACGCCGTCTTTGACGAGCGTAGAGGAGAGCCGCGTGTCGTTGACCAGAGCGGGCGTAACTCTGAATGGCGTCGACTCGGGCAAATCGACGCGTTGGAAAACGATCCCGCTATTGACCGGGGCCGGTTTTAGGACGAGGGTAACCCGCTCGCCAGAATGCAGGCCCACGCCAACGGCGCGGATAGTCGTCTTCAGAGTGCGTTGCTGAAACATATTGGTCTCTTTAATCAACAGACCTCAATCTTACCAGCACCGGGTAGTGTGCTGGATTGATCTTTGCAATCTTGCCAATAGGCAATGCCTTTATCTCCGTCTGAAACACTCAATGCGGGCAGGCCAGGCGGTGCCCGACCTGCTCTGCTTTCATGATTAATCTGCCTGACGGCGTAAGAAAGCAGGGATATCCATATCCACATTAGAAGTTGTGCTGCGGCTTACGGTGGCTACATCGCCTGCAGAGCCACGCGCGCTGCGGTTATTCGGACGGAAGCCCGGTGGCAAATCGTAAGCGCCCCAGTCTGGCTCGCCAGAGTGATTGTCTGTGCCCGTTTTAAGCTGCGGTGTTTGTACGACAGACAGCTGTGGCTTATTGGCGTTATTGCCCATACCGGTAGCAATAATGGTAATGCGGATTTGCTCACCTAGGCTTTCATCGTAAACCACACCGTGTTTAACCATGGCATCTTCTGCCACATGCGATTGGATGATTTCACGGGCGCGGGTGATTTCGCTTTTCTTCAGGCTGGCACGGCTGGCGCTGATATTCAGCAGTACACCACGCGCACCCTTGAAGTTGATATTGTCCAGAAGCGGGCAGCTGATGGCTTCTTCGGTGGCGCGGATAGCGCGGTTTTCGCCTGCAGCAAAGGCGGAGCCCATCATGGCCATGCCTTTTTCCTGCATCACGGTCTTAACGTCGGCAAAGTCCACGTTGATCAGACCAGGATACTGGATGATTTCTACGATAGAAGCGACGGCATTACGCAGTACATCGTCAGCAGCGCGGAAGGCTTCGTCTACGGTAACGTCTTCACCGAGTACTTCTTCCAGTTTTTGGTTGGAAACAATAATCAGTGAATCGACCGAGCGTGAAAGCTCATCGATACCAGCCTGAGCCACTTTCTGGCGCGAGCCTTCGTCAAGACCAGGCTTGGTGACTACGCCCACGGTGAAAATGCCTTTTTCACGGGCAATTTGTGCAATCACAGGGGATGCGCCCGTACCTGTACCGCCGCCCATACCTGCGGTGATAAACAAGAGATTTGCACCATTGATCAGCTCACCAATGCGCTCGCGATCGGCTTCGGCTGCTTCGCGGGCAACTTCAGGATCGCAGCCTGCACCAAAGCCCGTCGTGCCCAATTGCACAACATCCGTAGCTTTAGAGAGTTTAAGCACCTGAGCATCGGTGTTGGCAGCAATAAACTGCACCCCATTCAATGCGTGCTCAATCATATTGTTGATCGCGTTGCAGCCTGCGCCGCCCACACCGATCACTTTAATATTGACGTGATGTGCAACTTCTTGCACTTCAAAAGTTAATGCCATGTTGCTCTCCTTGCGTTGCCCGATTTAAACAGCGTGGGGATGTTTCCCCTTATCGCTGATCCTTACCCGAATTTAAAAGGTGTTTTGAAACCAAAACGTCATAACAGCTAAAATATCCCCTGAGCCGTTATTTTTTCCCTGATTAAAATGTGTTTTGAAACCAAGATTTCATGCGGCCAAAAATATCCCCTACACCGCCGTCTTTGCCCCGGTTTACAGGGTTCTTTAGTAATTGTTCACGTGCAATTAACAGCAAACCCACCGCTGTGGAATAGCGCGGGTTTTTTACCACTTCGGCAAGGCCACCCACGTATTTCGGTGTGCCCATGCGTAGCGGCATATGGAAAATCTCTTCGCCAAGCTCAACCATGCCGGGCATCATTGCGGCTCCACCGGTAATCACAATGCCGCTGGACAGGCGCCCTTCAAAACCAGAGCGGCGTAACTCCTGCTGAACTAGGCCATACAGCTCTTCAACGCGCGGCTCAATCACTTCCGCCAGAGTATGGCGGCTCATTTGCCGTGCACCGCGCTCACCTACACCCGGCACTTCAATCATTTGCGCCGGATCGCTCATATGGCGCAGCGCTACACCATGCTGCAACTTAATGGTTTCGGCTTCTGAGGTTGGCGTACGCAGCGCCATGGCGATATCGTTAGTCACCTGATCGCCTGCAATCGGAATCACGGCGGTATGGCGAATGGCGCCGCCAATAAAGATGGCCAGATCGGTGGTGCCGCCGCCAATATCTACCAAGCAAACACCAAGGTCTTTTTCATCTTCAGTTAGCACTGAATAAGATGAAGCCAGTGGTTGTAACACCACTTCTTCGATCTCCAGCCCGCAGCGACGCACACATTTGGTGATATTTTGTACCGCGCTGACTGCGCCACTGACGATATGCACGTTGACATGCAAACGCACGCCCGACATGCCCATCGGCTCTTTCACGCCCTCTTGGCCGTCTATCATGTATTCCTGCGCCAGAATGTGCAGAACCTGATGGTCGGTGGGGATATTAACCGCGCTGGCCGTTTCAATCACACGGTCTACATCGGCCGAGGTGACTTCTTTATCCTTGATCGCCACCATGCCATCAGAATTAATGCTCTTGATGTGGCTGCCGGCAATACCGGTAAAGACCTGGCTGATTTTGCAATCGGCCATCAGCTCGGCTTCGCCCAGTGCGGACTGGATGGCCGCGACGGTTTTTTCAATATCAACGACCACACCACGTTTCAAACCGCGCGATGCAGCCGAGCCCAGACCAATCACATTGAGTGTGCCGTCTTCTTTGATTTCGGCGACAACAGCCACCACCTTGGATGTGCCAATGTCCAGCCCGACAATGATGTTTTTGCTATCTCTGGTCACCTGACAACCTCTTTACTCAATGTCTTACTTTTTAAAAACGATTTGATATCAAAATCGTATCGCTGAATTTTCTGTTTGCAGCAGGTTTTACCTGCCTTACCATTTTTCAAAACCGTCATGGTTATGCCGGTTTGGCTACTGCGGGCTTGGCCGGTACTGCTGGCTTTACCACGGGCTTACTTTCTACTGGCTTGTACTCTGGCAATCTGACTGCAAAGCCATTGGGATAACGTAAATCTACATATTCAAAAGGCTGCTTCAGCAAAGCCAGCGAATTGGGGTAGGCCGTTACAAACCGCGCCGTTCTGGCTACCGGCTCATCTCTGCCTACTTCAATAATCAGCTGGTGATCCAGCTCAAAGCGCCATGCTCTTCGTTCGGAAAGCCAGACATGGGTGGCTTTTTTCCCCAATGGCTGCAAGGTTTTATGCAGCTCTGCAAAGCCATCAATCATGACCTTTTCTGTGCCTTCCGGGCCTTCCAGAATGGGCAGCTGATCGTTGGATGCCGCATCAAAACGCTCACCATAACTATTAAGCAGGGCCACCGAGCCCCAGCGTGCAACTGCCTTGTGCTCTTCTACCCTGACCTCTACCCGGTCTGGCCAGTGCCTGCGTACCGTCACTTGCCTTACCCATGGCAGCTTTTCAAAGGCCTGCCGCGTCTTATCCAAATCCAGGGTAAAAAACGTTCCTGTCAGTTCGTGCTTAATAACGTATTGCAATTGCTCGCGTGTAACGTGAACTAAATCACCATCCACTTTGATTCTTTTAATTGGAAACAAAGGCGAATGCACGGTTAAAAACAGTAAGGCGTAAAACAAAAGCAATAAAGCTAATGCAGTCAGCAAATTGGCAAACCACATTAAAAGCTGAGGTTTATCCCACATGGGCGAACCTCGCTGCAATGGTTTGTGGGCTGAAATGGCTGAATAAAATCACCGATTATTATTCCAGCGTGCTGTTTAATACTTGCAAAACTAAATCCTCATAACTTAAGCCGGCTTCTCTTGCTGCCATAGGAAATAAACTATGTGAAGTCATGCCTGGCGCGGTATTGGCTTCTAATAAATAAGGCTTACCCGCTTCATCCATTAAGAAATCGATACGCGCCCAGCCCCGGCCTCCCAACGCCCAAAAGGCTTGTTTCACGTAAGCGGTAATTTGCTCGTTAAGCTGTGCAGACAAACCCGCAGGACAGCGGTAAACCGTGTCATCGCGGATATATTTGGCTTCGTAATCGTAGAATTCTGTAGCAGGCTCGATCTTTACAAACGACAGCACTTGTTCACCCAGTACAGCGGCGGTGTATTCTCCCCCACCAATGAACTGTTCTGCAATCACAATCTTGTCATACTTGTAAGCTTCTTCGAACGCAGCGGCAAGTTCCCCGGTATTTTTTACTTTGCTCACGCCAATACTGGAGCCTTCGCAGGCTGGTTTTACAAATAATGGCAGGCCAAGTTTTTGCTCAATCGCAGCAAAATCGCTGTTTGCATTCAAAATTTCAAAAGCTGGAATCGGCAGGCCAAGCGCTTGCCAGATTAACTTGCTCCGCAGCTTATCCATACCCAGCGCCGAGGCCAATACACCACAACCCGTGTAAGGGATGCCCATCACTTCAAGCGCGCCCTGCAAAGTGCCATCTTCACCAAAAGGGCCGTGCAAAATCAGAAATGCACGGTCAAAACCTTCTGCTTTTAACGCTTCAAGAGGCTTTGTTGCAGGATCAAAAGCGTGCGCATCCACGCCGCGTGCCTGCAGGGCTTCTAAAACACCTTTGCCGCTCATTAATGACACTTCACGTTCTGCCGAAGTGCCACCCATCACGACCGCTACTTTTCCGTATTTATTCATTTTGCGTACTCAATCAAGCTGTTGTTTTTCGCGTGGGCACAATGCCCATCCTACAAATTTCAAACCCAAATCTTGAACCTCAGAGTAAAAGGAGAGCACGAAGGGCCACGGAGAAAAGCAAAAGATGCTTCGTCTTTGTTTTAATTAGATTTTCTCCGTGAAACGCTGTGTTCTCCGTGCCTTTCCGTGGTTCGAGACTTAGGTTTTGTTATTTAAAATTGCAGCAACCTTGCCAGGAACGCCGCCTATCGTGCCTGCGCCCATGGTGATGATGACATCGCCGTCTTTGGCTGCGGCCATAATGGCTGCGGGCATTTCCTGGATATCGGCTACAAATTGCGGCTCCACCTTGCCAACTACGCGTACCGCGCGGGCTAGGCTGCGGCTGTCTGCGGCCACAATCGGGGTTTCGCCGGCGGCATACACTTCGCCAAGCAATAGGCCATCAACCGTGGATAACACTTGTACAAAATCTTCAAAGCAATCGCGGGTGCGGGTGTAGCGGTGTGGCTGAAATGCCAGCACTAAGCGGCGGCCCGGAAATGCACCCCGTGCAGCGGCAATGGTGGCAGCCATTTCAACCGGATGGTGGCCGTAGTCATCCACCAGCGTAAAGCTGCCGCCTGTTTCAAGCGCTATTTCGCCATAGCGCTGGAAGCGGCGTCCTACTCCTTGGAAGCTTGCTAATGCCGACTGAATGGCAGCTTCATCTGCACCAATTTCAATCCCCACGGCAATGGCGGCTAGGGCGTTCAGCACATTGTGCATGCCTGGCATATTCAGTGTGATGGGCAGGCGGCGGGATTCGCCGTTTTCCCAAACTGCATCAAATTGCATACGGCCATCAAGGGCGACGATATTCTCGGCGCGCAGCATGGCGTCGGAGCTGACGCCATAGCTGGTAATCGGGCTGGTGACCTGTGGCAGGATCTCACGCACATAAGGATCATCAATGCACAACACGGCGCGGCCATAGAAGGGCAGGTGCTGCAAGAAGGTAATAAAAGCCTTCTTCAGATTATTAAAGTCGTGACCATAGGTATCCATATGGTCCTGGTCGATATTGGTCACCACCGAAATAACCGGGGTGAGCAGCAGGAAAGATGCATCGCTTTCATCGGCTTCGGCCACTAAAAAGTCGCCATGGCCTAAGCGGGCATTGCTGCCAGCAGCGTGTAATTTGCCACCAATCACAAAGGTAGGATCTAAACCTGCGGCTTCTAAAATAGAGGCGGTGAGGCTGGTGGTGGTGGTTTTTCCGTGCGTGCCGGCAATGGCGATGCCTTGCTTTAAGCGCATTAGCTCGGCGAGCATTTGGGCGCGTGGCACCACCGGTATTTTACGATTACGTGCTTCGATGACTTCCGGGTTATCGTCTTTGACCGCGCTGGAAATCACCACCACATCTGCATTGGCCACATATTCGGCCGCATGGCCTAAATGGACGTGTGCGCCGTTTGCAGCAAGGCGCTGGCTGGTGGCATTACTGCCGAGGTCTGAGCCACTGATCTCAAAACCAAGGTTGAGTAAGACCTCAGCGATGCCGCTCATGCCAACACCGCCGATACCTACAAAATGGATACGTTTAACTTTGTGTTTCATCATCGTTTCTACTTGGCTAATTCTTCAATCACCGATACCACTTGCATCGTGGCATCCGGTTTTGCCAGACCGCGTGCTAGCTTGGCGATGCTTAAGCATTGTCCGCGGCTGGTTTGGGTCAGTAATTGGGCAAACGCGGCGGCGTTAAATTCTTTTTGCGCGATTAAAAGGCCTGCACCGTTCTCACTTAAATAGCGTGCATTGCCGGTTTGGTGATCATCAACTGCGTGCGGAAAAGGCACCAGCACCGATGCGGCGCCTACACAGGCCAGCTCGGCCACGGTCAGCGCGCCGGCACGGCATAAAATCAAATCGGCATTGGCGTAGGCCTCTGCCATATCGCTGATAAATGCCACGCAATCTGCGCTGACATCGGCGGCGGCATAATTGGCCCGCAAGGCTTCAATATGTTTTTCGCCCGCCTGATGAATCACCATCGGGCGCTGATCAGCAGGCATTAAGGCCAGTGCCTTGGGAACTTCTTCGTTAAAGACTTGTGCGCCTAAGCTGCCACCAACAACCAGCAGCCTGAGCGGGCCAGTGCGCCCTGCAAAGCGGGCCTCAGGCAGCGCTAGATTTTGGATTTCTGCCCTTACCGGGTTGCCAATGCAGCCTTCAATTCCTGGAAATGCACTTGGAAAAGCAAACAGTACGCGGTTGGCAATCTTAGACAGCACCTTATTCGTGAGCCCTGCTACCGAGTTTTGTTCGTGGATTACCAGTGGCAGCCACAGCATGCGCATGGCTACGCCGCCAGGGAAGCCGGTAAAGCCGCCAAAGCCAATGGCCACATCAGGCCTATGCTCAAAAATGGCTTTAAATGCGCCGCAAAGTGCCTTGAGTTGTACCCAAGGTTGGCTGAGTTTTTTCAGCAGCCCTTTGCCGCGCACGCCATCAATTTTGAGGGTGATCAGATCAATGCCATGCTCAGGCACGATGCGGGTTTCCATACGGCCCGCAGCGCCCAGCCAGATGATTTTCCAGCCGCGTGTTTTTAGCTCATTAGCTACCGCAAGAGCAGGGAAAATATGCCCGCCTGTGCCGCCTGCCATTACGAGAAGGGTACGTTTACTCATGCACGGTACCCCCTGATCAGCTGGCGGTTTTCGTAATCAATCCGCATCAGAACGCCTAAAGCAATTAAATTTGCAACCACGCCAGAGCCACCAAAAGACAGCAGCGGCAGGGTTAAACCCTTGGTGGGCATCAGGCCCATATTTACGCCAATATTGATAAATGACTGTACGCCCATCCAGATTCCTACGCCTTGAGCGGCTAAAGCTTGCCAGTGGCGCTCCAGCTTGGCGGCTTGTACGCCGATCATAAATGAGCGAAAAATCAGAAAAGCAAACAGCAAAATCACAAGGGCTACACCGATAAAGCCAAACTCTTCGGCAATAATTGCCATTAAAAAGTCGGTATGCGCTTCGGGCAGGTAGGAGAGTTTTTCTACGCTAGCCCCAAGACCCACGCCGCTCCATTCGCCCCGGCCAAAAGCAATTAGCGAATGGCTAAGCTGATAGCCCTTGCCGTACGGATCTTTCCACGGATCTAAAAACCCCAGTACGCGTTGCATACGGTAAGGCGAGCTGACCACCAGCCCCACAAACGCCACGCCCAAGAACATAAACAGGCCGGCAAAGAGCTTCCAGTTAAAACCGCCTAAAAAGAGTGCGCCCATGGCGATTGCTGTAATCACGGCAAAAGCACCAAAGTCTGGCTCCAGCAATAAGAGTGCGCCCACCAGCGCCATCACCATAAACATGGGGAACAGCACTTTGCTTACGCTTTGCATAAATGAGCCTGTCATGCTGATGGCTTTGCGTACGGTGTAATCCGCGGCATAAAGCACAACAAATAGCTTCATCAACTCGGACGGTTGCAAGTTAATTACCACCAAAGACAGCCAGCGGCGGCTACCGTTTACTTCGCGCCCCACGCCCGGAATCAGTACCAAGAGCAGCAAAATCATGCCAATTAAAAACAGGGTGGATGAATACTGCTGCCAGGTTTTGGTAGAAATAGAAAAGGCAATAAATGCACCTGCAATGCCGACGACCAAGAAAATCACATGGCGAATCAAAAAATAGTTAGAGCGAAAGCCGGTGTCTTTATCTACTTCGGCCATCGCAATTGATGAGGAATACACCATCACCAAACCAATCGTCAGCAGCAGGGTAATGCACCAGAACAGCGCCTGATCATAGGCCGCCATATTGGGGCGCAGCCGTTTGATAGCTTGTGAAAATAGCTGGCGCATCAGGCCTCCAAACCTTTTGGGAGCTTATCTTTATGCCCACTCATCGTTGGGCATACCCGAATGGCGGTTTGAGAAAATAGTTGGGGCATATCAGCTCGCTAAACCTTTAACCGCAGCGATAAATACTTCGGCGCGGTGGTGGTAGTTGCGGTACATGTCGAGGCTGGCGCAAGCAGGGGAAAGCAGCACAACATCGCCGCTTTCGGCAAAGTTGCTGGCAAACTGCACTGCCATTTCCATATTGGGCAGTTGCAGGACGGGCAGCAGATGTTCGTTATCAGAATCTACAAATTGTGATTGGGCTTCATTGAGCGCTTCGGCCAGAATGGGCGCGTCGCGGCCGATCAGAATTACCGCGCGGCAAATGCGTGCGCAAGCGGCTTTAAGCGGGCGGAAATCCTGGCCCTTGCCATCGCCGCCAGCGATCAGCACAACTGGGCGGGTCATGCCTTTGAGCGCAGCTTCGGTTGCGCCTACATTGGTGCCTTTGGAATCATCAAAGTAATCAACGCCCTGCACCGTGGCCACATACTCCACCCGGTGGGCAAGGCCAGTGAATGATTTCAAAGCGGCCAGCAGCGGGGCTGTTTCTAAGCCAATGGCTCGGCAAAGCGCGATAGCGGATAGCGCGTTCACCGCATTATGTAAGCCTGCCACGGGCAACTCTGTCGCATTGAGCAGCGCTTCATCCCCAAGGCTTAAGGTGAATTCGCTCCCTTTCAGGCCGTACTCATCAGCGGCACGCGGCGCATCGGCACCAAACCAGACAATCTGGCGGGATTTCAGCTCTGACGCCATGGCGAGGCAGTGGGCGTCTTCACGGTTTAAAACAACCGTGCCTGTACCGGCAAAAATAGCGGCCTTGGTGGCGGCGTAATGCGCCAGATTTTTATAACGGTCTAAATGGTCTTCGCTGATATTCAGTACGGTGGCGGCATCGGCATTCAGTGAGGTGGTGGTTTCGAGCTGAAAGCTGGACAGCTCCAACACAAACACATCGGCATCCGGTCTGGCGGTGAGCGCATCAAGGACCGGCAGGCCGATATTGCCAGCCATTACGGCTTTTAAACCGGCGGCTTCGCACATCTGGCCAACCATGCTGGTAACGGTGGATTTACCGTTGGAGCCGGTGATGGCAATTACTTTAACGGCAGTGCCGGCAATGGCCTGAGCAAATAATTCCACATCGCCCAAAGCAGGCACGCCACGGGCCACGGCTGCTGCAATGGCCGGGGTGGCAAGTGGCACACCGGGGCTGACAATCAGCGCACCGGCATCTGCAAATGTGGTATCGCTGAATGCACCTAAGCGCAGTTCAATATCTGGGTGGGCAGCATGCAGCAGTTCTAGGTTTGGAGGCGTGCTGCGGCTGTCTGCCACCGTGACGCGCGCGCCCTGAGCGGCCAGCCACTTAGCAGCAGAAAAGCCCGATTCGCCTAAACCTACAACGATGCAATGTTTGCCTTGGTAATTCATTTTCTATCTCAGTGAAATGCTTAAATTTCTAAAAAAATCTGAAAGTCTGTAGACACAGAGCACACAGAGAAAACCTTATAAAAGTGGGCGATTTCTTTACCCGTTTTTAATCCTCATGGTTTTCTCTATGTGCTGCTTTTCCTCTCTGTGTTCTCTGTGTTTACAGAACTTTTAAGGTTTAACGCAGCTTCAGCGTGGCTAAACCCGCTAATACCAACAGCATGGTGATAATCCAGAAGCGCACGACGACCTGCGTTTCTTTCCAGCCTTTGAGTTCGTAATGATGGTGAATCGGGGCCATTCTGAAGACCCGTTTGCCGCGTAATTTAAAGCTGGCCACCTGAATCATCACCGACAGTGCTTCCATCACAAACACGCCGCCCATAATCAGCAAGACGATTTCCTGACGGACAATCACCGCCACAATACCAAGGCCTGCGCCAAGTGCTAATGCACCCACATCGCCCATAAAGACTTCGGCTGGGTAGGCGTTAAACCATAAAAATCCCAAGCCTGCACCGGCCATGGCTGCACAGAAAATCACCAGCTCGCCTGCGCCGGGTACATGGGGCACGCCCAGATATTTGGAGAACACCACATTGCCCGCAACATAGGCAAAAATGCAGAAAGCAAAAGAAATCAGCACCGTTGGCATAATCGCCAGCCCGTCCAGACCATCTGTGAGGTTGACCGCATTACTGGTGCCTACAATCACAAAGTAAGTCAGCACGCAAAAGCCAATCGCGCCAAAGGGGTAGAGAATCTGCTTGAAAAATGGAATCACAAAGCCGGTATTGGCGGGCAGGCTGCCACCGGCGTGAACCAAAAATACCCCCGCACCAATCGCAATCAGCGATTGCCAGAAAAGCTTGGCTTTGGCTGATAAACCTTTAGGATCTTTCAGCGCGATTTTGCGGTAGTCATCCACAAAACCAATCACACCCGTTGCCATGGTGACAATCAAAGCAAGCCATACATACTTGTTGCGTAAGTCGCCCCAGAGCAGGGTGGTTAAGCCAATCGCCAGCAAAATCAGTGTGCCCCCCATGGTTGGGGTGCCTGCTTTAATCAAATGGGCCTGTACACCATCAGTACGGACCACTTGGCCTACTTTTAAATCGGTTAATTTTTTAATGACCCATGGGCCCATCGTCCAGGAGATGCCCAGCGCCGTCATGGTCGCCAGCACCGCTCTGAGGGTGATGTAGTTAAAAACATTAAAGGCGCGAATCGATTCGCCCAGCCATTGGGTTAACAGCAACAACATTTACATCTTCTCCAGAGTGTTCATCACTACGCCATCCACGACGCGTTCCATGCGCATAAAACGCGAGCCTTTGACCAAAAGCGTGGCCGTTGGCGTTAAATCAGTGCGAAGCGCTGCGATCAATGCTGCAACGTCGGTAAAATGTTGTGCCGTTCCGCCGAAGGCCGCACTGGCCAGCTGCATTTGTTCGCCCAAGGTGTAAAGCGCGCGTATGCCTTTGCTGCGTGCGTAAGCACCAATTTCCTGATGTCGCTCTGCTGTATCGCTGCCAATTTCACCCATATCGCCTAAAACCAGCAGGGTTTCAGGGCCAAAGCCCGCCAGAACATCGATGGCGGCTTTCATTGAATCGGGGTTGGCGTTGTAAGTGTCATCAAATACTTTTGCGCCGTTAAATGCATTTTTGCTTTGCAAACGGCCCTTGGTGCCTTCATAGCTGGCCAGCCCGCTGGCAATGTCTTCAGCGCCAATCTTGAGCGCATGGCCTACGGCCGCTGCGCCCAGCGCATTGAGTACATTGTGTAAGCCGGGAATTTGTAAATCGACCTGGGCCGAATCACCGGGGGTGCAGAGCGTAAATTGTGCGCCATGGATATGTGCACACAAATTGCGTGCATAAACATCGGCATTGCTGAGGCTGAAGCTGACTTGCGGATGCTCTTTGGCCAGCTCGCGCCAGAGCGGAGCATAGTCGTCATCGTTATTGATAATGGCGTAGCCACCTGCAACCAAACCTGCAAAAATTTCGCCCTTGGCCTGTGCCACGCCTGCCACGCTGCCCAGTGCTTCTAGGTGACAGCGGCCTGCATTGGTAATGATGGCGATATCGGGTTTGGCGATATGGGTGAGGTAGCTGATCTCATCAAAATGATTCATACCCATTTCAGCCACCACATAGCGATGCTGTGCACGGGCAGCCAGCAGGGTAAGCGGCAGGCCAATATGGTTGTTTAAATTACCCCGGGTGGCATGCACCGAATCCTCGCCCTGGTGCTGAGTCAGCACGGCAGAAATCATTTCTTTAACCGTGGTTTTACCGTTGCTGCCGGTAACACCAATCACGACTTGGCCTGCCGTGTTTTTAAGCAGCTCGCGCCAATAGGCTGCAAGTTGCCCAAGGGCTGCCAGTGTGTCGCTGACTAAAATATGCGGCCCGGCAATTGGTGTATCGACGATGGCGGCAACGGCCCCCGCGGCAATGGCGGCATCGGCAAACTTATTTGCGTTAAATTTCTCACCACGCAAAGCAATAAATAAATCACCCGCACGAATATCACGGCTGTCTGTGGTGACACGCGCAAAGCGAGCCTCGCCAGCGCCAGTGAAGGAGGCTTTCAGGGCCTGTGCGGTTTCTTGCAGGGACAACATTATTTTTTCTTCCTTGCTAAAGCACGGTTTGCAATGGCGACATCATCAAAGGGATGACGAATTCCTGCGATTTCCTGATAAGTTTCGTGGCCCTTGCCAGCAATCAGTACAACGTCTTTGGCTGTGGCTACATCAATGGCGTCGCTAATGGCTGAAGAGCGATCTGAATCAATGCTGTAGTTAGCATGACCGCTGCCAGGCACGCCGGAAACGCCACGGACGATGTCCTGAATAATGGCTTGTGGGGTTTCGCTGCGTGGATTGTCTGAGGTGATAATCACTGCGTCTGCAAGGCGGCAGGCAATTTCGCCCATCAGCGGGCGCTTACCTTTGTCTCGGTCACCACCGCAGCCAAAGATGCAATAAAGGCGGCTTTTTTCCGGCATGGATTCGCGCAGCGTTGTTAGCGCTTTTTCCAGTGCATCCGGGGTGTGTGCGTAATCAACCACAATCAGGGGACGCTCATCGCCGCCCAGCTTTTGCATCCGGCCAGCGGCGGGCTGAATCCGGCTGAGCACATCGGCAGCTTGCGTCAGTGGTACGTCGGCAGCGAGTAAAACAGACAGGCATGCAAGCAAATTGCTGGCGTTAAAACGGCCCAGCATCGGGGAATTAATATTGCATAGACCGTAAGGCGTGGCGACTTCCAGCTCCAAGCCTGCCAGTGTTAAGGTGATTTTTGTAGCGCGAATGCCGCCGTTTTCCAGACCATAAGTCAGCACGCGGGGGGCTTTGCATTGAGAAGCCAGCTCGCGGCCAAAAGCATCGTCGGTATTGATGACGGCGGTCTTTAAGCCTTCCCAGTTAAACAGTTGGGCTTTTGCTGCGCCATAGCTACCCATGTCGCCGTGGTAATCCAGGTGATCTCGGGTGAGGTTGGTGAATACCGCCACATCAAAATGGGTGCCGTGCACGCGGCCCTGATCAAGGCCATGCGAGGAGACTTCCATCGCAATATGGCTGGCACCCTCGGTTTGCAGGCGGGCAAGCCAGCCTTGCAGGGTCACTGGGTCCAGTGTGGTATGGGTGGAGCTTTCAAGGCGATCAATAAAACCGTTGCCCAAGGTACCGAGCACGCCGGTTTTATGTCCCAGCAAATTAAAAGCCTGTGCCAGCCAGTTGGCGATGGATGTTTTGCCATTGGTGCCGGTAATCCCGGTTACAAACAGGGATTGCGATGGGTTGTCTAATAAATGAGCCGCTACAATCCCGGCTTGGGCGCGCAGTTGCGGGATCGCCAGATTGGGCGTTTGCCACGCTGGATTCCATACAAAGTCTTCTGCTTCCCATAATACGGCTGCTGCGCCTGCTGCAATGGCATCGGCAATATAGCTGCGGCCATCAGCATACTCACCCTGAAAGGCGAGGAAAACATCACCAGCCTGAACACCACGGCTATCCACGACAAGACGCGCGCCCGCAGCGATGGCATCGATCGCAGGAAGGTCGAGAGGAGGGAGGTTCCAGCTCACAGCTTTCATATGTCTTCCTTTAGCCCGGCTGTTTTAAAGCACGGAACAAGGGTGGTTTGGGGTCGGGACTCCTTGGCGCTGGTATCAGTCGCCAGGAGTATCGCTTATGTTTCTTCTTTCAACTCTGGTGCATCCAGCCCCGGCAGCAGAATATTGGTAATCGGGGCATCGGGCGGAACACCTAACATGCGTAAGCTGCCCGACATAATTTCCTGAAACACCGGAGCAGAAACGGTACCGCCGTAATAACGATTTCCTACCGTGGACGGCTCATCGATCAAGACCGCCACAATCAGACGAGGATTGGATACCGGCGCAAAGCCAATAAACGACACTTCGTACTTTTCGCGGGAATACTGCCCATTTACAATCTTGCGTGCCGTACCTGTTTTACCACCAACCCGAAAGCCTACAATCTGGGCTCTTACGGCTGTACCGCCCGCCTGGGTAACGGCTTCCAGCATGTTTTTTACTAAATCAGCAGTCTGAGCCGAAATCACTTGTTTACCCGGGCTTGGCGCTACCATCTTGGTGAAGGTGATTGGTTTCATTTCACCGTGGTTGGTAAACATCGAGTAGCCACGGGCCATTTGCATCAGGCTGACCGACAAACCGTGCCCGAATGACATCGTGGCTTGCTCAATCGGACGCCAGGTTTTCCAAGGGCGAACACGGCCAAATGCCTCTCCTGGGAAACCACTGTGCGTTGATGCACCAAAACCATAATTATTAAAATATCCCCATAATTCTTCGCGGCTCAGCATCAGGCCAATCTTGGCTGCGCCTACGTTACTGGAGTGTTTGAGCACGCCTTCCGGGTTCAGTGCGCCGTAATCTCTTGTATCTTTAAAAGTGGCCGGACCTATCGTCATTCGCCCTGGCGAGGTTTGGATAATGGTCGATGGCTTAATGATGCCTTGCTCTAAAGCGGCGGCAACGACAAAGGGTTTCATCGTTGAGCCGGGCTCATAAGTATCAGTCAGCACTCGGTTACGTTTTCGGGCTAAATCAACACGCTCACGGCTATTAGGGTTGTATGAGGGTAAATTGGCCAGTGCCAGTACTTCGCCCGTTTTTGCATCCAGTACAACGGCAGCACCTGCTACAGCACCTGCTGCTTCAATCCCTTTTTTCAGCTCCCGATACGCCAGATACTGGATCTTACGGTCGATGGATAATTGCAATGTTTCGCCGTCTTTCGCCGGAACAATGGTTGAAACGTCTTCAACGATATAACCGCGCCGGTCACGAATCACAGTGCGGCTGCCAGGCTTGCCTGCCAGCATTGCTTCACGCGTTAATTCAAAGCCTTCCTGCCCTTTGCCATCAATGTCGGTAAAGCCCACGATATGTGCCATCACATCGCCTGCCGGGTAATAGCGGCGGTATTCGGTTTGCGTGTACACACCCGGTACATTGAGTGCCATCACGGCCTTGGCATCGTTTGGCGACATGTGCCGACGTAACCACAGAAAATCGGGGCGGATTTCTTCGCCTTTCGAGTTTTTTCTGGAGTTACTTAATTTCTTGTTTAACTCTTCTTCCGGCAGCTGCAATGCTGCCGCCAGTTTTTTTAACTCACTACGCGACACTGGTACCGGGTCTTTCTCTGATTTTGGCTCCCAATCTGCCGGGCGCTCCTGCCCTGCTGGCAGTAATGTCATTCCACGGGGGCTGGCCCAGATGGATTGCACCGGGGTAGAAATAGCTAATGGCTCGCCATTTCTATCGGTAATCATGCCGCGATTCGAAGCTTGCTTAAGGTTGCGCATATAGCGCGCATCACCCTGCTCTTGCAAAAAGCCTTCGTTCCACGCTTGTAAATACAGGCCACGGCCCAGTAATACGGCAAAAAGCGAGAGTAAAAAGCCAACTACAACCCATACCCGCCACCGCTCCAGTTTTGGCTGTGGTGCGGCAAAACGCTGATGACGTGATTGCCCGCCAACTTGGCGGGGGGGCCTTGCTAATTTCATTCGGTCACCGGTTTTGCTACGCGTTCACCGTGCGGCAGTATCACTTGCGTACGGTTTGGTCCTGGCACTTGCATGCCTAATTTTTGTGTTGCTTCAGCTTCAATGCGTGAATGCATGGCCCAAGTGCTTTGTTCCAGTTGCAGCTGTCCCCACTCAACATCGAGCTTACGGCTTAAAACTTCTTCTTTTTGCAGTTCGCCATAAAATTTGCGAGCCTTATGCTGGCTGGTAATTAAAGCCAGCGCGCACGCAATTAAAATGACAAGCAAAAAAAGGTTTAAACGTGTCACAGGGCAATTCCTGTTCTTTCTGCTGTGCGCAAGATTGCACTGCGGGCACGCGGGTTTTCATCCACTTCTTTTTCACTGGCACGAATCGGCTTGCCAATGATTTTGACAGGGGGCTCGGCAATATCAGCAGCGCGCACAGGTAGGCGGGAAGGCAGTTTGTCGCCTTGGGCTGCATCTTGCAGAAAACGTTTTACGATGCGGTCTTCTAGTGAGTGAAACGCAATCACGGAAAAACGCCCGCCTTGATTCAGCATTTCCAAAGCTTGCGGCAGGGTTAGCGCAAGCTCCTCAAGCTCGCGATTGATGTAAATCCGTATAGCTTGGAAGGTACGTGTCGCCGGATTCTGCCCCGGCTCGCGGCTACGGACTGCCGTTGCCACGATCTGGGAAAGCTGGCCGGTGGTGAGAATCGGTTCTCCCGCTCGACTCGTAACAATCGCTGCTGCAACCTGTTTAGCAAACCGCTCTTCGCCATAGTCTTTTACCACCTCTGCAATTTCTTTCTCATCGGCTAAATTCAGCCATTCGGCCGCCGTCATACCGCGCGTGGTATCCATGCGCATATCAAGCGGGGCATCAAAGCGAAAACTAAATCCTCGGCTGGCGTCATCAAGCTGAGGAGATGACACGCCTAAATCCATCAGCACACCGTCCACGCTTGTAATGCCACGCAGATTTAATTCTTTTTGCAGATTAACGAAGCCTTCGTGAACGATGGTGAAGCGCGGATCGGTAATGGTGGCTGCCTCAGCAATCGCCATCGGGTCTTTATCAAAAGCAATCAAACGGCCTTCAGGGCCCAGTTTGGAAAGGATGAGGCGCGAGTGACCGCCTCGGCCAAAAGTGCAATCGACATAAATGCCATTTGGCTTGATCGCCAGTGCGTGCACGGCTTCTTCAAGTAAAACGGTGGTGTGTATAAGCGTCAAAGCACGATGTCCTGCATTTGTTTTGCCAAATCGTCTGGACTGATATCCATAACGGCTTGAACCTGAGCGGCCCAGCGGGCTTCATCCCAAAGTTCGAATTTATTGCCCATGCCAACAAGGGCGACTTCTTTATCGAGACCCGCCAGCTGGCGTAAACGCGGCGGAATCAAAATACGCCCAGCGCTATCGGGTTCGATCTCTTCGGCATGGCCGACGATAAAACGGCGAATAGGCATCTGAGCGCCAGATAAACGATTGAGCTGATCGCGAACAGGCAACCAGTCGGGTTCCGGGTAAACCAGCAGGCAGCCTGAAGGTTCGGCAGTAATCACCAAGCGGTTGGCGCAGTGCGTCCCCAGCACGTCACGATGCCTAGCAGGAATTGCCAATCGTCCCTTGCTGTCGAGATTTAAAGAAGCCACACCGCCAAACATGATGAATTACTCTTTTGTAAGGGTTAATACTGCACTTTTACCCACTTTCACCCACTACTTCCCACTATAGAGTAAAAAAAAAGAGCGCACAAGCGCCCGTTTTTTAATTGTTCTTTTGATACAATCACTTAGCTGCAAAATATGTAATGTACATTTTTCTCTTGTTTTATCTTGCATAAGCAAGCGCTAAAGCAATTAAGTTAAAGTAAAACTTTAACTTAATTGTTAAATAATACGTCTTTCCCCTTTTTTTATATTGATTACGCCTTGTGACAGAAAAATTACTGAATATCTGTTTGTTTGCCTTGCTTGTTTGGGCGCTTTGGCGGCGAATCAGCCCCTCAGTACGCTCTGAAATCGACCGTTCAATGAGGATTGCTTCTGTTGTTTTGCTTTTTGCTGCGGCTATTGCTTTGTTTTTGCACATTTATTGATGTGAGTGATTTTTTTTGCCTAGCAAACGTGTGCGGCTGTCGTTTAAAGAAACTTTAAGCATCTGATTGCAGATAAACTTTAAGAGTCGTTGTCAGCGCTCGTTGTTCTGTCCGACTAAGCTTTATTGCCTCTGGAGAACATCATGCTCATCCGCTCATCGACAGAAATATTACCTTCTGAAATTACACCTGAAGGCCTTTGGTTAAATCGCCGTCAAATCATGACGGGAGCCGCGGCGCTTGGGCTGGCGGCTGCATTGCCTGCGCAGGCCGCGGGTGAGTTAGCTTATCGGGCCAGCCCCTTTTCTGCTAAAGACGATAAAAATAGTTTTGAGCAAATCACTCAGTACAATAATTTCTATGAATTTGGCACGGGTAAAGATGATCCGGCCAAAACAGCACATACCTTAAAAGCTAGGCCTTGGAATATCGTGATTGAGGGCGAGTGTGAAAAACCGCGTACTTTTTCAATCGACGAATTATTAAAAATTGCGCCATTAGAAGAGCGGATTTATCGCCTGCGATGTGTGGAAGGCTGGTCGATGGTGATTCCATGGGTGGGTTTCCCACTTTCCGAGCTGATTAAGCGGGTTAATCCCACTTCTAAAGCTAAATACGTCGAGTTTATTTCGCTGGCCGATAAGGAGCAGATGCCCGGTGTTGGCCGCTCGGTATTGGATTGGCCATATACCGAGGGATTGCGTATGGATGAAGCCATGCATCCTCTGGCGATCATGGCGGTAGGGCTTTATGGCAAGGTATTGCCCAATCAAAACGGCGCGCCGATCCGCCTAGTTGTGCCGTGGAAGTATGGCTTTAAAAGCGCAAAATCCATCGTAAAAATTCGCCTGACCGAAAAACAGCCACAAACGGCTTGGAATAAAGCGGCACCTAACGAATACGGCTTTTATTCTAATGTAAACCCGGAAGTAGACCACCCCCGCTGGAGCCAAGCCACTGAGCGGCGAATTGGCGAATTCTTTAAACGTAAAACCTTAATGTTTAATGGCTACGGCGATCAAGTGGCAGGCATGTACAAGGGAATGGATTTGAAAAAGCTGTTTTGATGGTTTGAAAATCTAAACTCAAGTCTTTAACCACGGAGGAACAGGAGAACACCAAGGGCCATGGAGAAAACCGAAAAACAAGAAAACCTCTATTTCTTGTTTTTCTCTGTGTCCTCTGTGATCTCTGTGGTTCAAGATTTGGGTTTTATCTTTTGATTTTCATTTCGAAAAATGAAGACATAAAAAAACGGAGCCTTTGGCTCCGTTTTTTTATGCTGGCAGTAAAGCCTGCTTCATTTTGCTGAGGGCTTTGGCCTCAATCTGGCGGATACGCTCTGCAGAAACATTAAACTCTGCCGCCAAATCGTGCAGCGTTAAGGCGGAGCCTTCGTCGGCAAGCCAGCGTGTTTCCACGATCCGGCGGCTGCGCTCATCAAGGCTGGCGAGTGCCATTTGCAGGCCTTCGGTATGCAGCTTATCCGTCGCGCGGCGGGCCAGAGTGGCATCCGGTGCGCTATCGTGATCAGCCAGCCAGTCGATCGGTGCGTAGCCTTCGTCATCGTTGTCGTCGGCAATCAGGGAAATATCCTGGCCGCTCATCCGCGTTTCCATTTCCAGCACTTCTTCGCGTTTTACACCCAAATCGTCAGCAATCTTTTGTGCTTCGGAAGTGGTGAGAGCGGCAAAGCCTGGCTTCATGGAGCGCAGATTAAAAAATAATTTACGCTGGGCCTTGGTTGTGGCAACACGCACCAAGCGCCAGTTGCGCAGTACGTATTCGTGGATTTCGGCTTTAATCCAATGCACAGCAAAGGAAAATAAGCGTACGCCACGGCCGGGTTCAAAGCGTTTTACCGCTTTCATTAGGCCGATATTGCCCTCTTGGATTAAGTCTGCCTGAGGCAGGCCGTAGCCAGAGTAGCCGCGTGCAATGGACACCACGACTCGCAGATGGGACATAACCAGTTGCTTGGCTGCCTCCAAGTCGTTGTCCTGGTGGTAGCGCTCGGCAAGGCTGTATTCTTCTTCCTGCGAGAGCATGGGAACAGTATTTACACGCTGGATATAGCTCTCGATGCTGTCGCCACCGGACAGTACGGGAAGTGTAAGTGCAGACGCCATGTTTCAATCTCTCCTTGCAAAAACTCTTGCTGATTCTAGCACTTGACTTGGCCGAGTGCTAAAAAAAAGCAAATATTCAGACTTTCGATTCAATCACACTATGGTGCAATGAAGCACGGCAATTTTTCCTATCTGCTTAATAGAGTGAATTAATCATGAAGCATTAAATGGGGAAAATGGCGGCTAGGCAGGCTTTGCTGCATAGGAAGGCGAAAATTGCTTCCCGCCTGTTGTCCTGTTGCGGCCTCAGGTAAATTGCCGTAAATGCCGCCAAACGGCAAGCCATGCGCCGATGAACGTAAGTAGGGTACACAGGCCGCATACAATGGCAATCGTGCTCAGGTCAGGGGATTGCAGGCTGAATTTTTGCCCATATGCTGTTGCCAGATCGCTTACCGCAGGGTTGAGGTGAGATAGCATGCCGCCCACAATACCGCATGCAAGCAGCCCGCCCAGCAGGCCCTGCACCATTGCAAAATAGACGAATGGTCTGCGGATAAAGGCATCGGTTGCACCGATCAGCCTAGCGACTTCGATTTCTTCTTTACGCGTTAAAATTTGCATGCGGATGGCATTGCCGGTAATCAGCGTGAGAGCGGTGGCCAGCAATACTGCAATCACTTCAAATAGGGTCTGGCCTAGGGCGAGGAGTCTTTCTAAGCGATGTGCCCAAGCCGAATCATGCTGGACTTCTTCTACGCCGGGGCGGCTGATCAGGTCTTTTTGTAATGCTTCTAAAGTACTGGCTTGGCCGTCTTTACTGCTTAATACAAAGGCATCGGGCAGCGGATTTTCGCTCAGCCCGGCTAAAAGATTGGTAGCGCCAGAGGAAATTTGCATTTCTTTAAGGGCATCGTCTTTGCTGATAAAACGGCTGTTGGCGATGCGCGGGTCTTTCTTTAATTGCGTTTTAAGCGTGGCGAGCTCTTCTGCCGTTGCGGTATCGCGCATAAAAACAGAGATTTGCGGTTCTACATGAATCTGGCTGGCTACACTGCTTAAGCTGCTGATGATTAGCCACAGGGCTAAAGGCAGAGCGGCCGTGATGCCAATCACCAGTAAATTCAGCGCGCTGGAGAAGGGGTGGCTAAACAAAGCACCTAGGGTGCGCGCCAGGGATTGCAGATGGAGTCTGAACCAGTGTTTCATAGCGCCTCAAGCAGTAAATTGACCATTTTTCAGGCGCAGAATACGACGTCCGTAATCTGCCATCAGGGTTTCATCATGAGCAGAAATCACAATCGTGACGCCAACCTGATGAAAAGACTTAAACAGCTCCAGAATATCGTGAGCGTAATCGCGATCCAGATTGGCGGTTGGCTCATCAGCCAGCAAGATCGCCGGCCGATGCACCACCGCGCGGGCGATACATAGCCGCTGCTGCTCACCACCTGATAGCGAGACTGGGTTGAGTTTTTCTTTGCCAGCTAGGCCCACTTTATCGAGTGCGGCTAAAACACGGCGGCGGCCTTCTTTATGATCAAAGCCAACAATATCCAGCGGCAGGCTGACATTATCGATCACGCTGCGATCAAACAAAATTTTATGATCCTGAAAAATCAGCCCCAGATGGCGTCGGATATAAGGCAGTGAGCTGCGATTCATTTTCGCCATATTCTGCCCGTTAACAATCACCGCGCCGCCGCTGGGCTTTTCTATACCCGCAATCAGCTTGAGCAGTGTTGATTTGCCCGCGCCAGAATGGCCAGCCAAAAATACCAGCTCGCCACTTGGAATCTCAAAGCTTAAATTCTTAACGGCATCAAAGCCGCCAGGATAGCGTTTGCTGACTTGCTGGAACTGGATCATAGAAGCCCTGCCTTTGTTTTCCACGAATACGCTTAACCTAAATCTTGAACTACGGAGTGATACGGAGAAAAGCAATACACATATTGAGTATCACAAAGCCATTAATAAAACCGAAGCTTGGTTTATGGTTGCTCAGTGATTTTTGTGTCTTAAGATGCTTTTAAATTTATGCTTTTACTAATACTTTGTTTTCGTACTGATTACCACCGAACTCGAAGTATGTTACACCATGCTGAACAAAACCTTGGCGTGCATAAAATGCAATTGCACGGTGATTGTTACTATTGCTGCTTAGCCAGTAAGTACGATCGGCAATGATTTCTTCGCAATAAGCCAGCAGCTTGCTGCCTAGGCCTTGGCCAGTAAAGGCTTCTTGAACATACAGGGTTTGTAGCTCAACCGAACCAAACTCAGGCTGGTCTTCTGACGCAAAATCAATTTGTGCATAAGCCACCAGATGCTGATTTATTTCGGTGATCAGTAATTGGTAGCGGGGATCATTAATTAAAGTGGTGAATTTATCTGGTGTAAATGCGCTGAGCACATAAGCAGAAATATCCTGGCGAATGCCCGATGTGGCATAGGTGTGCAGCCAAACCTGAATCGCCAGCGCAGCTAGGTTTTGCGCATCCGCAGCGGTGGCAGGGCGTGAAACAAGGGAGTGATTCATTTACTTTCTTGGCTCGTTATTTTTATAGGGCGTGTATTCGCTTTTTTTGTGCACCGTTTTCTATGCTGCGTCGTTCTACACTCAATAAGCTGGCTTAGGCAGCGAGACGGTGCGGAACAAGATGCCGTTCCACACCCTATAAAATCATTTTTTTCAGTGCGCTCGCTTTTTATTCTTTGGGTTCTCTATGCCACAAGATTGATGTTTTTTTAATCAAACAGCGCGTCCACATAATCTTTGGCGATAAAGGGGCGTAAATCGTCGATGCTCTCACCTACGCCCACAAAACGCAGCGGGATGGGGCGTTGTTTGGCAATCGCGGCGATAATGCCGCCCTTGGCCGTGCCATCAAGCTTGGTCAGGATCAAGCCGGTCAGGCCCAGTGCATCGTCAAATGATTTCACCTGGCTGAGCGCGTTTTGGCCGTTATTGGCATCCAGAACCAGCATAATTTCGTGTGGGCCAGTTGGGTCGGCTTTTTGCACCACGCGTTTTACTTTTTTGATTTCTTCCATCAAATGCAGCTGCGTAGGCAGGCGGCCCGCTGTATCTACAATCACCACATCAATGCCACGCGCCTTGGCTGCGTTGACCGCATCAAAAGCCACTGCTGCAGAATCGCCGCCATCCTGGGCAATCACTTGCACGCCATTACGCTCGCCCCATACCACCAGCTGTTCACGCGCGGCAGCGCGGAAAGTGTCGCCTGCTGCCAGTAAGACGCTAAGGCCTTGGCCTTGAAAATATTTCGCCAGCTTGCCGATGCTGGTGGTTTTACCCGCACCATTTACACCCGCTACCATCAGGATAAAGGGCTTATGCGTGCTAACATCCAGCGGTTTTTGCAAGGGGCTGATGAGATCGGTGAGTGAGCTTTGTAATGCACCTTTCAGCTCTGAGCCATTTTTAAGCCCGGCAAGGCTTACACGATTCCGTACATCGCTGAGCAAATGCTGTGTTGCATCGATGCCCATATCGGCGGTGAGCAGGACAGATTCCAGCTCTTCGTACAGATCTTCATCAATTTGCCCGCCGCCAAACAGCCCCGCGAGGCTTTTACCTAGGCGATCCCGTGTTTTAGCAAGGCCAGCTTTAAGCCGCTCTGCCCATGAAAGCTTGGCTTGTGGTTGAGCGACTTCGATAATGGCAGCAGGAGCAGGAGCAGGAGCAGGAGCAGGAGCAGGAGCCTCCTCTTCGGTTTGCTGCGGCTCAGGGTGTACCGCTACAGTCGTGATTTCAGCTGTGTCAACAACAGGCGCAGCGGCGTGATGAATAGGGGCCGTGTCGGTTTGGACAGGCTCTGCCACCAGAGGTGTTTCTGGGGTGACCGGTGCAACCGGCTTTTTTTTGCGAAAAAAACTGAACATGAGTTTGCGGGTATTCCGAAAGATGGCGGAAAATGCGGGCAGCTTGTCGATAAGTCTGCGTTAAAAAATGCTTGTTTGGGCTTTTTTAACAAGGCTGCCGGGCTATTTAATTACAGATTGCTAGGATTTTAACATGGCCGCACAGTTCAAAAACCAGGTTCGTATTATTGGCGGTGACTATAAACGCCGTTTATTGAAGTTTCCTGACGCAGAAGGCCTGCGTCCAACGCCTGACCGGGTGCGTGAAACGCTGTTTAACTGGCTGGGCCAGGAGTGTACCAATCTCAGTTGCCTCGATCTTTTCTCGGGCAGTGGTGCGCTCGGTTTTGAGGCGGCATCAAGGAATGCCAAGCGTGTAGTGATGGTAGAGCGCGCTAAAAACGTGGCTGCCAGCTTAAAAGACAATCAGGCTTTGCTGGGTGCGGCCAATATTGAAGTGATTTGGGGCGATGCTCTGCGCTTTTTAGACAGTACTGCCGAGCGTTTTGATGTGGTGTTTTTAGACCCGCCTTTTGCTTCGGATTTTTTAGCGCAAGTATTACCAAAACTACCACGCATCTTAAATGAAGGTGCTGTGATCTATGCCGAAACAGCCAACTGGCCGGATCGGGATGGTTGGGAAATTGTTAAAGAAGGCCGTGCCGGGCAAGTGAAGTACGCCTTGCTGCGTGCGGTGGTGCAGAGTTAAGTAAACCTTAAATCCAAATCTTGAATCACGGAGGTCACTGAGGAAACGGAGTCTCACTGAGAAAACCTTGTGTATGTTTTTCTCAGTGGCCCTCAGTGTTTTCCTTGAACGAAGTGGCTCAAGGTTTGAGTTTTTTAAGTAGGGCTTTCTTTCCCCTGCTGCTCAATCAGTAGCAGGGTAAAGTCCGCTGCGCTCATAGGTTTGTAGCAGAAATAGCCTTGGACTAAGTGGCAACCCAGCTTGGCCAGGTAATCGGCCTGGGCTTGGGTTTCTACCCCTTCGGCGATGAGCTTTAAACCTAAGTTGGTGGCGATATCAACAATGGAGCGTACGATTGCAGCCGAATGTTGATTCTCTGGCAGGGCCTGGACAAAGGATTGGTCGATTTTTAGGTAATCAATGGGGTAATGCTGCAAATAAGCCAGATTAGAATAGCCCGTACCAAAGTCATCCAGTGCCAAGCTAAAACCTGTGCTGTGTAATTGATTGAGCAGGCTGGATTGGCCATTTCCCATCAGCAGGCTTTCTGTTAACTCCAGCTCGACTAATTCTGCAGGTATCTTGTGATAGCTTAAAATAGCGCTTAGCTCGTCAGGCAGCTGAGGTTTAAATTGCAAGGCAGATAAATTAATGGCCAGCCGGTTTAATTTAATCCCTATTTTTTTCCATTCGGCGATCTGGCTGATCGCTTCATTCAGTACCCAGCTGCCTATGCCCACAATCAGCCCTGTTTCCTCTGCAAAAGGAATAAAGTTTGAAGGCGGAATCATGCCTTTCTGCGGATGACGCCAGCGTATCAGCGCTTCTGCACCCATTATTTTTTTGCTGGGTAAATCAATTTGCGGCTGAAAAAATAATTCAAATTGATTGAGATCCAGTGCGTGGTGCAGCTCTGCTTCCAGCTTGATTCTGTCCAGCGAGCGGCGATTCATTTCACTGGAATAAAACAGATAATTCTGATTGCTTTTCTTTGCGCGTTGCATGGCCACGGTGGCATTATTAATCAGTGTTTCGGCATGATAGCCATCGTCCGGATAAATGCTGATCCCAATATGGCTTAATAAAACAATTTCCTGGTTTTTTAAATAAAATGGCGCGGCTGTCGCTTGCAAAATACGCCTAGCGACCAGAATTGCGTCTTCTCTTTGCTCAATTTCAAAGAGCGCAATATAAAACTCATCGCCACTGAAGCGGGAAACAACGTCTTCTTCGCGTAATGCGGTTCTGATTCTTCTGGCCAGCTCGGCCAGCAGTGTATCGGCTTCAGAATGGCCGAATGAATCATTAATATGTTTAAAGCTATTGATGTTAAAACAGAGCAGAGAGCCGTGTTTTTTTTTGCGTTTGGCTTCTGCTAAAGATTGCGCGAGCAAGGAAAACAGCATGGCGCGGTTGGGCAGATTGGTGAGCGTGTCGTAATAGGCCAGCTTATGGATTTTTTCTTCGGCAAGGCGCTTTTCGGTGAGATCGGAAAAAACCACAAAATAATGGCTGACTGTGCCGTAATTGGTTTGTACTGCACTGATGGTGAGCCAGGCGGGGAAAACTTCGCCGTCTGCACGGCTGTCCCATAATTCGCCTTCCCAGTGCCCCATTGCTTTAAGGGTGGCTTCAATGCTCTTTGTGCTGTATTTCTTTTTTAAAAAGCTGGGGACAGTACCCACCACCTCGGCATTGCTGCGGCCGGTAATCTTTAAATAAGCGTTATTTACACTGACTATCCGCTTATTACTATCGGTAATCACAATGGCTTCGCGGGCGTATTCGATGATGCGGGTATAAAGCCGGCTTCGTTCTTCATTGGCCAGTTGGCTGCTGATATCCCGCACATAGCCGATCAGCCTTGTTGGCTGGCCAACTTTATTTCGCACCAAAGTGAGGTGTAGATGAGCCCAAAAATCGCTACCGTCTTTGCGCCGGCGCTTCACATCCATTTCGGCATGGCCATTGGCGATGACTTCATTAAAGAAGTCTTCTTCACCTTCGCTTTCTGCATCGGCGTATAAAAGCAGAATATGTTTACCCAGTACTTCGTCTGCGGTATAGCCAAACAGCAAGGCGGCCCCACGGTTCCAGCCTGTGATATAGCCTTCCAGATCCATGGTGATCAGCGACGCTTCAAGCGCCGCATAAATACCAGAGTCGCTGTCCAGCTCATTATTCATGCATCACCTGAAGCCAGTAATTTTCTGACCCAGTGGCAGGCATTGATTTCAGATTGCAGCCAGTTTGCCGATTGGGTATCTGGTAGCAGGCTGGCAAGCAGCGTGTTGTCTGCTGCCTCTATAGCGCCAAGGGCTTTAATGGCATTGCCGATGGGGCCTTCTGCTGCGAGCAGGCCCGCGCTGAGCTCAGGGCTTAGCGGCAGCGGATTTAGAATTTCTGCAAGAGGCTGGCCAAACAGGCGATCCAGTAAAGACAGCATTCCCGCCATAAAAGCGGCATCGGGCTTGAGATTGGGCAGGGCATCGCTGCCCGCCCAGCTTTCCAGCCGCTTGGCACGTAAGGCCGCCAAGAGCAGCAGCGGCGGCGTACCGCTGTCGCTTCCAAATTGCTCTGCATAGAGCAAAAGCTGCAACCAGCGTTGCAGTTGGCGTCTGCCTAAAATAGCAATCGCTTGCCGCAAGCTTTCGGCATGAGCACCCCCACCTACTGCCACAGAATTCACCAATCTTAATAAGCTAAAAACCAGTTGAGGTGCTTTGGCGATCACACTTTCAATCGCCGGGGTATCGGCATCGCTGGTAATCAGCCCCAGTAATTCAAGTAATACCGGCTTGCTGGGGTTGGGGCGGCCATCGTTTTTTTGCGGCGCAAGCAGCCAAGTGCCTGTCAGCCATGCTTTGGGGGGTAATTGGCTGGGCAGAGTGGTGATGCCGCAAATAAGGCCAGGGTCTTCGCTGGGGGCGCTGAGTAATCTGCGTGAGGTTTGAGGGGAAGGCAGTGCTAACTCATTATTATTGAGGAGTACCACATAGGGGTGGGGCTCGGGTAAGTCCGGGGGGAGTAAGCCATCTGTGCTTTCCCATAAGCAGGGGAGCTTTGCCAACGAAGAATCCGCCAGCATAGGGGCCAGCAAGGCAAGCTGTGCGCCATCAGCATGGGCGCGCAGGGCAACCCACTGATTTTCAGTATTCCAAACAGGTTCGAGTAGCATGATCTGAACGCAGCATGATGACTCTTTACCCTAGCTCTGTCAGGAGCCATGGGCAAGGAGTCATTACTTTGTCAGCCAATTAATGGCTTATTCTCTTTAAACTACGCTGGCTGTGTATAGACTCTAGCTTCTCTAGGTGTAAGAAATACTGTTTCATCGGTCTTCCACTGGCCTTCTTGCTGACGTTCACGGGTCAGTTCTACTTCTACGATATCACCATTGGCGACTTCGACCTCCAGCCTGACTGTTGCCCCCAGTAGGCGCACATGGATAATTTTGCCTTCGATGGCGGATGAATTTGCCAGCCTAGAAAGATCAATTTCATGCGGGCGGACATAAACAGTGGCCGCTGCGCTATTTTCGGGCGCAGCAAAGCGCGTGCCGCCAACCTCTGCCCAGCCTTCATGCACACGGCTGTGGAACAGATTTACATCGCCTAAGAACTGATACACAAAGGGCGTGGCTGGTGTGTCATAAACCTGCTCGGGGGTACCAATCTGCTCGATCTGGCCCTTATTCATCACCACCACGCGATCGGCCACTTCCAGCGCTTCTTCCTGATCGTGAGTTACAAACACGCTGGTGATATGCATTTCATCGTGCAGACGGCGCAACCAGCGGCGCAACTCTTTACGCACCTTGGTATCCAGCGCGCCAAAGGGCTCGTCTAGCAGCAAGACTTTAGGCTCTACTGCCAGCGCGCGTGCTAAGGCAATCCGCTGTCTTTGCCCGCCTGATAACTGAGCCGGGAAGCGATCGGCCAGCCAGTCCAGCTGCACCATATTTAAGAGAGCATGAACTTTTTCTTTGATAACGCTTTCTGAAGGGCGGGTTTTCTTGGGGCGAACACGCAGGCCAAAGGCGACGTTTTCAAATACGGTCATATGGCGGAACAGCGCATAGTGCTGGAAAACAAAGCCGACTTGCCGCTCCCGCACATGGGTGTCGGTGGCATCTTCACCGTGAAATAAAATTTGCCCCTGATCCGGCGTTTCCAGCCCCGCAATCACCCGCAATAAGGTGGTTTTGCCACAGCCTGAAGGCCCAAGCAGCGCCAGCAGCTCGCCTGAGTTCACTTCTAAATTTAGATTATCCAGCGCGGTAAAAGCACCAAAGCGCTTGGCAATGTTTTTGACTTCGATACTCATATTGAATGCCTTTTGATATTGCGTAGCAAAACCCAAATCTTGAAACACTGAGAACACGGAGTTTCACCGCGGGACGCTAGGCTATTGCCGACTCCCGACTCCCGACTCCCGACTCCCGACTCCCGACTCCCGACTCCCCGATCTATTCCTCAACGGCATGCCGGCGATCTGCTTCAGCTTGCTGCTCGCTTTTCCATTCCACATAGCTTTTAGCCGCTAGGGTGAGCAGGGCTAAGAGCGCGAGGATGGAGGCGCAGGCGAATGCGCCGACGAAGTTGTATTCGTTGTAGAGAATCTCTACATGCAGCGGCACGGTATTGGTCATGCCGCGAATATGGCCGGAGACCACCGAGACCGCGCCAAACTCACCCATGGCACGGGCATTGGCCAGAATCACACCGTAGAGCAGGCCCCATTTGATATTGGGCAGCGTGACCCGCCAGAACATCTGCCAGCTGGATGCGCCCAACACAATGGCGGCTTGCTCTTCGTCCGAGCCCTGCGCTTCCATCAGCGGAATCAGCTCGCGGGCCACAAAGGGAAAGGTGACAAAGATCGTGGCCAGCACAATGCCCGGCACGGCAAAGATAATTTTGTAATCGTTTTCAATCAGCCAAGGCCCCCACCAGCCCTGCGCGCCAAACATCAGCACATAAATCAGCCCGGCTACCACAGGGGATACCGAAAATGGCAGATCAATCAGCGTGGTTAAAATGCTTTTACCGCGAAAATCAAAACGGGCAATCGACCATGCGGCTGCGATACCAAAAATCAGATTGGCAGGCAGGGAAATTGCCGCAACGATCAGGGTCAGCTTGATCGCTTGTAGTGCATCCGGCTCAACTAAGGCTGCCAGATAAAGTTGCCAGCCTTGGCGAAACGCTTCGATAAAAACGGAGGCCAGCGGAATCACCAGGAAAACGCCAATAAATAGCAGCGCAAGGCTGGTGAGCAGATAGCGCACGGCACGGCTTTCGGTGGTGACGATGGAGCGTTGAATGGTTGAAGCCATTATCTATGCCCCTTTGGTCTAAGCTGTCTTGCAATATTTCTGGAGGTGGAAATGTAGTGTATTGAAGCCATTATTTGCGTCTCCCCAGTCTTTTGGCCGCCCACCACTGCAGGCCGTTAATTAATAAGAGCAGGGCAAAAGACACCACCAACATCACTACGGCAATCGCGGTTGCACCCAGATAATCGTATTGCTCTAGTTTGGAAATAATCATCAGCGGGGTGATTTCGGAAACAAAAGGCATATTGCCAGCGATAAAAATCACTGAGCCATACTCACCAATCGCCCGGGCAAAGGCCAGTGCAAAGCCGGTTAAGAGCGCTGGCAAGATGGTAGGGAAAATCACTTTATAAAAAATCTGCCAGCGCGTGGCACCTAGGCTACAGGCGGCTTCTTCCAGCTCGTGCTCTAAATCTTGCAGCACGGGCTGCACGGTACGCACGACAAAGGGCAGGGTGACAAAGGTCAGTGCAATCACGATGCCAATCGGAGTAAAGGCAATCTTAAAACCCAGTGGCTCCAGATATTGGCCAATCCAGCCATTGGGGGCATAAATAGTCGCCAGCGCAATCCCGGCCACGGCGGTGGGCAGGGCAAAAGGCAGATCGACCATGGCATCAATAAAGCGTTTGCCATAGAACTGATAGCGCACCAGCACCCAAGCTACTAATAGACCGGTGAATAGATTAATCAGCGCCGCCAGTAAAGACGCGCCAAAAGTCAGCTTATAAGAAGCCACCACGCGCGGCTCGCTAATAATCTGCCAAAAATGCGCCCAGCTTAAGGCGCTGGTTTTGATGAGCAGCGCCGAGAGCGGCAGCAAGACTATGATGGACAAATATAACAACGTGTAGCCAAGGCTTAGATTAAAACCGGGCAACACGCTTGGCTGTTTGAAGCGCATGGTGAATCCGATGGGGTGTAAAAGGGAATTCCACGTAGTGGTTTAGAGCGCTAAATCTTGAGCCACAGAGGTGGACACAGAGAGCCACAGAGAAAACCTGCTCTTTAGTTAGATTTCCTCAGTGAAACTCTGTGCTCGTGCCCTCTGTCGTTTAAGGTTTAATTCTGGTGGCGTATCAGCGCTTAGCAATGCTTGCTGCGATCTGGTCGTAAATTGCACCGTCTTCAAAGTGGGTTTTCTGGGCTTTTTGCCAGCCGCCGAAGTCTTCGATGGCGAATAATTTAATGGCCGGGAATTGCTTGGCGTATTTGGCGGCAATCGTTTTGTCTCTTGGACGCAGATAGTTTTGCGCGGCAATTTCCTGGCCGGCTGGGCTCCACAGGTATTTCAGATATTCTTCGGCCTGCTTGCGCGTGCCTTTTTTATCGACGACTTTATCGACGATGGCCACAGGAGGCTCTGCTTCGATGGAGATGCTGGGGTAAACCACTTCAAAATTGCCACGGCCAAATTCTTTGGCGATCATTTCCGCTTCGTTTTCAAAGGTCACCAAAACATCGCCAATCTGGCGCTGCATAAAGGTGGTGGTGGCGGCGCGGCCACCGGCATCCAGTACGGGGATGTTTTTGAATACGCTGGCAACAAATTCACGCGCTTTTGCCTCGTTGCCACCAGGTAGTTTTGCGGCATAGCCCCAAGCCGCCAGATAGGTGTAGCGGCCATTACCCGATGTTTTTGGGTTGGGCACGATCACGCCAACGCCGGGTTTTGTTAAATCATTCCAGTCTTTAATCCCTTTCGGGTTGCCCTTACGTACGATCAGCACTTGCAAGCTGGTAAAGGGCGCTGCGTCATTGGGCAGGCGTTTGGCCCAGTCAGAGGGGAGTAATTTAGCTTTGTCGGCGATGGCGTCGATATCGTTATGCTGATTCATCGTCACCACATCAGCCTGTAAGCCATCGATCACCGAGCGCGCCTGCTTGCTGGAGCCGCCGTGTGACATTTGCAGGGTGATGTCTTCGCCTGATTTTGCTTTCCAGTATTTGGCAAAGGCCGGGTTGTAATCTTTATAGAAATCACGCATCACATCGTAAGACACATTCAGCAGGGTGCTGTCGGCAAAAGCAGGCAGGGTGGTGCTGAGGGCGATGGCAACGAGCAGAGACTTAAGACGCATGACGATTTCCTAGCTGTGTGTCAGATAGCGTCGATTTTTACCGGTTTTGTTAAGATGTACAAAGACTATTGAGTGTTATTTAAATAACTAAATGTGTTTGTTTAAATATCTGGGTTCTGCCAGAAAATAGCCTTGAAAGAAATCCGCACCGCTTTCTTTAGCGATGGCCAGCTGCTCAGCGCTTTCTATGCCCTCGATCACAACCTGACTATCCAGCCCGTGTAGCATTTCAACTAGCTGGCCGAGCAATCGCTGCGCCTTACTATTGTTATCTGTGGCGTGAATTAAGACTTTGTCCAGTTTTACAATGTCTGGCGATAAAGACAGCAGGCGGCAGAGATTGGCATTTTTCTGGCCGTAATCATCAATCGCAATCCGGTAGCCACGCTGGCGGTAATTTTGTACCGCGTGGGTTAGGTCGGTTTCTTGCGCGTCAGGAATGGCTGATTCAAGGATCTCCAAAACCACATCGGTGGGTTTTAAGCCCTGATCCTGCAAAATGCGCTCAAACGCTTCACCGTGCTGTTTTTCAACGGCAATCAGCAGCTCAGGGTGAACATTAAGAAACAGCGTTTTATCTTTTTGCGGGCCAGCAAGATGGTTCATTAAATGCAGGCTGCGGCACAGGCGATCAAAGGCGACTAAGCATTCGCCACGGGCGGCGCTTTTAAATACATCGGCAGGCGAAATGGCTTTGCGGCGAATGCTGGCGCGCAGCAGGCCTTCTTCGCCGATGATGGTTTCAGCGTCTGCTGCAAAAATGGGCTGAAATACGCTGGTGAGCTCCAGCCCCAGCGCCTTCACCACGATGCCGCGTTCCTGAGTGCAGGCAAACTGGGCACTGGGCCAATCGGCAAGGGTATCTTCCGGCACATGCAAAGTGCCGCTGGCATGATGGACTGGGACGGGCATGGTGGGCTCTTTTCTAATGGGGCTTATGCGTGCTAGGTCTTTGTTAAACAGTGACTCTTGCCAACTTTGAATCATTGTAGGGCGTGTGAAAACGGCCAGATTTATGCCTCAAAAGCGAATAAGCGGCTGGTTTCTCTACTTGAGCGCTAACTAAAATCAAAAAGACCTTTTTAGTGCCTTCGGCACGTTGATTTAGGTGCGGGAGTCCCCCGCGAGGGACTCACTTTCTTGAACGGCCAAGAAAGTAAGCAAAGAAGGCCGCCCCGAACAGCACGAAGGCTCCTCCCTGCGGATAAGCAGCACGGCGAAAAAGGCTGCGCGCTCGCTGCCTCGCTACCCCTTTTCCGAAACCCCGATCCGCTTATTCCTCGCTTCGGCGTGCTTCAGGGGGGGAATTTAAGCCCCGTGCCATTAACCGCGATATAAACCCAGATATTTAAGGTTTAAAAATGCTTAAAATCTAATCATAAAAATTTATATCAACCCCTAGTCTCCGTGAAGCTCCGAGTTTCAAGATTTAGGTTGCCCACATCTTTTACTTACTCGGCTGATAAATCTGGTCAAACGTACCGCCGTCGCTAAAGTGGGTTTTTTGGGCTTTGGTCCAGCCGCCAAATACATCGTCGATATCAAACTGCGTGACTTTCGGGAATTGATGGGCGTATTTGGCCGCGGTTGCCGGGTCGATCGGGCGATAGTAGTTTTGCGCGATGATTTCCTGCCCCTCTTTGGAATACAGATATTTCAGATATTCCTCAGCCACTTTGCGCGTGCCTTTTTTGTCGACTACTTTATCGACCACCGCCACAGGTGGCTCGGCCTTGATTGAGTAGCTTGGGGCGACGATTTCAAATTTATCTTTGCCCACTTCTTTAACCACTAATTCGGCTTCGTTTTCCCATGCAATCAGCACATCGCCAATGCCGCGCTGGGTAAAGGTGGTGGTGGCGCCGCGTGCGCCGGTATCCAGTACAGGCACATTCTTGAAGAGTTTTTGTACATAATCGCGCGCTTTATCTTCAGAGCCATAGCTTTTCTTAGCCCAGCCCCATGCCGCTAGGTAATTCCAGCGCGCGCCGCCGCTGGTTTTAGGGTTAGGCGTGATGACTTTTACATCGGCTTTGATCAGATCTGCCCAGTCTTTAATGGCCTTGGGATTGCCTTTTTTAACGAGGAACACAATGGTCGAGGTATAGGGTGAGGCGTTGTCCGGCAGTTTTTTTTGCCAGTTGGCGTCAAGTAATTTGCCCGGGGTGGCCAGCTCGTCAATATCGTAAGCGAGAGCCAGTGTCACCACATCGGCTTGCAAGCCATCCAGCACTGAGCGGGCCTGCTTGCCCGAGCCACCGTGCGATTGCCGCACAGTGACATCATCGCCAGTTTTTTTCTTCCAGTAGCTGGCAAAGGCCTTGTTGTAATCCTGATAGAGCTCGCGTGTAGGATCGTAAGAAACATTTAGAAGCTCAAGCGATGCGGCAAAAACGCTGCTGGTGGCAAGGCTGATAATTAAGCTGGCGATGATTTTCATGGTTGAGCCCCTGTAGTAGTTGAGGCTCAGTCTAATGGTGGGTTTTATAGATTTAAAAAGAATTATTTGTTGTTTTTATATTCCATTTTTATGCTGTTAGGTTTGAGCAGTCACAACATTTACAAAGTTTTCATTATTTAAATAACGAGGCTCGCTTAAAAAATAGCCTTGCAGCATATCGGCTCCGCTATCTTGCGCCAGTGTCAGTTGCTCAGCATTATTAATCCCTTCGATAACAACCTTGCTGCCCATGCCGTGCAAGCGTTCCACAAACTGGCATAGCAATTGTTGTGCTTTGGGAGCGGCTTCTTTACTGACGGTATCCATCACTACGCGATCAAGTTTTACGATTTCCGGGCTAAGCGTCAGCAGGCGGCTTAAATTACTGTTTAAAAAGCCATAGTCATCGATCGCAATTTTATAACCGCGCGCACGATAGTTTTTAATCGCCTGCGCCAGCTGGGTGGTTTGCCCTGGCGGAATCGTTGATTCAAATATCTCCAGCACAATATCGGCGGGGCTTAAGCCCTGATCGCGCAGGATGCGCTCAAACGCCTCGATATGCTGCGTGCCGGAAGACATCAGCAGCTCTGGGTAAACATTTAAAAACAGCGTGCGCTGCGTATTGCTGCCTGCTAGGTGGTTCATTAAGTGCAGGCTGCGGCAGAGCCGGTCAAATTCAACCAGGCAATCGCCTCCCTGTGCGCTTCTAAATACATCTGCGGCAGACAGCGCTTTACGGCGAATACTGGCCCGCAATAATGCCTCTTCACCAATAATTTGCCGGGAGTGAGCATCAAACACCGCCAGAAAAGCGCTGGTTAGTTCCAGACCCAAGGCTTTTACAACGATACCCCGGTCTTTTGTGCTGGCAAATTGCGCCATCGGCCAGTCATTTAATGTGCCTTGAGGAACATTGATTACGCCATCACGGTGTTTTACTGCAACTAAAGGAGGCATATGGATTCTCCATTAATAAAATAGCCAAGGGGACCTGTGGCATTTTATGAAAAATTTACTTCTTAAATATGAAGGCACTTAAAAATTAATACCGATTTTCTGCTTTGCTTACAAAAATTAAAAAACCGTTATTTCGATTTTTTTAAAAAGACAACGTCATTTTTTTAATCGGAATGTGTTTTATATTAAGCAAAACGTAACCTTACTTAATATTTTGTGCCTCACTTACTGGTAAGCCATTAAATGGCAGCATGAGGATTAATGTCTCTTCGTTTTGAGGGATGAAGGAAAAATAAGTTCCGTGTGGCTTGCACTTTTATTTACTATTTATAAATAAAAAATTCTTACTGAATCAGCTTGAAAAAATAAAATCTTACAGCCGGACTATTGCATGGTTAAAAATAAAATAAAAAAAGGCGGCTCCTGCTGGAGCCGCCTTTTTTATTGGCAGACATAACTATCGTGCAGCTTGTGCAGCAAGGCCAGCCTGCGGGGTAAATGGGGTAGCAGCAGCTTGTTTTTTTAACATCCGGCGCTGATACAAATTATTCAGGAGTAAGGCAACTGCGGTGATGCATGCGCCAGCTACTTGCATTGAATCAGGAATGACACCGCTGATGGTAGAGATCGTAAACGCGGTGATAGGCACTACATCCATAAACAGTACGCCGTTTACCGGGGTAATAATCTTGTTGCCGATATTCCAGCACAGCACGCCCACAAAACCAGCAATCAAAGCCATATAGATCAGATGAGGAGCAACTTTAAAAGTTGCGGCAAGGGTTGGAGTTGGAATCATACCCAGCGACATCAGAACAATATCCACAGCAAAAACAGTAGTCAGGCCAAGAATGGTTGTGAGTGCGGTGTAACGATAAGGGCTCCATTTTGGAAAATAAGAAGCGCCAACGGTGTAAAAGACCCAGCACAAAGCACCCAAGATCAAAGGCACATTGGCTTTATAGCTGGATGGTGCGGCTAATACCGAATGAATATCACCCTTGGTAATGACCAGCAGTACGCCGATAAATGACATCGCAATAAAGCCAAATGAAAACAATGGCGGGCGAACTTTACGCAAGCCCCAGATTACAAATAAGCCAAGCATGGGCATGGTCGCCATCATAATCGAGGCGGTAAGTGCACCGCCTTCACCTGCCAGCTGCTGCCCCAGAAAGACTAAAAATCCAAAACCTGCAAAACCGGCTGAGCCAAAAAGCCAGGCTAGGCCCCAGCGCTCTCCCTTTAAAGACAATGATTGTTTCCCTTCACGAAAAACAAGCAAGGCAATAAAGGCAATTGCGGCAATTGAATAGCGTAATGCTGTAAAGGTAAATGGATCCATATATTTTAACGCATCGTTCATCACCGGAAACATGGCCCCCCACGAAAGGGTTGCACCCAAGCAGCACATAATTCCTGTTGCGTATTTATTCTTTTGCATGACTTAACTCCAATTAGTTTGTTTTGTGTTTCACCAGAGGACGGATGAACTTTAATTAAATAAATGGTTTAAATCTATTCACATTTTATGAGGGCAGCTATCACCTGTGCTGATAGCTGATTATATTTGCGGTCGTTTTATATTTTTCTTTATAAAACAATGTGTTGTGTGTTTTTTGCTTGTGATTTTTTTCTCTCTATAAATGATTAGTAGTGCAGGTCATTGATGACAGCCCCATCAGTTAAGCTGATAGATGCCCTCAAAACATACGAATAGTCCTTTAATTCACTTAAGCATAAAGTACACACATCGGCGCCAAGCGCTGAACCAATTAATACCTTCATGTTTATTGCTTTCTTATTAAATCATTAGTCACTATTTATAAAAATTAATTAACTGGGGATTTTTAAAATGTTTGCTGATAAATACAAGACACCGATTGCTGATGCTTTGCTCGCTTTAAGAGAGAAAACAAAGCACTCATTTCATGCACTGCCCGTTTTTAATGGTAATTCGATTGTTAATAGCGAATTAAACGAAAAATATAAATCTATTTATGGCGATCGCTTCCTAGGATGCGAGCTAACAACAACAGGAAAACTATTTGATAGTTTTTTCTTCTCCAGCTCTGTGATCAGAGAGTCAGAAGATATGGCCGCCCGCTTGTTTGGTGCTGATGGCACGCTGTATGTCACAACGGGTACAACCACAAGTAATCAAATTGCAGCCACGGCTTTATATCAGCATCAGGGGCCTGTGCTGATTGATAAGAGCTGCCATCAGTCTATTCACTTTATTTTCGATACGCTGGGCGCGCCTCTTGATTACGTCAGATCAGAGTTTCATTGCGAAAAAAGTGAGCGCAGCGCATGGAATATCGATTCACTCTTGCAATCAGTTGCAAGCATGGAGCAATCAGGGCGCAGCTATGAAGTGATTGTTTTAACTGCTCAGTCCTACGAGGGCGTTATTTACAATGTGCCAAAAATTCTGAGTTTATTGCTTAAATCAGGCATTCGTACCCGCAAGTTCTTGATTGATGAGGCATGGGGTGCTGCTAATTATTTTAATCCTGACTTAAAAGAAATTACGGCCATGAATATCGGCCATTTAATGAATGAATATCCTGATTTAGAAGTGATTTGCACTCAGTCATCACATAAATCGCTGAGCACTTTGCGCCAGGCTTCGATGATTCATTTCCGGGGGCCGGAAGCATTGCGAGAGCGATTAAATATTGCCAAATTCCGCATTCATAGCACCTCGCCCAGCTACCCTATTTTAGGCTCGCTTGATATGGCACGCGCACAGATGGAAGGGGAAGGTGAGCAATGCGTGGCCAATGCCTTGCAATTAGCTGAGTACTTTAAAGAGCAGCTGAAAAATAATATTGAATGGTCTTGCTACCATTTGTGCTCCATGCCGGATATGGGCGATATGAATGCGTTTGTTAAACAAGATCCTTGCAAAGTATCTATTGATATTAATGGCCTTGGCATGCCTGCAGCAGAAGTTCAGGCCTATCTGTTTAATGAACATGGTGTTTATGTAAACAGAATTACCAAGAATTCTATTTTACTTAACTTTCATATTGGGATTCAGCCACCTGCTGTTTCAGCGATTCTGGCCGGGCTGGCTGCTTTACAGCGTCAACAGGTTTCTCAATCTGTGCAGAAAATAATCTCCGACCGTTTCATTATTCCATATCCACCTGGCGTGCCATTGGTTGTTCCTGGCGAGCAAATGACAGATGAAATATTTAAAAAGATGGAAGAAATAAAAAAAACAGGCATTGCCATTCTGACTATTTAAAAACTAACTTCATATTGCTAAAGGAATAATCATGTTAACGCTTAATAAAATTAATGAAATTGCAGAACAGCAGGGCGATCAGGTATCCATTGTGCATTATGATGAGCAGATGACTTGGAACCAGCTAAAGAGCCAGACAGAGCGCCGGGTTGCCTATCTAATTAAGCGCTATGGCGGGAATATGCCAAAGCAGGCATGCTATATATGTAATAACCGGATTGATTTATTTCCGTGGTTAGCCGCATTTGCAACATTATCTATTCCTGTAGTGGGGATTGATTACACCTTGCCATTAGCAACCATTCAGGAAATGGCCAGAAAAATTGGTGTTGATATTATATTGCTGTCATCCGTTCAGCTAAATTTGCATGGTGAAATGCCCGTAATGGGGGAGAGCCATGAAATGGGCAGCGTATTATTTGATTTAGATTCACCAAGTATGGCTATTCTTGATTCTATTGGTGAAAATCAGCATCAATTGGGTTGTGTGATTCCTCCTTCTGACCGGGCTTTTCGGGCGATTGGTTTTACCTCGGGTACATCTGGGCTGCCTAAAGCGGTATTACGCAGCAAATCTTTTGATCAGCGGCGTTTTCAATATTTCTCTGAGCGTTACGGCTTTAACCGCAGTGATCGTTTTATGGTCAGTATGCCGATGTACCATGCGGCCGGAAATGGCTGGGCCCGATTGTTTATGTCCTTAGGGGCTACGCTCTATTTAGTTGACAGCAGTGATACAGAAATGATGGCTTTATATCTGGATCGCTACAATATTACGGCAACCGTATTTAGCCCTGTTTTATTAGCAAGTGTAATCAGCTACAGACAAAAAAATCAGCTGGCTAAACCTGATGCGCTTAAATGGGTTTTGGTAGGCGGGCGTAATTTTACTGAGGTAGAGAAAAAGCGGGCGCTTGATAATTTAGGCCCAGTTATTTATGAGTATTATGGCACAACAGAATCAGGGGTTAATGCAATTGCAGAGCCTGAAGATCTTTTAAGGCATCCTCAAAGCGTTGGCCGTGCATATGATGGTAATCATATCGTTATTTTTTCAAATGAAGGTGATGTATTGCCTGCGGGGCAAACAGGCACAGTGGGAATTGCCAGTTATATGACTATGGATGATTATGTTGAGGGAGGCGGGCAATTCATTATTTTAAATGACGGGCTCCGGTATTTTATTAGCCCTGATCAGGGATATCTGGATGATTTTGGCCGCTTGTTTTTATTGAACCGCTCGGGCGGGGGCCGGCAAGTGGCGCATTTATATCAATTAGAAAATGCTATCCGAGAATTACCCTGCATTGATGATGTAGCCATGATGATGGTTGATGATTCATCCGGCGATAAAGTGCAATGTATTTACAGCCTGAAAAATAAAAGCAGCAATTCGCAGCGTTTACTGGAAAAAATTAAGCAAGTGGCCAACGATGCTTCTGTTTTGCTGGGGCCGTGCAAACAGATTCCGCATATTCCCTATACACCTAGCGGGAAAGTGCGAGTGAGTGATTTACAGAAGCTGATTGCAAATAGTTAACCATCAATATTATTAGTTACCCCTGTAAGCCCCAAGCTGGCATTTTCGCCAGACTTGGGGTTTTTTTTATGATGCTTTTAAGCTAAGCGTTGAATCAGCATGCTGTTCTGCTAATTGCCAAACTGTTTGTACGCTCTGGCTGAGTGCCTGCACGATGGGGGATTGGGCTTCGGAGCGCAGATAAATAAAATGCAACTGGCTGGTTTCAGTGCCCTGAGGCCAGATGACTAATTCCTGCTTGGCTTCTGCATCAAGCGCCACATCTTCCCGCATCAGTGCTAGGCCTATTCCTGATGCCACTAATTTACGCAGGGTTGTTTCCTGATCCACCGCGACGACGCTGCTGGGAGATAAACCATGCCTTGCAAACATATTGGCGGTGATTTGGTGGAATGAGCATTTTTTGGGCATGGAAATCCAGGGCAGCCTAGCAATGTCTTCCCATTTTGCGCCACTTATTTTATCCAGCCAGTTAAAGGGGGCGACAATACGTAAGGTAATAGGGCGTACAGGAATGGAGGCAATGCGGGCATCATCAATATGGCCAATTACATAGCCGCCATGTAATTTGCCTTCTAACAGCTGATCAATGACCGTGCCGGAAATACTTTGTGAAAGCCGGAGTGATAAGCCCGGGTGTAAATCCATCAGCGATGAGAGTAGCTCACTTAAACGCAGCATTACAGGCTCAGAAATGGTGCCTATATTGCATTCGCCGCTTAAACCATCGCGAAAAGAAAGTGCGCGGGAAAAGACATGTTTGGCGGCATCAAGTGCACGCATGGCGTCTTGTTTTAAAACATTCCCCGCCATGGTGAGCGTCATACCACGCGCAGTTCTCTGAAAAAGGGTAACGCCTAGTTCGGCCTCTAATGCTTTGATCTGAGCACTCACGGCTGGCTGACTTAAAAACAAAACTTCAGAGGCACGTGTAAGGCTTGCTTCTTCAGCAACGGTAACAAATGTTTTTAACTGGGTAAGGTCCATGAATATTGGGCTAACGTCCATAAGCAAGAGAAAATATACAACGCAGTGCGTTGCGCCAGTAAGCCATTGCAGTTCAAGACTATTAAATAATATCGCGTGGTGATTTATTTGAATAAAACGGATTGGTTTTGCTCAGGTTTTTTGCTTCTGTCCGGCAAGGCTTGATGTGAACAGATCGTCTTGGATGATTGATTCTGACAAAATTTATCAAACATTCGCAAGTTGAGCAAAATTATCAAGAAAGCGCATTATATGCATAATGCATGTGTATCAGAATATATTGCTGGATTAATTTGCGAGTGATGTAAGTGTTTGGAGGGCTTTGTTGATGGGAATAGCACCGTGCGCAGCGGCTTGTTTGGCATTTTCGCGCGCTAGATGGCGAAAGGCGCTATTTTTTTCATAGATGTGTCCATTTTCTTTTGCTGATCAGCAATCCATTGCTTGTTTTGTAATTTGTACTTTCAGCGTGTCTGAATGTACAAAAAATGATAAATAGTTGCGATTTGCCCGCTGGCGTTTGGCGTACACAATAAAGCCAGCTTGGGTTCCGGGCATAAAAAAGCCGGGCCATTCAGCCCGGTTTTTTTATATGGCAATGCTTAAGCTAGGCGTTTTAATACTTCAGCCTTCCCCAGCAAAGCCAGCACCGCATCCACCGAGGGCGTATGCGTGGTGCCGCAGACTTTGGCGCGCAGCGGCATGCCCACCTGCCCCATCTTTACGCCCTGCGATTTGCAAAATTCTTTAATAAAGGCCGAGATGCCCGCGGTATCCCATGCTTCCAGTGCTGCAGCTTCGCTGGCAAAGGCGCTCAGGCGGGCCAGATCGTCGCTCGTTAAATGCTTGGCCACAATCTCATCAGAAGGCGTCAGCGGCTGGTAAAAGTATTCTGCTTCGGCAGCCAGCTCAACAATGGTTTGTACGCGCTCTTTTAAGAGGGCCACCACATCCGCCAAGGCAGGGCCATGGCTTAGATCAAGCCCTTTTTCATCCAAGAAGCGCTTAGCCAGATCGGCCAAGCGGGGAGTATCGGCGGCCTTGATATGCTGTGCATTCAGCCACAGCAGCTTTTCTTTATCAAAGCGGCTTGGGCTGGCCGATACGTCTTTCAGATCAAACCATTCTACAAATTGCGCCATGGTGAAGCATTCGTCGTCACCGTGGCCCCAGCCTAAACGCGCTAGGTAGTTGAGCAGGGCTTCCGGCAGATAACCGGCCCGGTCGTAATCCACCACACTAACGGCATCGCGGCGCTTGGATAATTTCTGGCCCTGATCATTATGAATCATCGGCAGATGGGCGAATTGCGGTACGACTGCGCCCAGCGCGTTAAAAATATGAATCTGGCGGGGCGTGTTATTCACATGATCATCACCGCGAATCACTTGGGTGATGCCCATATCCCAGTCATCCACCACCACGCAGAAGTTATAGGTCGGCGTACCATCGGGGCGGGCGATGATCAGATCGTCTAGCTCGATATTGCCAATTTCAATCCGGCCTTTCACCAGATCATCCCATGCTACTACGCCATCCAGTGGCGTTCTGAAGCGCAGTACGGGCTGCACACCGGCAGGCGGCTCTGGCAGTACCTTGCCTTCTTCCGGCCGCCAGCGGCGATCGTACTTGGCTTTTAAGCCCAAAGCTTCTTGCTCTGCGCGCATGGCATCGAGCTCTTCTTTGGACATATAACAAGGGTAGGCGTGGCCACTGGCTAAGAGTTGCTTCACGGCTTCGCGGTAGCGATCCATGCGCTGCATTTGGTAAAACGGGCCTTCATCGTAGTCGATACCCACCCAATGCATGCCATCCATGATGGCTTTCACAGATTCGGGTGTGGAACGCTCTAAATCGGTGTCTTCGATACGCAGCACAAATGCGCCGCCATTTTTGCGAGCATGCGCCCATGAAAACAGCGCGGTGCGTACACCGCCAATATGTAATAAGCCCGTAGGACTAGGGGCAAAACGAGTACGTACAGTCATAAAATCGATCCGGATAGATGACGGCTGAAAGGCCATATATAGGAGGCATCAGAATGCCTCTCCGTTATCAGCCAATATTTGGGGATGCTCTGATTTATTTCGTTCTATGCATGAGCGGGAGTCCAGCTTTTACTCTGGGCTCCCGCTCAATCCATTGCAATTGATAGCTGAATGGCAATCAGAGTGCCCTTCGTCTTTAATTTAATTCGCGGGCAAAATCGCTGTATACATTGGTGAATAAGCGCAGACCCAAGCGTATTCCTACTTTCACTAATTCTTTACTTTCTTCATCATGATTCCAGTCGTCAACGACGACTTCTAAAAACTCTTCGGCATGTTTGGTATCAATTTC
Organism: Iodobacter fluviatilis; assembly: GCF_900451195.1. Taxonomy (NCBI): domain Bacteria; kingdom Pseudomonadati; phylum Pseudomonadota; class Betaproteobacteria; order Neisseriales; family Chitinibacteraceae; genus Iodobacter; species Iodobacter fluviatilis. The sequence goes on from NZ_UGHR01000006.1 coordinate 91,138, forward strand.
TTTATGCAAGGCATAGTGAATCACGCGGTCTTCTGTTAGCCAGCCCTGCTCAATAATTCCTTCACAAATTAATGAAGAGATATTAACGAATACTCTTTCAATTGCACCAAATACGGCGGTGGAAATTCTGTAGTCTTCAAAAACAGAAATACCGCGTAAGGCAATATTGAAAATTCGGATGGATTCTGATGCGTACTTTTCATTTAATTGATTTGAATCTCCGCCTAAGCGGTCAATCAGGGTAAGAATCGCTTTGCCGTGCACTTTGGCCGGGTCACCATGGCCATGTTCTTCCCACAGATTACCCACAATTGCTGTGCGCGTTAAATCGCTTGGGATATTGGCAATAACCGATGCCATAGAACGCGAAAAGTGTTTAACCAAATAAGAAAATTGATTTTGTGATTGAATAAATTGCTCTTTAGAGTATTGGCCACTTAGTAAATGACTAAAGTAAGGGTGCTCTCTCAGGTTTAATTCATCAATAGAGTTTTCGACAAAGTTTTTCAGATCTTGTGGCAGATTCATGGCTTGCTCCGGTATGGTAAATAATAAACAGTTTGTATGGTTTTTGTATTTATATTTTTGCTTGATATATGAATTGGCTGGTTTTTGTGTGCTGATTCAGTGATTGAACTTTAATTAAAAAAATTTATATCGTCTATTCACATTTTTGAATGGCAGCTATCAGACAAAACGGATGGCTGATAAATGGATGGCTTTATATATTTAATACGTATTTATGACGTGCCTGAGCGAAGCAGAAAGGGGGCTGAACGTGATTGCGCGGCGCTGTACTGATATAAAAAATGCCCTTTGCGGGCATGATGAAATGATTGCTCTTATGAAAAGCCCTGCATCTTCAGATGCAGGGCTGGCCGCTTAGAATGCGCCCATAAAATCGCGTTTACCAATTTCTACACCGTTGTGGCGCAGCAGTGCGTAAGTGGTGGTGACATGGAAGAAAAATTGCGGCAAGCCGTAAGAGAGCAGATAGGCCTGACCGCTGAGTTTTTTCTCCTTAGGTGTTCCGGGGCGCAGTACGATTTCTAAGGCTTCACTGCCATCAATTTGTGCGGCACTCAGGCCATTGATAAAGGCCAGCGTTTTAGAAATGCGCGCCTGCAGCTCGGCAAAGGTTTGTTCATTGTCTTCGTATGCCGGTACTTCAACATTGGCTAAGCGGGCAGGGACGCTTTTGGCAAAATCACATGCGATCTGCACCTGGCGTACCAGCGGAAACATATCTGGATATAAGCGGGTTTGCAGCAAAACGGTTGGGTCAATTTTGTGCGCTTCGGCGTGAGTTTCTGCCTTGGCTAAAACATCAGAAAGAGCAGTAAGTAATTGTTTAAAAACGGGAACGCTGGCGGTGTACATAGAAATGGACATAATGTTCCTTGATCAGTTTTAGCGGCAGATCCGCGTAGCCATAGATGGGGGCAGGGAGATATTAATCAATGGCAGCTTGCTTATTTCGCCTTTCATTCTCGTTTTACAAGGGCTGCGAATCAGCATTCGATCAAAGGCTCTGGCAGGAAGCTGCAGATTAAGGCAAGGCTGATGCAGTATCTGCCTGTGCATAGAAACCATTTACTCCACGCTTAAGCAGGCAGGATAAGCGTTGGCATAAAGGGGAAAGTAAACGGGCTTATTTAGTTCCTGGCAATTCCTTCTGCGTCAGTCGTGCATCACTGCCGGCTTGTTGTTGCGGCGCACACCTCGCTGATGCTGTTTTGTTGTCGATTGGCCTGCTCTGTTTGTTTGCTTAAATGCGTGAAAAGTAACTGGAAAGTTTTGGTGATGATTTTGTATGTTTCGTGTATTAATTATGCCTTTGGAATTTTAGCCGCCATTTCAAAGGAGTGATGCACTATGAATTTTAAGGTCAATTTAAATACTAAGCCGCTTAAGCGCAGCTGGCTGCGTAATACGCTGATTGCCATTTTGATGTTGTCGGGATCACAAGCAGGAGCGAGTTGCTTAGTTATTTCACTGCAGGAAAAAAATGATCGTATCCTGCTGCAGTCGGATGAGGATGCAACGGTGGTTGAATCCAGACGCTCTGCAAAAATGATCTCAAAAGAGTTTCGTCAGATTTATGAAATACTGGAAAAAAACAAAAAGCTGGATGAGCGTTTTGATACGCGCTTAAAAGGGCTTTCTCAAGAACTGTTTGGCCCGCTGATACCCGCTATGCGTCAGGCTTCTTGCATTGTGTTTAATATCCAGCCCCGTTTTATGCACTTTACTCTGGACTTATTGCCCATTGATGGTGAGCCATTATTTGTTGAAAAGGCGCTCGCGTTTAGTTTTGGGGCACCCAAAGATCAGGATCAAATACCTGGCTTTGGCGCAGAATCTCGTGGATTGATCGTGCGTGATCCCGAAACCGATCCGGACAACGGCGCGGGAGAAGTGAGGGCTTACTACCCGGGATCAAGTCTTTATGCGGCTAAAAGTGCCGGGCCAAAATTATTTGCTAAAGCAAATGCTGATTTTTTAATCATCAGCGCACATGGCTTTGTGGTGCCAGGTTTCGGTGCAAATGACGGAGATAAAGACGATTCAGTGCTCCTGAAGGAGCATATGAATGCAGATGAGTTTGGTGATGCTAAGTTTAGATTGGTTTATTTTGATTCTTGCCAGCTGGGATTGAGTAAGCCCTTTATTGATGCTGCAAGCCGCAGCGGTGCACATCACTATCTGGCACCCATTATTAGCAACGAATCTGGTAACTCCTCAACGCTGACGATGCGCTACTTTTTTACAGGCTTAAACCAAGGGCAGAGTTCGATGGATGCCTTGTTTAGTGCACGTAAGCGTATCTATCAGGATTCCCGGGCGAATAGCCGCAGTGATCAAATCTTTTACTCTTATCCATTCAGGCTTTATTTGCTTTGACGTAGTGCTCAACGCCTAACCTCGTTGGCGTGTTTAGCAAAGTAAGCTGAAGTAAAAAAAGCGCTGCTTATTACGCCACAAGCAGCGTAAAAGCAGCGCTTCAAATTTGTAACTGGCCCGGGGGCTAAGAAGCCAGCTCTGCCCGGTTTCTGAACTCCTCCAGCGCCTCTGGATTAGCCAGCGCATCGGTGTTTTTTACCGGCCGGTTGTGCACTACATTACGCACGGCCAGCTCGACGATTTTGCCGCTGATGGTGCGGGGAATATCCCGCACTTGAATAATTTTGGCAGGCACATGGCGCGGGGTGGTGTTGCTGCGGATCACCTGGCGGATGCTGTTTTGCAAATCATCAGAAAGCTCAGCACCTTCACGTAAGCGCACAAACAGCACCACGCGCACATCGTTGTCCCAATCTTGGCCGATGGCGATCGATTCTAAAATCTCTGGCAGTTTTTCTACCTGACGATAAATCTCTGCCGTGCCGATACGCACGCCGCCCGGGTTGAGCACCGCATCAGAGCGGCCATGAATAATGATGCCGCCGTGGATGGTTTCTTCTGCGTAATCGCCTTGCGCCCATACGCCAGGGTATTGGCTGAAGTAAGCCGCTTTCAGCTTGTCCCCGAGCGGATCATTCCAAAAGCTGACTGGCATGGCGGTAAAGTGGCGTGTACAAACCAGCTCGCCTTTTTCACCCACCACCGCCTGGCCTGCATCGCTCCATACTTCCACCGCCATGCCTAAGCCCTTGCATTGCAGCTCGCCGCTCCAGACTGGCAGGGCAGGGTTGCCCAGCGCAAAGCAGGAAATAATATCCGTGCCACCTGAGATAGAAGATAAGCAGAGGTTTTGTTTAATATCGCGGTAAACGTATTCAAAGCTTTCATGCGAGAGCGGCGAGCCGGTGGAAAGAATAGCTTTCAGCTTATCCAGTCGGTGCGTATGGATGGGCTTGGAGTCGGCTTTCTCTAGCGCGGCCAGATATTTGGCGCTGGTGCCAAAGATGCTGATGCCCTCAGCATCAATTAAATCAATCAGCCGGTCGGCCTTGGGGTGAAACGGCGAGCCGTCGTAAAGCACAATGCTTGCGCCCAAGGCTAGGCCGGATACCATCCAGTTCCACATCATCCAGCCGCAGGTGGTGTAGTAGCAAAGCGTGTCGCTCATGGTGAGATCGGTGTGCAGGCCCAGCTCTTTTACATGCTGTAGCAAGGTTCCGCCTGCGCCGTGCACGATGCACTTGGGCACGCCGGTGGTGCCGCTGGAATACATGATGTAGAGCGGGTGAGCAAAGTCAGTAGGTGTGAATTCTGGCTCGCCACCGGCTTGATAGAAATCCTGCCACAGCGTAACCTTGGCATTGCCTGCTTTAAAGCTGGTTGCTTGCGCCTCTGCATGGGCGTAGGGAACAATAATTAAATGCTCAACCGAGGGCAGGCGGGTCACAATGTCTTTAATCTTATCTGCCAGTTGCAGTGTTTTGCCCGCGTAGCGATAGGCAGCACAGGCAATCAATACTTTCGGCTCAATCTGGCCGAAGCGATCGGTGACGCCCTGTGTGCCAAAATCGGGCGAGCAAGAAGACCACGTTGCGCCCAAGCTGGCGGTAGCCAATGCGCCAACAATGGTTTGCCAGGTATTGGGCATCATCGCGGCCACACGATCGCCATAGCCTACACCGGCCTCACTCAGGCTTTTTTGCAGACCTGCTACATGGGCGGCCAGCTCCTGATAGCTCAGCACTTCGCGCGAGCCATCTTCTGCAATAGAAATCAGAGCCGGGTGTGCATCGCGGCGGCGCAGCAGATGTTCGGCAAAATTAAGCTTGGTCTGGTGGTACCAATTCGCGCTCGGCATTTCTGAGCCTTCAGTCAGCACTTCGCTGGCAGGCTGGCTAAATTTGATGGCAAAGAAATCGACAATTGCCAGCCAGAATGCCACCCGATGCGCCACGCTCCAAGCGTGCAGCTGTGCATAATCGGCCAGCTCAAGGCCATGCGCCTGATTAATATGGCGGCGAAACGCATCCATCTGCGTAGCAGCAACTTGCTCGGGTGAGGGCGTCCAAAGCGCTTCTTGCATGTCGATTCCTTTAGATAAAACTGCGCCAAAGGCGCTACTTTTCCCCCTCGCCCATTTCGGGAGAGGGTAAGGGGAGAGGGCTATAACGATAATGCTTTACATAAAACCCAAATCTTGAAACACAGAGTTGCACGGAGAAAAATGACTTCTTAGCTCAGTTAGATTGCGAGCTTGTTTTTATTTGGCTTAGCTTTTCTCCGTGCTCTTCTCCTTCTCTCCGTGTTTTAAGGTGTGGATTGGTCTGGTTTTTGACTTAATCCGGGCTATCTGCCTGATTTTGCGGGTGGGCTGCGATAAAGGCCGGGTGTGCGTTAGCTAGGGCTTCTACTCTTAATATCTTTGGGTAAGCATCCAGCGGTACATTAAAGCGGCGGGCCGCGTAGAGTTGGGGGATCAGGTAGGCGTCGGCCAGGCTGATTTCGCCAAAGCAATAGCCGCTCTCGCCAATAAGCTGCTCAACCGCAGCCAGCCCTTGGCTAATCCACTCATTAATCCACGCCGTAATATCATCTTCTTTGCACTGGTAGTTTTTGCGCAGATAGTTGAGCACGCTGACGTTATGCAGCGGATGCACATCGCAAGCGATTAGTGCTGCCATGCCGCGAATCTTGGCCCGCTCAAACAGATCTTTGGGTAGTAGCGCTGTTTCTGGGTAGCACTCTTCCAGATATTCAATAATCGCGGGCGATTGGATAATGGCTTCCTGCGCCTGATCGAGCAGTGCAGGCACGCGTGCCTGTGGATTAACGCTGAGATAAGCCGCGTCTTTTTGCTCGCCCTTGAGCAGGTTAACCGGCACGGAAGTATAAGCCAGCCCTTTGAGCGCCAGCACAATCCGCACACGGTAAGACGAGGTGGAGCGGTAATAGCCGTAGAGTTCCATGCTTAAACCTTATTTATATTTGTCGTAGGGCGGTTAAGCCCCTTGTGCGTTAAGCCATTTGCATTTTTTCAGCAAACAATGAAAAAACGTAATAACAACGATCTCCGCATAGGGCTTTAAGTCCCCTTGAAACACGCCGGAGCGAGGAACAAGCGGGGCGGGGTTTCGGCCAGGGAGCGAGGCAGCGAGCCAATCCCGCCTGCCGCCGACTCGATTGTCCGCAGTGCAGGGGCCTTCGCGTTTCGTGGGGCGGCCTTCTTTGGCTTCGTTTCTTGGCCGTTCAAGAAAGGAAGGCCCCAGCGGTGGCTACCGCTCCTAAATAAACGTGCCGAAGGCACTAAAGAGTTTCACCTGTACAACTAAATCGATGCACGGTGGGTTACGCCCAAACAACTGGGCTAGCCTACCCTACGAAACTTACTTCGCAGCTAAAATCACCCCCCTGCATTCGCCAAAACCAATGCTGGGGTGGCCTTCTTTTTTACAACGGGCCAGCATAATGATTTCGTCGCCGTCGGCTAAGAAGCAGCGCTCTTCGCCGGAATCCAGCTTGATCGCTTGTTTGCCGCCATTGCTCAGCTCCAGCAGGCTGCCCAGCGAATCTGCCGTTGGGCCGGATAAGGTGCCGGTGCCGAGTAAATCACCAGAGCGTAGGCTGCAGCCGTTCACGGTGTGATGGGTAATCAGCTGCGCCACAGTCCAGTACATATTCAGCGTGTTGGATAAGCCCAAACGATGCGCAGGCAAGCCTTGGGCTTTTTGTGCTGCGGTGTGCAGCAACACTTCCAGCTCAATATCAAAAGCGCCATTGGCCTGATCGGCGGCATCATAAAGGTAGGGCAGCGGCTGCGGATCGCCCTCGGGGCGGGCAGGCTGAGCGGCACGATATGGAGCCAGCGCTTCAGCCGTCACCACCCAAGGCGACACGGTGGTGGCAAAGTTTTTAGCAAGGAAAGGCCCTAGCGGCTGGTATTCCCATGCTTGTAAATCACGCGCCGACCAATCGTTAAGCAGGCAGAAACCGGCGATATGTTCGGCTGCATTGGCAATGCTGATCGCCTCGCCTTGCGGATTGCTGCCCGCGATCCAAATCCCCAGCTCCAGCTCGTAATCTAAACGGGCTGATGGATTGAGCGCTGGCACTTCTTGGCCAGGCTTGAGCGTTTGGCCCAGTGGGCGGCGCACGGCAAAGCCGCTTGGGTAAATGGTCGAGGAGCGGCCGTGATAGCCAATCGGCACATATTTGTAATTAGGCAGCAGTGGGTTATCCGGGCGGAATAATTTGCCGACGTTTACTGCGTGATGAATGCCGGTATAAAAATCGGTGTAATCGCCGACTTTTGCAGGCAAGTGCATTTTGCAAACGCTGGCAGGGCGCAGTAGGGCTTCGCCTTGCGCTTGCAGGCTTTTCAGCTGGGCATAATCAGCATCGAGCAGCTCTAACAGCCGCTCACGCAGTGCCAGCCTTGCGCTGCTAGGCAGGGCAAAAAAAGCATTGAGCGATTTACCACTGGCGGCTTGTGCCGCGCTTAGGGCTTCGCCAGTAAATAAGCTGTTCTCAACTGCGGTTTGCAAATCAAAAATATAATCACCAATCGCCACCCCACCGCGCGGCGGCAAGCCTTCGGGGCTGAAAATCCCGAAAGGCAGATTTTGCAGCGGGAAATCACGGTGATCATTAGCAGAAGTAACCCAGCTGAGGCGATATGTAGTGGAAGTCATGAGAGGCTCCGTTGGGTTTTAAAGTGTGTCATAGAGCGCTAAACCTTGAACCACAGAGAGCATAGAGGCCACAGAGCTTCACAGAGGAAAAACAAAGTTCAATTGTTTTAGACCCGTAGTTTGGATAGCAGTCTGCATGCGAGGGCGTACCTCGATAGCCACTGTGGTGCTGTGCACTCTGTGTCCTCTGTGGTTTAGGACTTAGCGCTCGTTGCTATACGCGCTTATTAAATCTGGTTTTTATTAAATGTTTTGGGCATGTCTGCCCAGCAGTCGTCGTAGTTTGTTTGAAGCTGTGCGCATTCCAGTGCGTATTGCGTTGGGCGGATCACGGCATGGGTTTCAAACATAAACGCCATAGTGCGCTCGATTTTTTGCGGTTTTAATGCCGCATTGCTGGCATTGATAAAAGTTCTAGCATCCGGCCCGTGGGCGCTCATTACGTTATGCAGGGAGCAGCCGCCAGGTACAAAACCACCGGCTTTGGCGTCGTACTCGCCACGCACCAGACCCATAAACTCATTCATAAGATTACGATGAAACCAAGGTGGGCGGAAGGTGTCTTCAGCAACCATCCACCGTGGCGGGAAAATCACAAAGTCGCAATTGGCCTGGCCAGTCACCGCTGATGGCGAGGTGAGCACGGTAAAGATAGAAGGATCGGGATGGTCGTAACTCACGGTGCCTATGGTGTTAAAGCGGCGCAGATCATATTTATACGGCACGCTGTTGCCGTGCCAAGCCACTACATTAAAGGGCGAATGGCTCATGGTGGTAGCCCAGAATTCACCCTGAAATTTTTGTACCAACTGTGTCGGCTGATCCACATCTTCGTAGGCGGCCACTGGCGTTAAAAAGTCGCGTGGGTTGGCTAGACCATTGCTGCCAATGGGGCCCAGATCCGGGATACGGAAAGGCGAGCCGTGGTTTTCGCTGATATAGCCGCAGGCAGCGGCATCCAGCAGCTCCACGCGGAATTTCATGCCGCGCGGAATCACGGCAATTTCTTCGGGTTCTATTTCTAAAATGCCCAGCTCAGTAACAAGGCGCAGCCGGCCTTGCTCGGGCATGATCAGCATTTCGCCGTCTGCATTAAAAAATGCCCGCTGCATGGAGCGATTGGCGCGGTAAAGATGGATGGTGATGCCTTCCGGCGCATCGCTATTGGCGGCCATAGTGATCAGGCCGTCAATAAAATCAGTGGGGGCATCAGGAACAGGTAGCGGATCCCAGCGCAGGCGGTTAGGGGTGATGGCCCCTAATTGACAGCCTTGGCGTTGTTTTTCTAAACGCTCAAATTTGCCATGTGCGGCTGAGGGCAAAATACGATACATCCAAGTGCGGCGCAGCTCGGAGCGTGGCACGGTAAAGGCACTGGTAGAAAATTGCTCAGGATAGAGGCCATAAGGGGCTTTTTGCGGCGAATTCTGCCCCTCTGGCAAGGCTCCCGCCAATGCCTCACTGGCGAATTCATTTCCAAACCCTGATAGGTAAGACAAAGTAGCGTGTGACATGACGAGTCCTTTTTACGTTATGCGTAATTGGTTTACGCAAAACATAATTTGATTTTAAATACCCGTCAAGCTATAAACGCCCATCCTTGTATTTCAGTGGTAAAAAAAGCATGGCAGAAAATGACAGGCGGCAAAGCGTTGGCTCGGCAGAAGTGGCAGCTCAAGTATTAAAAGCTTTGGCTGATCTGGCCCCGGCCACCTCGCTGACGCATCTGGCTGATTCCTTGCAAATGCCTGCCAGCAAGGTGCACCGCTATTTGCAGGCGCTCATCACCACAGGTTTTGCCGAGCAGGACTCCAGCAGTAATCATTACGCACTCGGCCCCGAAGCCTTACGTGTAGGCCTGATTGCGCTGGGTAAAATGGACGTATTAAAAGTTGCCACGCCCTATCTTTTGAATCTGCGCGATCAGCTGAATGAAACCGTATTTTTTGCGGTATGGGGCAATAAAGGCGCAACCGTGGTGCAAGTGGAGCAGGCGCTCAGATCCATCAGCCTGATTACTCAGGTTGGATCAGTATTACCTGCGTTTAAATCGGCCACGGGCCTTGTGTTCAGCGCGTATTTGCCAGAGCAGGAGCTGCAGCTTTTATTGCAGGAAGCGGCACTTGCCAAGGCAGAAGCCATGGAAATCAATACGCTGCTGGCGGGAATACGCAGCCAGGGCTGGCACAGCATTCAAGGCTTGCTGATCAGCGGCGTAGACGCTATTTCTGCCCCGGTATTTGATGCGCGTAGTCAGATTATTGCTGTGGTAACGGTGGTGGGCTCTTCTTCATCCACTCTGCAACCCACTGCAAAAAGCGAGCTGGTACAAAAATTATTGGCCGCCACACAAGCGATCAGCCGCAGGATGGGGGCGGCTTGAGGTGATTTCGAACGATGGTTAAGCCTTAAACCACACACTGTGGGCACAGCGTTTCACAGAGGAAAGCGGGTGTATTTACGATGTATGTCTTGTAAAAAGGCTATGGCGATAGTGTGTTTTACTGGGGTTCTCTGCGCCCTTTATGGTTCAAGGTTTAGCAAAGCCAGTTAAACATAAATCGTTAAATCACTCTTGATTTGAATATGGCAGGCCAGTCGCACCAGCTCGGGTGTATCGGGGATGGTGAGCGGGGAGCCGGCGGCCAGTCCCGCATGGCGGATCATGACGTTCCTTTCTTTGCCGCCCAGCGTCACCATATTGCCGCTGCCTGCATGCTCTAAGCGTACTTTACACGCGCCACAAGTTCCCTGACCGCAGCGCCACGCCAGTTGTAATTTGCCATCGCTGACTAATGATCTGACGGCAGAAATGAGCATGCTTTCTGCCGCAGCCTCGCATTCCAGACGGGTGGAATCTTGCAGGTTGATGAAAGTTAATTTGTACATGTGCGGGGAGCAACGCTTAGTTCTAAGATGAAGGAACAATCCACATTGTAACTGGCCATGATCAAGAAAATACCCACAGAAGTACTAAAGATCGGTATGTATATCCATGATCTGAATGTGGACTGGATGGACCATCCCTTTTTGCGTAAGCAGTTTGTAGTTAAAACGGACGAAGATTTACAAAAAATCATCGCCTCCGGGGCTCATGAAGTTTATATCGATACCGACAGAGGGCTGGATTATGCCCATGCCCCAACTGTGGACGAAGTGAATGCATCGATTGAGGCCGAGATGGTTAAAGTCGCCACCGCCCCCGCTCCGATTATTCAGGTTTCAACAACCGAGGAAATGTCCCGCGCTAAAAAAATCCATAAGCAGGCGCATTTGTTGGTGCGGTCTGTGATGCAGGATGCCCGTATGGGTAAAGCCATTCAAATGGACGATGTAGAAGAAGTTGTTGAGGCCATTACTGATTCTATATTGAGAAATAGCAGCGCTTTATTAGGTTTATCCGGAATTAAAGATAAAGACGAATATACCTTTTTGCATTCGGTAAGCGTGTGTACGCTGATGGTGACCTTTGCAAAAAGTATGAATTTTCCTGCGGAATTAATCCGGCAGGCGGGTATTGGTGGTTTATTGCACGATACGGGTAAAACCATGGTACCCAATGAAGTTCTGAATAAACCCGGCAGGCTGACGGAAGCAGAATTTGAAGTGATGCGCTCTCACCCCATGGAGGGTTTTAAAATATTGTCGCAGGTGGATTCAATTGGCGAAATTCCTTTAGAAATTACGCTGCATCATCACGAGCGCATGGATGGCAGTGGTTATCCGCATAAATTACCCGGTGAAAATATTACGCAATTAACGCAAATGGCATCGGTGGTGGATGTATACGATGCCATTACTTCTGATCGCTGTTATCACAAGGGAATGCCTGCATCAGAAGGATTAAAAAAATTATGGGAATGGAGTAAATTCCATTTTAATCCCACCCTTGTGCAAGCCTTTATGCGGACTGTGGGCATTTACCCCGTGGGCTCTCTGGTTAAATTAGAATCTGGCCGCCTGGCCGTTGTGCTGGAGCAAAACGAAGGTAATTTATTAATGCCAAGAGTGAAGGCTGTATTTAGCACCAAGGCCAATACTTATATCCCCCCGGTAGAAATTGATTTATCCAAACCTATGGGGCTGGGCGGAGCAGACCGTATTACCGGGCATGAATCGGCGGATAAATGGGGAATCGACGTTACCCGTTTCTTGATTCCTCCAGGGTGAAAGACACAGAGCACATAGAGAAAAACTTTTAGGACGGGCATAGGTTTTATCGTGACCTATCTTTATCACTAAAGACAAACCACAGCAAAAAAGCCGATTTTTATAGGGTGTGCAAGTTGTTTTCCTTGCGCACCGTTCTTTGGTGCACAGCGACTGCGTCGTTGTACACCCTATAAAAACTGATTTGCTCTGTTGATAAAGGTTTGTGCGCTGGGTCTATAGAACCTAGGGTTTTAATGCTTTGCTTACAGAAACTTCAACTTCCCATCCAACCGCCTCGCCATTGGCGTGCGCATTAAGAATAACAACCCCAAGATCGCAGCATAGATAAGCGGGGTGCTTAAATCCCGTTTTACCAGCCACAGATAATGCAGCACGCCTAGGCTGGCAATCAGATACACCAGCTTATGCAGGCGTTGCCATTGGCGTTTTAGCTTGCGGATCGCTGCCTGATTTGATGTGGCGGCCAGTGGAATCAGCAAAACAAAAGCCAAAAATCCAACGGTTACAAAAGGGCGTTTGATCACGTCGTGCCAGATCGCGGCCGGGTCTAAGCCGTGATCGAATACAAAGAAAGTCAGCGCGTGGATAAAAGCGTAAAAAAACACATACAGCCCCAGCATGCGGCGGTAAAGCAGCAGCTTGCCATAGCCACTCAGGCGGCGCAGCGGTGTAACAGCTAGGGTAATCAGCAGGAAATTAAGCGTCCATGTGCCCGTTTGCCTGGTTAAAAACTCAATCGGATTAACCGCTTGCCCGGTAGCAAATAAGATCCAGGCCAGCGGTAGGAGGCAGGCGATAAAAAGCAGAGGTTTACTAAAGCGCATTACGGCAGACTCTTAAAGTGGGGTTAGCGGTTTAGTCGTTTGATACTGCTTAATCTGATAAGCCGCCTTACCGGTATAATGCCAATCCTCGCATAAGGAAATGGCTATGTCGCAGAGCATTATTCACGCCGCGCACCGAATTGTGGTGAAGGTTGGCTCCAGCTTGGTTACCAATGAAGGCCGTGGTCTCGATCACGCCGCTCTTTTGCGCTGGGCGCAGGAGATTGCCGAAGTCTCAAAAATGGGCAAACAGGTGGTGCTGGTTTCTTCCGGCGCCATTGCAGAGGGCGTGGCACGCTTGGGCTGGTCGCAAAAGCCGACTTCCGTACACGAAAAGCAAGCTGCCGCTGCTGTCGGGCAAATGGGCTTGTGCCAAGCTTATGAGAGTGCTTTTCGCGCCTATGGTTTAAAAACTGCGCAAATTCTGCTCACGCACGAAGATTTGGCTGATCGTACCCGCTATCTCAATGCCCGCTCTACCCTGATGACGCTGCTGAATCTGGGCGTGATTCCCATTATTAATGAGAACGATACGGTGGTCACCGCCGAAATTAAATTTGGCGATAACGATACCCTTGGCGCTTTGGTGACCAATCTGATTGAGGGTGATGCGCTGATTATTCTGACCGACCAAACCGGCCTTTATACCGCTGATCCGCGCTCCAACCCTGATGCTAAGCTGGTGGAAGAAGCCGAAGCTGGGGACGCCAGCTTGGAAGATATGGCGGGCGGCGCGGGCTCCAGTGTGGGTACGGGCGGCATGTATACCAAGATTATTGCTGCCAAGCGCGCAGCCAGAAGCGGCGCTTCTACCGTGATCGCCTGTGGTCGTGAGCATGAAGTATTAGCACGCTTAGCCCGTGGTGAGCGGATTGGTACGCAGCTGACTGCACAATCAACGCCCATCGCGGCCAAAAAACAATGGATTGCCGATCATCTGCTGCTTAAAGGCAGTGTGGTGCTGGATGCTGGTGCGGTGCGGGCGCTGCGCTTGCAAGGCTCCAGCTTGCTGCCTATTGGCGTTAAAGAAGCGCTTGGCGATTTCCTGCGCGGAGATGTGGTGAGCTGTGTGGATTCGGCCGGGGTAGAGATTGCCCGTGGCCTAGCAAATTACAGTGCCGCCGAAACCCGCCGGATTATGCGTTTGCCCACAGGGCAAATCGAAGCGGCTCTGGGCTATATCGATGAATCAGAGCTGATCCATCGCGATAATATGGTGCTGATGGTTTAATCAAGCCCGCTGTAAACCTTTGTTTATTCTTGATGGGCCTTATGTAAAGGCAGGGACTAAGGATGGGTATGCTGCAGCGGCTATGCAAATTGCATCGATCAAAGCTCTCACCCTTGCTGTCTTGTATAGGTCGGGGTGAGCGACCAGCCATACCGGATACCGTCGCCGGCGTTCTGTCCAGACGGCTTGCAGCTCAGGATATTCATGGGCAAGAAAATCAGGTAATTCTGTGATGCCAAGGCCTGAGCGGGTTGCGGCGCATAAACTAAATAGCGTATTGCAGCGCATTCCAATTTTTCCCTGATCAATACTTTCTCCTGCCAGCTGCTCAGGTTCTGACCAGCCTGTAGGCTGCAAGGGCAGTAACAGGGTGTGACCAGTGAAATGCTCTCCCCGGGCAGGCGTAGAGTGCGTGCGCCAGTAATGAGCTGAGCCATACAGCGATACCGTAAGCTCCATCAGTTTTCGGGTAATTAACAGAGGCGATTCAGGGCGGATCGTGCGCAGGGCGATGTCTGCCTCACGCCGGTTCATATTGACTAATTCCGCCCCTGTTAACAGCACAACTTCAATATCAGGGTGTTGTTTCTGTAGTGCTTCCACCGCTGGAATAACAAAGAATTGCGCCAGTGTATCGGTAGTGGCAATGCGTATCAGCCCGGCCAGTCTCAAATCTGAATCTTGTACCGTTTTTTGCATCGACAGTGCGGCTTCCTCCAGCCGTAATGCCTGAGGTAACAACAGGTCAGCAAAAGGCGTGGGCATCATTCCCGCCGTGGTGCGTAGAAATAAGCGAGTATTTAATTGCCGCTCCAGTGCATTCAGGCGCCTGCCTACGGTTGCCTGATCTACATCGAGCAGGTTGGCTGCGGCTGCAAGCGTTTTCATTTTGTAGATTGCCAGGAAGTAGCGAACGTTATTCCAGTCCATTCCAGTCTGCCGGGGTTTGGTGTTACAGGCGCGAATGTTGATTAATTTATCCATACATCATTATTCAGCATTTGTGGATGATTGTGCCACAGTTTTTATTTATGCTTATAAAATATTCCATTTTTTATTGATAGGTAGCTATAAAACTGCAATGCGGTCATGCAGCTTTGTCGATTCCAGTCTCTTTTATCTTCAATCTATAATTGTTTGCTTACTTAACGCTTTGAAAAACTTGGCGTTTTTTTTGCAATATAAAAAATAATGGAGAAAGATTGAAGTGGTTAATTTGAAAGCAATATTGGCAGGAGCATGGGTGCTTGAGTCTTATCTGAAGCGTGCAGAGGATGGCAGTGTTGCTTTTCCTATGGGAGAACAGCCTCAGGGAATGATTATGTACACGCCAGAAGGCTATATGTCTGTGCAAATTATGGACAGTGAGCGACCGTTTTTTGCTTCAGACAATCTGCATGAAAAAACGGCAGCAGAGTTAAGCCTTGCTGCTGCAAGTTATTTTGCATACTCAGGTTTATATGAGGTGGAAATTGAGCCTGCTGCGAATGACCTTGCAGAGCATTCTTTTAGTGGCTTAATTACGCATCATATGCAAACTAGTCTCTTTCCTAATTGGGTTGGTTGCTCATTGCTTCGCCGTCTTCATTTGCAAGGCGACAGGCTTGAACTAAGCACATGCCAGGCTTCGCCTTACCGTGGCAAGCAAATGACTACCCACTTAGTCTGGCGTAAGCGTTTTGCCGTTAAGCAGAGTGCTGAGGCTGCCGATCAGCAGTTTCGTTTGATTGCGGCATAAGGGAAGCATATATGCAAAAGCAGCTCCCCAATCATCCTTCTCTGGTGATGTGCTTAATTATTATGCTGTCGCCGATAGGGCAGATGGCGATCGATATTTATGTCACCGCCTTGCCGGCAATGCGGCACGATTTTGGTGTCAGCCAACAGCAAATACAATTAAGTGTAACTGCCTATTTATTGAGTTTTGCTATTGGGCAATTGTTTTACGGGCCTCTGGCTGATGCGTGGGGAAGGAGATCTACTTTACTGCTTGGGCTTGGGCTTTATTTGCTGGGGAGTGTGCTTTTACTTTCGACGGATCACTTTGCCTGGTTTCTTGCAGCAAGGGTGGTGCAGGGATTAGGCGTAGCTTGCGGCTCAGTAGTGATGAAGGCGCTTGCACCAGATCACTTTACAGGGAAGGAGCTGGCTCATGTGATGACGTATATGGTCATTGGCTGGGGAATGGGGCCCATTGTTGCGCCTGTACTTGGGGCCCAATTGCAAACTCATTGGGGCTGGCAGTCTTGCCTGTATTTCTTGCTTGCGTATGGTGTGGTTTTATTTTTAATTGTGTTTTTCGGGCTGAAAGAGTCTCTGAAAAAAACGGTTCCACTTAAATTAAAATTGATTATTGAAAATTCGCAGATGATTTATGCCAATCGCGAGTTTCAATTGTGTTTTTTAATTATGGGGCTTTGCTATGGCGTATTATTGAGTTTTAATTTATGCGCACCCTTTATGGTTCAGGACGTATTGCATCGCTCACCGGTTTTTTTTGGAAATGTAGCTTTGGCAATGGGGGGCGCTTATTTCTCCGGGGTATTTAGTAACCGGATTATTGCAGGGCGTATTGCGGCTGCCCGCCTTTGTTGCTCCGCTGCTATGATTAATATTTTCACTAGTATTGTAATGGTGGCGCTTGCATTGCAATGGGGTTTGAATCTATTCAGCCTGATTATTCCAACCCTGCTGATTACTTTTTTCTCAGGGGTCATTTTTCCGAATATGATGGCCCGCAGTGTGTCGATGTATCCTGCCTTAGCTGGGTTAGCCAGTTCTTTGCTTGGCTTTTCTCTTACACTCTGTGCTGGGGGGGTTATGTATATCTCCAGCTTATTACCGGTCGATAATTTATTGCCTCTGGCTTTACTCTATTTATTAATTGCCATTTCGTCGTGCTTGATGTTATTTCGTATCTATAGGGCAGAGCCTCACTTTGTTTTGAAGTCTGCCTGATAGCTATTTAATGAATAATAATGCAGGGCATAAGCGGTTTTTATGCCCTGCATTTATGGCGGAGAGTTCAGGCCCTAGCGAACAATCTTAAGTGGTTCGTTCGATGTCATTGAATCGATAATTTTTTCTGCAGATGAGGGCGATCCGCCCCAGCAAAACTCTTTGGCCAGCTTGTATTGATAGCCATTGCGCTTATCTTTAAAGATCAGCTCCCACGGGCGATTAAGGTTTTGCCACTGATCGCCGCTTAAATAGGCGTAGCTGCGGTATTGCCTAGTTTTGCAATCAATCCCTTCAAAGCTGACATTTCTGACCTTGCTGCCCTTACTGGTTACGGCAACGGCATAGCGCACAATATCGTCTTGCCCCACAACAATGCCATCCAGTGCAATTTCAAATTTATTCATTCTGGAGTCATAATTTGCGCTGAATTCCTGCCACTTTTCGAGTTTTTTTGGGTCAGGCTTGTTGAATTCTTTTTCTTCTGGCGTGGGTAGTGGTGTGTCTTTGAGTAAGCGTGAAAATGTTGTTCCACCATCCCGCTCTATGCCCGGCGGAGTGGTATTACTGTATTCAGATGCGCTGGCAAGGCAAGGCAGGGCAAGGAGGGTAATAAGTAATAAACGTTGCATATTTATCCTGAAAATATTGTTTGTCTGCTTGTCAGTGTGGAATCCGGCGAATAGGGATACTACGCGTGGGACGAATACTAAACCATGTGGCCTGCAAGGTAATATGTTGTATGCCGTAATGTTCGCCCAGCATATGGTTGATATGTTGCAGCTGCAAGGGCCATGTTTCTGGTTTTTCGATCACAATATGCGCTGAAAGTGCTACTTTGCCGCCGGATATATTCCAGACATGCAGATCATTCACCTGAACAACGCCCTTTTCAGAGGCTAGAGCGGCGCCAATTTCTTCTAGGTTTAAGTGTTGCGGCACGCCTTCCATTAAAACATGGGTGGCCTGACGAAGCAGATTCCAGGTCGATCGCAGAATCAGCATGGATACCACAACCGATAAAATCGGATCAATCGCCTTCCAGCCAGTAAAGTAAATCACCGCACCAGCGGTAATCGCCGCAACGGATCCCAGTAAATCACCCAGCACATGGATCATTGCCGCACGGCTGTTCAGATTGTCGTGATCGTGTGATAGCTGCCATGCCGAAATGATATTCACGACAAGACCAATCACCGCAATAATCATCACACCCATGCCGTTTACGGTCTGAGGATTCATTAAGCGGCTGACAGCTTCCACCACAATCCACACGACCAGTGCAATCATCACCAAGCTATTGATCAGCGCGCCAATGACTTCGGCCCTGGCATAGCCATAGGAGTTGTCTGCATTGGCGGGCCGCTGGCCAATCAGATTGGCAATCAGCGCTAAGAGCAGCGCTGCGGCGTCGGTAAACATATGGCCTGCATCTGAAATCAGCGCCAGCGAGCCGGTCATGATGCCGCCAATTAACTCCACAATGCCAAAGCCGCCCGTGATAATCAGCGCCAGCAGCAGCCGTTTTTGCGAGCTGGGCTTGCCATGGTCGTGATGATGATGGGCGTGATCAAAGGTGTGATCATGGTGCTCGTTATGTCCGCCTGGCTGATCGTGCGGGTGGTGGTGCTGATGTGCCATTTATTTTTCCTGACGGATTGTGACTTGAAAACCCTGATCGCTGGCGAGGGTAATGCTGGCCTGGTGTAATTCTGCAATTCTGTGCACGATGGATAAGCCCAGCCCTGCTCCCGTCTGGCTTTGGCCGGGAGGCCGGTAAAAGCGCTCACCTAAACGGACCAGTACCTCGGGTGGAACGCCGGGGCCATTGTCGCTAATGCTGATGGCGTTTTGATTGATCTTAATCGTGATGGCCGCATTTTCACCCGCATAGCGCTTGGCGTTATCCAGTAAATTACGCAGTAACAGCGCCAGTAATCCTGCATGGCCATGCCATGTCCAAACATTGCCGGTATGTAAGCAGCTTTGCGGTAGCCCGGCATCTTGTAAGGCCTGCCGGGCAAGCTGAACCATATCGATACTGAGCCCAGTTTTTACTGTTGCATAGTCAAGGCGTGCCAGCTCTAAAAGTTGTGCGACCAAATGCGTACTGCGATCTACGCCGAGTAGGGCTTGCTTCAATGCTTTCTCACGCGCTTCGGGGCGGGGGCTGCCCTGAGCCAGCTCGATTTGTACACGCAATCCGGCCAGCGGGGTACGCAGCTCGTGGGCCGCATCTGCAGTAAAACGCCGCTCTTTTTCCAGCGTGTCATTCACCTGGGCAAAAAGCGTATTGAGCCGGTCGCGCAGCGGGGCAATTTCGCGCGGCACCGGCAGGGTGAGTGCTTCTAGGTTATCAGGCGCGCGGCGGGCTAGCTCGGCATCGACCGCTTTAAGGGGGAGCAGGCCGTGCCGGATGGCCAGCAATAATAGTGGCAATAAAATCGCGAAGGCCAGCCCTGCAGTCATGCCGACATAGCCGACGATTTCGTCGATCAGCTTGTCGCGTTTTTGATGGGGCTCTCCCACAACAAGCTGGCGCTCCTTATCTTGGCGAATGGCAATTTCCCAATGATTGCCGTCGAGGGTAATGGTGCGCGTTTTTTTTTCGGGCTGGGTCTGAAAAGGCAGGGGATGCTCGTTGCTGGAGACCAGCAGCTTGCCGTCTTTGTTATAAAGGCTAAACGCCACCCGGGGCAGATGATCGGGTTTGCGGCGCAGATCAAACTGTAAATCGTCGTCATCCCCTAGGCTTTGCCAGAGTAGGTCGGTATAGACGTAGAGCTGTTTATCCAGCAGCTCGCTGATTTCATCATGGGTTTCGTAAAGTAAGACGGCGCTGAATGCAGCCCAGGTGAGCGAGGTGAGTAAGAGTACCAGCAGGGTAAGCCTTGTAGCCAGCGAGGCGCTTTGCAGCCAGCTTTTCATTCTTTTTCTTCCAAACGCCATCCCAAGTTACGGGCATTGCGTATCACGACATGATTAAGTTTTTTGCGTAAATGCGAGAGATGGACGTCTAGGGTATTGCTTTCAATATCCTGCTGCCAGCCGTAAAGCTTTTCTTCCAGCTGCGGGCGGGACAAATAATGCGGATGGTTCGCCATTAAAAGATGCAGCAGGCGGTATTCCATGGCGGTGAGATTGAGTGTCTGGCCTGCTTGTTGCACCGACTGATGAGCGGGATCAAGCACCAGATCTTGCCAGCACAGCTCGCCATCATGTTTGCCCTTGCCCCGGCGCACCAGGGCTCTTACCCTAGCGCAAAGCTCGCCAAGTGCAAAAGGCTTGATCAGATAATCATCCGCGCCTGCATCGAGGCCTTTGATACGATCTTCAATACTGTCTCTGGCTGTGAGCAGCAGTACCGGCAAATGACCGCGCTCACGGCGTATCCATGCCAGAAGCTGCAGGCCATCCAAGCGTGGCAGGCCAATATCGAGCACTACGCCATCAAAGCTGTGCTCGGTCATCAGCGCCAATCTTGCGGATTCTCCATCTTTTAACCAGTCGACTACAAAGCCAGCGTCAGTTAAACCCTCGGCAATGCCATCGCCCAGAAGGGGGTCATCTTCAACCAATAGTAAGCGCATGGAGATCCTTTATATGGCACAGCAGCCTCAGCTGTGCTCCTCTTTTATAACGGGAATTTCTGCTCGTTTATAGCCGTGAATCATCGCGGCAGGCAGGTTTTCTTTATGCCGCCAGCTTTCTATTAGCGCGGCAGCAATATGTAAGCCTACTCCGCTTAATAAAGTGTAAGCCAGAATCTCATGCAGCTCTTCCAGCCACTCTTCACCAAAAAATGCATCTGTTCCCATCATATAGCCCGTGCCACCCATGGCTAAGACCATGATCAATAAAAACAGCATCATCACGGCTCCTGCTGGATTGTGGCCCAAAAAACGCGGGTGCTCGCCACGGCGCATGGCTTGTATATACGGAATCACGCGCTTGGGGCTGGGAAACCAATCGCTAAAGCGGGCATGGCGGCTGCCAGTAAATCCCCAGATAATGCGGATGCAGACAATGCCCAGCGCCGTATAGCCTGCCCAGCGGTGCCAGATTGCGCCTTCTTCATTCAAAAAATTACCTAAAACTGCAATGGCCAGGCTCCAGTGCAAAACGCGCACCAGCGGGTCCCAAACTTTGATTCGATTCATGATTGAATCCTTCTCGGCATGATTAACAACGCCAGTGTTTGTTTTTGGCAGGCGCTGTTTTTACCGAGAAAGCCCGGCAGAATTACCCAGCGCTAAAACCCTTGCTGCCTCTATTAAAAACAAGAGGAGTGGTCCGTGCCTACTCCTCTTGTTTTGCCAGCGCGAAAATTAATCACCAATCTCAGATTTAACGATGTCCAGTGTTTTGGTATCGAAATAGACTTCGGCTTTTTTGCCTTCTTTATTCCAGCCATAGATTTCATAGCATTCGCCGGAAGTTTTGAATTTTTTGATTTTGTAACCCATGGCTACAATTTTGCTTTGGGCATCACTTGGGCTGAGCCATTCAGCTTTTGGGTGGGGTGTGCAATTTGCACTGGCCATGGTCAGGGAAGAGGTTGCGAGGGTGGCAACTGCAATCAGGGCGGCGATTTTCATGGTGTTTCCTTCGTGGAGGTGTGATGAAGAGATTGCATTTCAACACAGCATCATTAAGCGAGACTTAAGCTTGAAGGAATAAATAAAAATCGCGGCCACATGTTTTAGTGCAGGGCTTGATGATCTAAATCAGGCCTTTGGGATGGATCCAGATGCGTCATTAAATTAAGCACCCGGTGCCGCTGCATCACACGTTGCCGCGCCTCTACGGCGATATCGTGGCCCGCTTCTACGGTAATCAGCGCTTCTACTTCGATATGTGCATCGACCACAATCATATCGCCCATTTTGCGTGTGCGCAGATCGTGCACACCCAGCACGCCCGGCGTGCTTAATAGCGTTTGTTTGATTGCTTGAACTTCGTCGTCGTCGGCGGCTCTGTCCATCAAATCGTGCAGGGCATCCCAGCTAAAGCGCCAGCCCATTTTGCTGATCATAAAGCCCACTAAGAGCGCCGCAATCGGATCCAGAATCGGGTAGCCCAGCAAATTACCAATAATGCCGAGGCCCACTACCAGCGACGATGCCGCATCCGAGCGGGCGTGCCAAGCGTTGGCGATCAGCATGCTGGATTTCACCCGCTTGGCCACACTGAGCATGTATCTAAACAGCAGCTCTTTCGCAATCAGTGCCGTACCTGCTACCCACAGCGCGATGATGTGTACTTTTTGAATGGTTTCAGGTGCTTCAAGTTTATTAAATGCGGCCCAAAGCATGCCGATCCCCACGGCGAGCAGGATCAGACCAATAATCAGCGAGGCCGCGGTTTCAAAGCGTTGGTGACCATAGGGGTGATCTTCATCCGCATCTTTTTTGCTGTGATGCCCAGCAAAAAGCACCACGCCATCGGCCACCAGATCAGAGAGTGAATGAATCCCATCGGCAATCAGAGCCTGGGAATGAGCGAACAGGCCCAGTATAATTTGGGCGCTGGCCATTATGATATTGACTAAGACACTGACCCAAGTGCTGCGCGATGCTGCGGCTGCACGGTCGGGAGTATTTTCGGCAGAGACTTTGCCATTCATATTACTTATCCTTTGCGACGTCTGTTTGGTGGTATCAATTTATTGGCAAATCAGGTGTGCGCATTGCACCATGGGATGATTAAGCAGAAATTAAGTTTGTGCAGATAATCGCTGTCAGCTTGGGATGAGTATAAATCTTAAAGAACCGTCAGCGCTTGTTCATACGCAGAAGAGCGGGCTTGGTACAATGGTTCTTTTTATCGGAGACATCCATGTCCAGCCGCCCAGAGCACCAGCAAGCCGCCGATTTAAGCGGCCTTAATTGCCCGCTGCCTATCTTGCGCACTAAAAAGGCCCTTGCCACGATGCAAAGTGGTGAAGTGCTGCATGTGATCTGTACCGACCCGGCCACACCGACCGATTTCACCGCGTTTTGCCGTCAGACTGGGCACGAGCTGATCGAGACCTGGCCGCAAGACGATAAATTTCTGTTTTTGATTCGCAAACGCTAAGCGTCAGGCCAAACATATTTACCTGCTGATGTTGCGTAGCCTTTGAAAATCGCGGATTAAAAAGTGCTAAACCTTAAACCACAGAGAACGCAAAGAGCACAGAGTTTTACTTTGTGGTTTAAGGTTTTTTCTGCGAAACATCAGTTACTCACTCACAAATACTGAGAATTAAAATATGAGCAAATCAATCACCATTATTCGCCCTGATGACTGGCATCTGCATTTACGCGACGGCGATTTAATGGCTGCCGTTTTACCACACACGGCGACAGAATTTGCCCGCGCCATTGTGATGCCCAATCTTAAACCACCTGTCACAACGGTGGATGCGGCCTTTGCTTATCGCCAGCGAATTTTGGAAGCCCTGCCTGCAGGTGTGCAGTTTGAGCCTTTGATGGTCTTGTATCTTACCGACCACCTAACGCCGGAAGAAGTGGTCAAAGCCAAGCAAAGTGGCTTTGTTAAAGCAGTGAAGCTCTACCCTGCTGGGGCTACAACTAACTCAGATTCGGGCGTGACTAACTTCGATAAAGTGATGCCTGCGCTGGAAAAAATGGCCGAGCTGGGCCTGCCTTTCTTAGTGCACGGTGAAGTCACTGATCCGCAGGTGGATGTGTTTGATCGCGAAGCGGCATTTATTGATAGCGTGCTGATGGTCTTGCAGCAGCGGCTGCCAAAGTTAAAAATCGTGTTTGAACATATCACAACCAAACAGGCTGCTGAATATGTCTTAAAGGCTGGGCCAAATATTGCGGCTACAGTGACACCGCAGCATTTGCTGATGAATCGTAATGCTTTGTTTACTGGCGGAATTCGTCCGCATCATTACTGCTTGCCGGTACTTAAGCGTGAAGAGCACCGTCGTGCCCTATTAGCAGCAGTGACTTCAGGTAGTAAAAAATTCTTCCTTGGTACCGATAGTGCACCGCACGCTAAACACACCAAGGAAGCGGCCTGTGGTTGCGCAGGTATTTACTCTGCCCATGCCGCTTTGGCTTTATATGCCGAAGCCTTTGAATCGGTAGGGGCGCTCGATTTACTTGAAGCGTTTGCTTCTAAAAATGGCCCCGCTTTTTATGGCCTGCCAGAAAACACCGACACCGTGACCTTGGTAAAAGAAAGCTGGCAGGTGCCAGCCAGCTATCCTTTTGGTGAGCACAATGTGGTGCCTTTACGCGCTGGGGAAGAAATCCATTGGAAGCTGGTTTGAAGCCGACTTTAGTGAGCCGGGCAGTTGCCAAGCCCGGCTGGTGGATCTTTGGCGCGGCGATGTTTGCTGCCGCTTGGTGGGGCCAGCCCTTAGTCGATTCGGCCCATTTTGAAAATCACTTCTTTGGCGTGTTTTGGTATTCCATGATCGTCTTGGGGCTGATGTTCTGGGCTCTGCCGAGCGAGCAATTTACCGACGGCAGCATTCTGGAGCGCCGCACCATGCTGTTGGGGTTGTTGCCGTTATGGCGTAAGCGCGAGGCTATCAGTGGCTTTGAGCGGGTGGAGCTGACGCAAGAGCCCAATGTTTTTGGTAAAGACAGCGTGTGGCTCAGCCTGATTTCGAGCGAAGATGGCGAGACCACCCGTCGTTTTGTGTTCGCTTATTTCCCAGCCAGCCAGCGGGGAATCGCTAAAGCACAGCAAATGGCCGGTGATTTATCACAAATAAGCGGATTGCCATTTGCACAAGCAGCCTCAGAGGTGTGATAATCCGCCGCTGCGGAGCAGGCCAGACAGTCGCTGCCATACTTTTAGGGTATGGGGGAGGAAAGTCCGGGCTCCATAGGGCAGGATGCCGGTTAACGACCGGGCGTTGCAAGGCGACGGAAAGTGCAACAGAGAGCTGAACCGCCGATGGCCCAAGTTAAAAGCCTTTATTGATACAAGGCCGGATTGGGATCAGGTAAGGGTGAAAAGGTGTTCCCGTCAGGGATGCAGGCCGCAAGGTTTGTCGGTAAGAGCGCACCGCGGACGTGGTAACACGGACGGCAGGGTAAACCCCATCCGGAGCAAGACCAAGCAGTAGACGTTGAGGTGGCCCGCCGAGTCTACGGGTAGGTTGCACGAGCCCAGTAGCAATGCTGGGCCTAGAGGAATGACTGTCACCCTGGGGTAACTCAGGGCTACAAAACCCGGCTTATCGGCCGGCTCCGCAACCCCATAAGTAAAAAAGCCGATCTATCCGTAGATCGGCTTTTTTGCGTGCAGCGTATTGAATAGCGAAGCCTGAATCTTGAACTACAGAGAACACAGAGAGCTCGGAGTTTCACAGAGGAAACCCAAACGAAAGCGCTTATCTGTCAGACTTGGCAAAACGCCGGAACTTGTCTGGGCCGGCTCCGCAACCCTATAAGTAAAAAAGCCGATCTATCCGTAGATCGGCTTTTTTTGCGTTTGAATCGGTCGTGTTTACTGAGTGAAAAATGCCGCAAAGCGCTTATTGATTTCATCTGGGGACACATCTTCAATATGTGTGGCAAGGCTCCAGATATGGCCAAACGGGTCTTTTAATGTGCCAATTCTATCGCCATAGAACTGATCGCTGATTGCGCGCAGCTCAACTGCACCCCGTTTAATCGCCTGCTCAAAAGCAGTATCAACATTTTCTACATACAGCATGATGCTGACCGGTGAATTACCCAGAGCTGCAGGGCTTACATAGCCCATATCAGGGTGCTCGTCGGCCAGCATAATGGATGAATCGCCAATTTTAACTTCGGCGTGAGCTATTTTGCCGCTCGGGTCGGCTAAGCGCATGACTTCTGTGGCGTTAAAGGCGCTTTTATAAAACTCGATCGCGCTCACTGCATCGTTGACTATCAAGTAAGGTGTTGCGGTATGGTATCCATGCGGAATGGCGTTCATTGCTGCATCCTTGTTCAAAAGTAACTTTACATAGCGCACTTGGGATTAAGTTGCGCCCTTAACAAGCTGCTTTTTATTAAGCAGCTTGATCTTCACCGCCGATAAAGCGGTAAATCACGGCCCCTAGGATGGCTCCTGCAATCGGGGCAAGCCAGAATAACCATAGTTGGCCGATTGCAAATTCGCCTGCAAACAGAGCGACAGCAGTGCTGCGGGCTGGGTTCACCGAGGTATTCGTTACAGGAATGCTGATCAGGTGAATCAGGGTGAGGCCCAGACCAATAGCGATGGGTGCAAAGCCCTGTGGAGCGCGTTTGTCTGTAGCTCCTAGGATAATGATCAGAAACATCATGGTCATGACCACTTCGGTAATCAGTGCTGCTGCCATGGAGAACTTACCTGGCGAGTATTCGCCGTAGCCATTTGAAGCAAAGCCCCCAAGTGTTGTGAAGTCGGCTTTACCTGTCACTATAAAATAGAGCACCGCTGCAGCCACAATCCCGCCTGCAACCTGGGCAATGATATAAGGGATAAGTTGATTTGCAGGGAAGCGTTTGGCCGCCCAAAGGCCTATAGAAACTGCAGGGTTAAGATGGCAGCCAGAAATATGGCCTATTGCATAGGCCATGGTTAGAACGGTCAGACCAAAAGCTAAGGAAACACCCACAAAGCCTATCCCTAGTGCGGGGAAGGCGGCTGCCAAAACGGCACTGCCGCAGCCGCCAAGTACCAGCCAGAAAGTGCCAAAGAATTCTGCCGCGTATTTTTGCATTTCGTGTGTTCCTTTCAATTAGATTACATTTTGAGAGGGCGAATATACAGCTGAGCCCTTGTACGGGTACAGGTAAAAGTAGCTTGCAACAGCGTTTGATGCGGGTGTTTGTGTTGAAGCTCACATATGAGCCGGGTTAATCAGTGAATTTAAAACATGATCCTGCCATTGCCCGGCAATTTTTAAGTAAGAACGTGCATAGCCTTCTTTCTCAAAACCTAAGCTTTGCAACAGCTTGGCACTGCGCAAATTATGCGGCAGATGGTTGGCCATAATGCGGTGCAAATCCCGAGTGCGAAACAGGTGTTCAATCGCCGCACTGAGTGCCTCTTTCATCAGACCTTTACCCTGCGCGCAAGCTGCAAGTGAATAGCCCAAATGACAGGCCATAAATGGTCCTTGCACGATATTACTGAAACTACATTGCCCCAGCATTTCAGCACTGTGGGTATCAAGCAAAATCCAGTGAATTGCTGTGCCCTGCTCAAATTGCAGCCTGGCGTTTTCTAGCCTTAGCTGCCAAGCAAAGGGGGTGAAAAAATCCTCATCCCTTTGCGGGTCCCAAGGGGCAAGATGGCTGCGGTTTTCTTGCTGGAAGCTGGCCCAAAGCGCTGCCTGTGCAGGCTCAGCCAACACAAGCTTTAAGCGCCCGGTATTAATTTGTTCTATTTCTGGTTTTTTCTTGCCAAAAATCATAGTGCGTCTTGTGGGTTATTGGCGTGGAGTTTGGTTTCCAGCTCGCTGATCCGGGCTTCTAATTCATGCATTTTTTCACGTGTGCGGGCCAGCACTTCCTGTTGTATTTCGAATTCTTCACGGGTGACCAAATCCATTTTGGTAAAGGCTGAGGCCATCATGGCGCGGGCGTTTTTTTCCATATCTTTGGCTGGGCTGGCGGCAATCGCTTCGGTGATTTTGCTGGCGATTTCGTCAAAAAATTTATCTTTAAGCATGGTGAATATCCTTGGTGTTGTTGCTGCACCGCATGTGGGGCGGTTGATTGTTCATTCCTGATTCCGTTGTTGCACAGGCAAATGTTGCAGGCTCGCTTTTGAACGGTGTCGGTTTGACTTTTAAGTTTAGCAGAAGCTTGCCATTTTTAGATCGCACCACTCTGGTGCAAATTTAAGTTGCAGTGCACCATGGAACGTCTATTGTTGGTGCATTACCCCGCTGAGCGATTTTCAAGGCTATGAATTCAGTGCGTTTTATCGCTTGGCATACTTTGTGCTGATCTTTGATCGTACCCCACCTTTTGAAAGGAGCACCCCATGAAATTCGTGTCTGCGATTATTAAGCCGTTCAAGCTCGATGAAGTTCGCGAAGCTTTGTCGGAAATTGGCGTTCAGGGCTTAACCGTGACTGAAGTGAAGGGCTTTGGCCGCCAAAAAGGGCATACCGAGCTTTATCGTGGTGCTGAATACGTGGTGGATTTCCTGCCTAAGGTCAAAGTTGAAGTGGCTATCGGTGATGATCAGCTGGAGCAAACGCTGGAAGTCATCGAAAAAGCCGCCAATACCGGCAAGATTGGCGATGGCAAGATCTTTGTATTTGATCTGCAGCATGTGGTGCGGATTCGTACGGGTGAAACGGGCGAAGCAGCCATTTAACTTAAAACTTGCCGGAGAGAGTGATGATGAAAAAATTATTTGCAGCTTTCGTCCTTAGCGCGGCCTCAGCGCAAAGTTTTGCTGTTGAAGCGGCCGCATCTGCCCCCGTTGCCATCGTGGATACCATTAATAAAGGGGATAACGCGTGGATGTTTATCTCCACCGCCTTGGTGATTCTGATGTCTATTCCAGGCCTCGCCTTGTTTTATGGTGGCCTAGTGCGCTCTAAAAACATGCTATCGGTGCTGATGCAGGTGTTTTCTGTGTTTGCCATGATTTCAGTGCTGTGGGTGGTGTACGGTTATTCGCTGGCATTTACTGAAGGCAATGCTTTCTTTGGCTCGTTTAGCAAAGTGATGCTCAAAGGGGTAACGCCAGATTCGATCGCTGCCACCTTTAGTAAAGGCATAGGCATCTCTGAGCTGATTTATGTGGTTTTCCAAGGGGCATTTGCCGCAATTACCTGCGGATTAATTGTTGGCGCGTTTGCCGAGCGGATTAAATTTGCAGCCGTTCTGGCTTTTTGCGCGATCTGGTTTACTTTTTCTTACCTGCCGATGGCGCATATGGTTTGGTACTGGACCGGCCCTGATGCGTATCTGACGCAAGCTGCTGCGGATGCCGCAACAGCCACGGCAGGTTTCTTATTCCAAAAAGGTGCACTGGATTTTGCCGGTGGCACGGTGGTGCATATCAACGCTGCGGTTGCTGGCTTGGCAGGGGCGTTTATGGTGGGCAAGCGTATTGGCTTTGGACGTGAAGCCATGACTCCGCACAGCCTGACCATGACTATGATTGGTGCTTCATTGCTTTGGTTTGGCTGGTTTGGTTTTAATGCCGGATCCGCGCTGGAAGCCAATGGTGTGGCGGCACTGGCCTTTATAAATACATGGCTGGCAACCGCTGCTGCAACAATGTCTTGGCTATTGGCCGAGTGGATGCTTAAAGGTAAGCCTTCATTATTGGGCGCTGCATCGGGTGCAGTAGCGGGCCTGGTAGCGATTACGCCTGCTTGCGGTTTTGTTGGTGTAGGCGGCGCTTTGGTGATTGGCTTGCTAGCAGGGGTTATTTGCCTGTGGGGTGTGCATGGTCTGAAGCGTTTACTTGGCGTAGATGATGCGCTGGATGTATTTGGTGTGCACGGCGTGGGTGGTGTGTTGGGAGCGATCTTAACAGGCGTCTTTGCTTCGCCAGATTTGGGCGGTACAGGCATCTGGGATTATGTGGCAAATAAAGTGGCCGCAGATTATTCGATTCTTGCACAGGTGAAAATTCAAGCTATCGGCGTAGGTACAACTTTGCTATGGTCGGCTGTGGTTTCGATTATTGCCTTTAAGCTGGTTGATCTGGTGATTGGCCTGCGTGTACCGGAAGAAGAAGAGCGTGAAGGCTTGGATGTGACCAGCCACGGTGAAAAAGCATATAATCTATAGCTAATATAGATAAAGCCCTAAGGTCAGAAGCCTTAGGGTGTACAGACAGTTCGCTACAAGCAAATGAGATGGGTGTCCTCCAATTCTCTCTCTAAAAGGTATCGGTTTACTGCTTGTCTCATGGATGTGTAGCGTATTGTGGGAAGCCCGCCAGGCAACTGGCGGGCTTTTTTGCGTGCGGCATCCTTTACGTTTTCTTCGTGAGGTTCTTTTTTTTAAAAGCTAGTGTGTGCACGCTTCACGAATTGCCGCAATTCTGGCCTGCCTGATTTTTTCTGGGATTTGTGCCTTATCTTCACAGCTTTGGGCTATCTCGCCGCTATTGACGGTATTGGCTGCGGCCAACAGCTTTAATAAATAGGCGGCCTGCGGGTATTCGCAGTTTTCAAAAGTCGTGCGCCCACGAGCGTCGGCTAGGCAAGCGTCGAGCATTTGCTGAAAGCGCTCAGGCTTTCTGAAGGCATCGCAGCGCTGGAAGATTTCTAGTACGGTGGCAGGGCGAAGTTGTTCTGCGGTGTGGATATGCGTGTGTTCACGGCAAACCATGCGGGCCAGATCCCGGCAATCACTGGGTACGCGCAATCTTTCACATAGCGCCTCTACCAGCGGCACACCACGCGCTTCATGGCCGATATGCCCTGGTAAAATATCAGCTGGGGTAGTGGCCTTGCCCAAATCGTGGCAGAGCGCGGCAAAACGGGTGGCAAGTGGCCATTTTTGCGCGGCGGTGTAGTTGAGCACCATCATGACATGTACGCCTGTATCGACTTCTGGGTGGTAGTCGGCACGTTGTGGCACACCCCAAAGCGCGTCGATTTCCGGTGCAATACGGGCCAGCGCACCGCAGCGGCGCAGCATTTCAAACATGAGGGATGGCGTGTCTTCCATCAGCCCCTTGGCAAATTCCTGCCACACCCTTTCTGCCACCAGATGATCGACTTCTCCGCTGCTGACCATCTCCTGCATCAAGGTGAGTGTTTCTGGTGCCACATCAAAAGCAAAGCGCGCGGCAAAGCGGGCGAGGCGCAAAATGCGTACTGGGTCTTCGCTAAAAGCAGGGGAAACATGGCGTAATAGTTTTGCGGCCAGATCGGCTTGGCCATTAAATGGATCGGTGATCTGGCCGAGCTCATCTTCGGCCATCGCATTAATGGTGAGGTCGCGGCGCAGCAAGTCTTCTTCTAGCGTAACCTCTTCGCTTGCATGCACGGTAAAGCCTTTGTAACCATGGCCGGATTTGCGTTCGGTACGAGCAAGGGCGTATTCCTGGTGTGTCTTAGGGTGCAAAAATACCGGGAAATCTTTGCCAACAGGCGTGTAGCCTCGTGCCTGCATTGCCTCTGCCGTGCTGCCAACCACCACCCAATCAATATCCCTTACCGGCAGGCCCAGTAATTTATCCCTTACAGCTCCGCCAACGCGATAAACCTTCATTGATCTTTCCTTAGATTTTTTAGTCACTTTATCTGTTAATTATATTGCCGCTACAATCAACTATCTTTTATTGAACTGATAACAAGGATGCCGCATGAAAATCGCCAATAGCATTACCGATCTGATCGGCAATACGCCTTTAGTAAAGTTAAATCGCGTTGCTCAAGCAAGCGGGGCAACGATTGTAGCAAAGCTGGAGTTCTTTAATCCTTCGCACTCGGTGAAAGACCGCATTGCTGTAGCGATGATTGATGCTGCCGAGGCGGCGGGCCTGATCGGGCCGGATACGGTGATTGTGGAGCCTACTTCCGGCAATACCGGCATCGGTTTGGCGATGGTTTGTGCGGCGCGTGGCTATAAATTAGTGCTCACTATGCCAGAAAGTATGTCTAAAGAGCGCCGTGCATTATTACGCGGCTATGGCGCAACCTTGGTGCTGACGCCTGCGGCAGAAGGGATGGGCGGGGCAATCGCAACAGCCAAGGCATTGGTGATTGAGCACAGCAATTACTTTTTACCTCAGCAGTTTGAAAACCCCGCTAACCCAGAAATCCACCGTCGCACCACGGCTGAAGAGCTTTGGAATGATACGGATGGTCAGATTGATATTCTGGTGGCAGGTGTGGGTACAGGAGGCACAATCACAGGGATTTCGGAAGTATTAAAAGCGCGTAAACCTTCATTTAAAGCGGTGGCAGTAGAGCCCGATGCCAGCCCTGTACTCAGCGGCGGTCAAAAAGGCCCTCACCCTATTCAGGGGATTGGAGCGGGTTTTGTGCCAGGTGTTTTGAATACCGAAAGCTATGACGAAGTGATTCGGGTAAAGAGCGAAGACGCTTTTGCAACGGCACGTGCCTTGGCCACGCAAGAAGGGATTTTAGCGGGGATTTCTGCAGGTGCTGCAACCTGGGCCGCCATCGAGCTGGGCAAGCGGCCAGAAAACGCAGGCAAACTGATTGCCGTGATTATTCCTTCCTTTGGCGAGCGTTATTTATCTACACCTTTGTTTGAAGGTTTGCTGGATTGAGGGTGGGATCGATCGCTTAGGGCGGGGCAACCCGCCGCGAAGAGGCAGAGTATTTGGAAGGTGGACACAAAAATCTGCCTTCTTGTATATAAAACTAGACGACTGGTCTATTCTTGTGAGAGACTAAGTCCATGGCTAAGAAAAAACACGAAGATACACGCGAACATTTACTTGCAGTGGGCGAATCCATTCTCAAAGGGAAAGGCTTCTCTGCTGTGGGGCTTGCCGAGATTTTAACGGCTGCCGAAGTGCCTAAAGGTTCGTTTTATCATTATTTCCCCTCAAAAGAGCACTTTGGTTGCGCAGTGCTGGAGCGTTATTTCGCCCTTTATCAACTTGGAATGCAGGCTTTAGAGGCTGAGTACGATTGTGGCAGCGAGCGGCTGATGCATTACTGGCGCACTTGGCTGATGTCCCAGGGGGCATGCAGCCAGGCCAATCAGTGCATGGTGGTTAAGCTTTCCGCCGAAGTGGCCGATTTGTCAGAGCCGATGCGGCAGGTGTTCAAGCAGGGTACCGATGGCGTGATTGAGCGCCTAGCAAAGTGGCTGGATGAGCCGCGCTGCGAAGGGGCCGTATTACCTGAAATGAGCCCGCAGGCTGTGGCGCTGATGCTGTATCAGATGTGGCTGGGAGCCAGCCTGCTGACCAAAATACGTCAGGATAGCAGCGCGCTGGAAACCGCCATGCAAACCACTTGCCACCTTTTGGGTGTGAAAGATTTGTAGTAATGGGCACATCGTTGTGCCCGCGCACCGCTTAATAGGGAAGGGCAGATCAGCTTTGCCTTCCCGATAAAATTTGTAATAAATACTTCGGCAACATTGCCGATTTTTTTGATATCCAAACTAGACGACTGGTCTATTTTTATGTACTTATAAGGAATGCACCATGCAACAATTCGAATTTTACAACCCCGTTAAAATCGTTTTTGGCGAAGGCCAGATTGCTAAGTTGGCCACTCTGGTGCCTGCAAATGCGCGCGTGCTGGTGCTTTACGGCGGTGGCAGTATTAAAAAAAATGGCACGTACACCGAAGTGATGGATGCTTTAAAAAACCACAGCGTTACTGAATTCTCAGGCATTGAAGCCAACCCTACTTTTGAAACCATGATGAAAGCCGTGGCACAGATTAAGGCTGAGAAAATCGACTTTCTGCTGGCAGTGGGTGGTGGTTCGGTCATTGATGGCACCAAATTTGCTGCCGCAGCAGCCCTGTATGAAGGCGAGCCTTGGGATATTCTGACTTCGCACGGCCGGAATCTTCAAGCAGCCTTGCCGATGGGCGCGGTGCTGACTCTGCCTGCTACTGGCTCAGAAATGAATAATGGCGCGGTGATTACGCGCAGCGAAACCAAGACCAAATTAGCATTTATGAATCCCTTGGTGTTCCCTCGCTTTGCAGTTCTTGACCCAACTAAAACCTACAGCCTGCCAGCGCGGCAAATTGGTAACGGCGCGGTCGATGCCTTTGTGCATGTGGTTGAGCAATATTTAACTTATCCAGCCCATGCGCCAGTACAAGATCGCTTTGCTGAAAGCCTATTGCAAACCCTGATCGAAGTCGGCCCGCAAGCGCTGGCTACTCCACATGATTACACCGTTCGTGCCAATTTAATGTGGGCCGCTACGATGGCGCTCAATGGCTTGATCGGTGCCGGTGTGCCACAAGATTGGGCTACCCATATGGTGGGGCATGAGCTGACTGCTTTATACAACATCGACCATGCGCAAACGCTGGCGATTATCTTGCCATCCATGCTGAATGTGCGCCGCGCCACCAAGAGTGAAAAACTGCTGCAATACGCCGATCGTGTATGGGGCATTACAGAAGGCTCGGATGATGCGCGTATCGATGCCGCCATCGCCAAAACCCGCGATTTCTTTGAAGCCATGGGCGTTAAAACCCGTATGCGTGATTATGGTCTGGAAGTGAGCGCCATTGAAACGGTGCTCGAGCAGCTAAAAGCCCACGGCATGGTGGCCTTGGGTGAGCGTGGCGATGTGGATTTAGCCACTAGCAAGCTGGTTTTGGAAGGCAGCTACTAAGATGAGCGCTGCGCTGATTTTGCATCACTACCAAGCCTCGCCGTACTCAGAAAAAGTGCGAGCTTATCTGGGCTATAAGCAGCTGGCTTGGCAATCCGTTTTAATGCCGCCTGTTTTGCCTAAGCCCGATTTAATGGCGCTGACCGGAGGCTACCGGCGCGCGCCGGTATTGCAAATTGGCGCAGATATTTATTGTGATTCAGCTTTGATTATTGCGGAGCTGGAGCAGCGTTATGCTCAGCCTGCTTTGGCTTCCGGGCCACAGGCGGCGCAAGCCGATTTACTGGGGCGCTTATTTGATGTGGATATCTTTTGGCGTGCTGCACGATATTTGATGGCAAGCCGTGTGGAGCATATTCCACAAGCCTTGCTCAATGATCGCATTGCCATGCATCCGCATTTGCCTTTACAGAAAGCGCAATTGCTGGCCGATCAGGCGCAATTAGCGATTCAGCTAAGTGCCTTGATTGATCAGCTGGATCAGGCTTTAAGCGGAGCCCATTTTCTGGGCGGCGTTAATCCATGTGCTGGTGATTTTGCGGTGTATCACACGCTGTGGTTTTTACAGGGCGCACAAGCCTTGGTGGTACTGGCTCCAAACACTCAAGCTTTATTGCCGTGGATGGCCAGAATGGCGGCACTGGGCCATGGCGAGATGAGCAGCATTACAGCGAGTGATGCGTTTGCTGCTGCCAAGCAGGCTCCGCCTGCTGCTCTTGCTGAAATGCAGGACTCCTTATTCAACGCTGGCCAGAAAGTGGCTGTTCAGCCAGAAGGCTACCCGCAGGAAAGCGTGGCGGGTGAGCTGGTTTATCTGGACGAGAAAAAAATCGTGATCGCCCGTCAAAGCACCGTTTGCGGCCTGCTGCATGTCCATTTCCCACGTATGGATTACGAAATTCGCACTGTTTAATTAATTGCACAGGAAGCAAAAGGTTTTGTTTCCTGTCGTTTTCCCTGCGTGCGGGGATCAAACACTCTGGAGCTCCACATGTCATCAACACTGAATCGTCGCATTGTTTTAGCCCGTCGCCCGCATGGCGCACCTGTACCCGCTGATTTTCGCTTAGAAGAGCACGCCGTCCCAGCGATTGGCAGCGGTGAAGTATTGCTGCGCGCTTTGTATTTGTCACTGGATCCCTATATGCGTGGCCGGATGAGCGATGCGCCTTCCTATGCTGCGCCAGTTGAAATCAATGGCGTCATGGTGGGTGGTACGGTGAGCCGGGTGGAAGCCTCGCAGCACGCTGATTACGCCGTGGGCGATTTAGTGGTGAACTTTGGTGGCTGGCAGGATTACAGCATCTCGGATGGCACAGGCCTGCAAAAGCTAGGCGCTTTGGCATCCCCATCACATGCATTGGGTGTATTGGGCATGCCAGGTTTTACCGCCTATATGGGCCTATTGGAAATTGGCCAGCCTAAGGCAGGTGAAACCGTAGTGGTGGCCGCTGCTACCGGTGCAGTCGGCGCAATTGTCGGGCAAATCGCCAAAATCAAAGGCTGCCGCGTGGTTGGGATTGCCGGTGGTGCTGAGAAATGCGCTTATGCCGTGAATGAGCTGGGCTTTGATGCCTGCATCGACCACCGTGCAGCAGATCTAGCCGAGCAACTGGCAAACGCCTGCCCGCAGGGCATTGATGTGTATTACGAAAACGTGGGTGGTGCGGTATTTGATGCCGTGTTGCCACTGCTCAACACCGCAGCTCGTGTGCCGCTCTGTGGCCTGATCTCGCAATACAACGCTACCACCCTGCCTGCTGGCCCGGATCGCTTATCGCTCTTGATGGGCACCTTGCTAAAAAAACGTATCCGTATGCAGGGCTTTATTATTTGGGACGATTTCGGCCATCGTTATGGCGAGTTTTTTGCCGCCATGAGCCAGTGGATTGCTGAGGGCAAAATCAAATACCGTGAAGACGTCGTACAAGGCCTAGAAAACGCCCCGCAAGCTTTTATTGGTCTGTTGGAAGGAAAAAATGCGGGCAAGCTGGTTGTGCAGGTTGCTGAGTAAATTTGATTTATATATTTAACTTGATTGATAAAGGAAATCTTATGTCTGCAGATAAATTATTTACCCCTGTCACCATCGGCAAAACTACACTCGCTAATCGCATGATCATGGCGCCGCTGACCCGCTCTCGCGCCAGCCAGCCGGGCGATGTGCCAACGGAAATGAATGCCATCTATTACGCCCAGCGCGCAAGTGCAGGGCTAATTATTTCAGAGGCGACCAATATCACAAATCAAGGCAAGGGTTATTCCTTAACGCCTGGCATCTATACCGATGCCCAGGAAGCGGGCTGGAAAAAAGTCGTGGATGCCGTGCATGCTAAGGGTGGCAAGATGTCCTTACAGCTTTGGCATGTGGGACGGATTTCTAATCGGCTGGTACAGGAAAACGGTGTAGCGCCGGTGGCTCCATCTGCCATTCAGGCTGTGAAATCAAGCAGCTTTGTGATTCTGCCGGATGGCACGCCAAGCAGAGCACCTTGCGATGCACCGCGAGCTTTAGAAACCGCAGAGCTGCCGGGCATTGTGGCCGATTATGCAGCAGCAGCAGAGCGTGCAATGCGGGCAGGGTTTGATTTTGTAGAAATCCACTCGGCCAATGGCTATTTGCTGCAGCAATTCTTAGCTACGGGCAGCAATCAGCGTACAGATCAATACGGCGGTAATATGCAAAACCGTGCCCGCCTATTGCTGGAAGTGATCGATGCCGTGGCCGCAAAAATTGGTGCAGATAAAGTCGGCGTGCGCTTATCGCCTAACTTTGTAGCTCACGATATTGTGGACGATGAATCCGAAGCAATGACCATGTATCTGGCCGAGGAATTTAACCGTGCTGGCGTAGCCTACCTACATATTGCCGAGCCGGATTGGGCCGGTGGTCAGCCCTTAAGCGATGCTTTCCGTGTTGATTTACGCAAACAATACCAAGGCGTGATCATGACTTGCGGTGGCTATGATGCACAAACCGCAGAAGCACGTTTAGCCACTGGCACCGTAGACGCCATCGCCTTTGGCCGCCCGTTTATCGCTAACTCTGATTTGGTAGCGCGTTATCAGCAAGGCACAACATTGAATACGCCAGATCAGGCGACATTCTATGGTGGTGATGAAGTGGGTTATACCGATTACCCAGTTTTGTAGGGTGAAATTGGTGTTTGCCCGCGCGGGGTAATGCGTGGGCAGATCATCCATGAATAAGTCATAAGCAAGTCTTGAAATTGAGTAGGGCGGGTGAAACCCGCCGTTTTTGCTAACGCGAATCAAAAAGATTTTTTTAGTGCCTTCGGCACGTTGATTTAGGTGCGGGCGTCCCGCTGGACCTTCCTTTCTTGTGTGGCTGTATAGACCGGAGACATAGGTAACACGCGTGCGGACACATGGGTAACACATTTTAGTTGTTTAACTGCAAGGTATTCAAATCGATTCTTCCGAAGTGCTGATGGCAAAAATAGAGGTCAAACACCCCGTCGTTCAGACTATCTGCACGCAGTGCAATAGGTAAACGATGTAAGGCACTAGACACTTTAAATTTATGATTTTGTAATTTTACTGCGCCGCCCCAGCCCACAGTAATGACTTGATCGTTGGGGCCGTATTCAATTTCAGGCAAAGCAGAAGGCATGGCAATTAAGCTCGGTTTATAGCGGGTAATCGGTGTGGCTAGCCCTAAGGCTTCATGCGGGCGCTGCTCGTTATAGACCGTGCGCCAGTCGTTAAATGCATGCTGAACATGGGCTAAATCGCGAAATGCCCGGCCATTTAATACTTCGGCTTTTAGCGTGCGATGAAAGCGTTCTTCTTTGCCATTAGTTTGCGGATGCCCTGGGCGGCTATGGCTAACATGGATACCCAAGCGGATCAGCCAGATAGATAACTGGCTGATGCCATGGCTGGCATCACTGGGGCTTCCCCATGGAGAACCGTTGTCAGCGTTGATACGAGCAGGCAAGCCATAGCGAAGAAATACATCCGTTAAGTGAGTCTGGACAATGGCTGCCGTGGTTTGACCACAAGCAGTTAAGGTGAGATTAAAGCGAGAATGGTCGTCCAATAAAGTGAGGGGAAAGCACATTTGCTGAGCCGTATTGAAGTTCCCTTTGAAGTCGATCTGCCATAAAGCATTCGGCTGATCATGCTCAAAACGTAGCCAGTGTTGGGCTTGCTCACTCGCCTTGGCGCAAATTAAGCCATGGCGATGCAGAATATTGGTGATGGTGCTTGGCGCAGGAACATCCACATGGCCCAGCTCCAACAGCCTTCGATGGAGTTTGCGCCCTCCCCAAACAGGGTGCTTCTGGCGCAGGTCTACAACGAGGGCTTCAATCTCTGCGGTGGTCAGTGTTGGCGATGATTTGGGGCGGCGAGATCGATCTTGAAAACCTTCTTGGGGGGTATCCAGATAGCGCTGCCGCCATTTGTAACCTGTTTTAGTTGAGATGCCGAAACGCTGGCAAAGCGCTTTAAAATTACAGTTATCTTGCAGTGTAAGGAGTACAAATTCTGAGCGAATAGACATGATATTCACGGGCATCCAAGGCATGGTAAGTAGGCATCCCAAGCGGTTAAAAACACCGCCAAAGTGTTACCTATGTCCTCGTACAAGTGTTACCCATGTCTATGGTCTATACATGTGGCCAAGAAACGAAGCCAAAGAAGGCCACCCCACGAAACACGAAGGCCCCTTCGCTGCGGACAATCGAGCCGGCGGCAGGCGAGACTCGCTCGTGCCTCGCTGCCTCTGGCCGAAACCCCGTCCCGCTTGTTCCTCGCTACGGCGTGTTTCAAGGGGACTTTAAAAAGCCCAATGCAGAGATCGCAGTTATTAAGTTATTTTTTTGTTTGCAAAAGCAAAAGCAAAAGCAAAAGCAAACTGTTTAGAGAATGGTGTTTTGCTTCGTGACATTACTTGCTTATCGCCAATATCCCCGCAGCCTGTGTATTGGCTAGGCCATTCAGGCGCAATGTTTGATCGCTGGAGACGAGGGCTTCTGTGCCGCCGATGAGGCGGCCGTTGGTGTCGAAGTTTTTCAGCAGGGAGGCCATCTGGCTGACGTTGCTGACGGTTGGTGAGGCCAGCATGGCATCGCCGCTGAGGGTAACAGGCAGTTTTTCCGGGGCTTGCCATACGTTTGTGCTGGCTTCGTTAAAGGCGGCGATGGTTTGCACCATATTGACCACTTGTGTGCGCAAATCTGTGGCTGCCGCTGGTTTTTCGGTGGTAAACCAAACATCGGCGGCTGTATGGATCTGGCCATTGGTGGTCTCAAATGTTGATTTAAGCCCGATGAAATTGCCGTTGTCTTTTTCGGCCGCCTTGCGGACATCCAGATTAAGTTTGCTGATATCCAGTGAGATCAAGCGTTTTAATTCGCTGGCGTCGCTGATGCCGTCCTGGTTGCTGTCTAGCCAGACACGCAACTCTTCAAAATCGCTATCGTAGCTATCGATCACCCCATCATGATTGCTGTCCAGCTCGGCCAGTGCCGCGTAGCCATTGGCCGCTTTGCTGCCATCGGCGAGCAGGGTGGAGGTGCCAAATAATTCTTTCCCATCGTTAATCACGCCATCATGGTTTCTATCCATGACGAGCAAGCCATCGCCTTGGCCTACCCAGCCGGTTTTGATTTTGCTGCCGTTGGCGAGTAAATCAAATTGAGTCCCGTCCTCTAGGCTGGTGGTGCTGATGCCATTGCCGTCTAAGTCCAGAATCAGCGGGCTGATCGAGGCAAGGTAGGGCGTTTGTGCTGTGGTAAAGGCGGCTTGCTGAGCGCCGGTGAGCGCCATCGTTTGAGTGGTGGTAAATGCCTGCACCTGCAGCGTGGTTAAGCTTTGGATTTGTGTGGTGCTGAGGCTTGGAATCTGTTGTGTGCTGAGCGATGCAATGGCACTGCTTCTGATCGCTGCCAGATCGCTGGTTTCTAGCGCGGCCAAATTGCTGCCTGAGAAGGCTTGTAGCTGGCTATTGGTCAGCACGGCGGCTTGCGAGGTGGTGATGGCAAGCACTTGGCTGCCTGACAAGGCCGCGATGGCGCTGGTATTGAGTGCGGCAAAATCGACGCTTTCTATTGCTGCAATATTGCTGGTGGAAAGCGCTGCTAACTGGCTGGCGCTAATGACAGATGCCTGTACTGAAGTCAGGGCAATGATTTGTTCGGTGGTAAAGCCTGTGGCAAGGCTGGCAGAGTTCAGTGCCACGATTTGATTGGTGCTCATCCCCGCTACCTGGGCGGTATTGAGCGCGCCCAGTTGGCTGGCCGACAGGCTGGCCACGGCACTGCTACTGATTGCAGCAAAATCAGTAATTTCAAAGGCGGCAATCTGGCTGGTCGATAGCGATGCAACTTGGCTGGCACTTAAAGACGCGGCCTGGAAAGAAGTCAGCGCAATGATTTGTGCCGCGGTAAAGCCTGTTGCCATGCTGGCCGTACTGATTGCCGAAATCTGGCTGCTGCTTAGATTGGCGATTTGTGATGTGCCCAAGGCGGTAATTTGCGCTGAGTTTAATGCCGCAATGCCGCTGGTTTTTAACAGGGCGATATCGTTGATGCTCATGGCCGCCAGGCTGTTGGGAGCAATCGCCGCAATCTGGCTGGCG
The DNA here is from genome assembly GCF_900451195.1 of Iodobacter fluviatilis. Lineage (NCBI taxonomy): Bacteria > Pseudomonadati > Pseudomonadota > Betaproteobacteria > Neisseriales > Chitinibacteraceae > Iodobacter > Iodobacter fluviatilis. The sequence continues at coordinate 131,782 of NZ_UGHR01000006.1, forward strand.
CTGAGCGCACCGGCCTGCTCTTCTGTTAAGGCCGCAACCTGCACCGATGACAGTGTGGCAATGGCTGCGGTTTTGAGTGCGGCTAAATCAGCGGTTTCCAGTGCAGCAATATTGCTAGCAGAGAGGGCTGCTATTTGCGATGTAGTGAGCGCTGCAGCTTGTTTTGTTGTTAGTGCGATCACTTGCTCATTGCTTAATCCATTGGCAATAGCTGCGGTATTGAGGGCGGCGATCTGGGCGCTGCTCATGCTGGCAATTTGCTCCGCACTTAATGCGGCAAGCTGAGCGGTATTTAAGGCCGTAATGGTATTGGTCTTAAGTGCCAGCAGATCGCTGGTTTCAAGGGATGCCATATTCGTGGCGCTGAGGGCGGTAATCTGGCTGGCGCTCAGGGTTGCGGCTTGTGATGTGCTCATGGCGATGGTCTGGTCAGCGGTGAGTGCATTTATTTGATCGGTAGAGAGCACCGCAATGGCGCTGGTTTTAAGTGCGGCAAAGTCAATGGCTTCCATGGCCGCAATGCTATTGCTGCTCAGGGCTGCTGCCTGGCTCGTTGTTAAGGCAGCGGCTTGACTGGAGGTGAAGGCCACGATCTGATCGTCGCTTAAGTTTGCGATGGCGGTGGTATTCAGTGCGGCAATTTGTTTTGTGCCAAGGCCTGCAATCTGCTCAATTCCCAAAGCGCCCACCTGAGTGCTGGATAAAACAGCAATGGCGCTGGTTTTAATTGCGGCAAGGTCTTCGATTTCCATGGCAGCAAGATTACTGCCTGATAACACGGCAAGCTGGCTGCTGCTGAGCGCCGCAGCTTGCCTTGTCGTCAGGGCCACAATTTGATCCGCATTTAAACCACTGGCGATGACCGCCGTGTTTAAGGCTGCAATCTGATTGCTGCTCAGGCTGCTGATTTGATCTGCATTCAAAATAGCCACTTGTGCCGTATTGAGTATCGCCACGGCATTGCTGCTTAGAGCCTGCAGATCGCTGGTTTCCATCGCCGCTATATTGCTGACGGTCAGCGCGGCAAGCTGGCTGGTGCTCAGTGTGGCTGCTTGTTGTGTCGTCAGCGCCATGGTTTGGGCTGCGCTTAAGGCTTTAACTTGCGCGGTAGAGAGAGCCGCAATGGAGAGCGTGCCCAGTGCCGCAAAATCAGCGGCCTCCAAGGCGGCAACTTGGGTGGTCGTGAGCGCGCTGATCTGATCGGTGCTGAGGGCGGCTGTTTGCTGCGAGGTGAGCGCCGCAATTTTTGCGCTATTTAAGCCACTGGCAATGGCGGCGGTGCTGAGCGCAATAAGCTGATTGGTACTCAGGCTAGCAATCTGGCTGGCCGTTGTTGCCGCTACCTGGGCAGTGCTTAAGGCGGCAATGGCACTGGTTTGCAGTGCAGCCAGATCGCTTGTTTCCATTGCGGTGAGATTGCTGCTGCCTAGCGCACTGATCTGGCTGGCGCTCAACGCTGCCGCTTGTTGCGTGGTCAGGGCAATGGTTTGTTCAGCCGTCAGCGCGGCGATTTGATTGGTCAGCAGCGCCGCAATGGCATTGGTTTTAAGCGCGGCAAAATCTTCTGCCTCCATAGCAGCAAGGCCGGAGGTAGAAAACGCTGTGATCTGCGTGGTGCTGAGCGCCGCAACTTGCCTAGTGGTCAGCGCCGCAATTTGATCCGGCGTCAGGCCGCTGGCAATGGCCGCTGTGTTGAGTGCCTGTACCTGGCTGGTGCTCAGACTAGCTATTTGTTCGCCTGTCAGGGCGGCAATCTGGGCGGTATTTAATGCAGCGATGGCCGTGGTTTTAATCACCAGCAAATCGCTGGTTTCCATTGATGCCATATTGCTGGCGCTGAGTGCTGTAACCTGGCTGCTGCTCAGCGCGGCGGCTTGTTGTGTGGTCAGTGCAATGGCTTGATCGGCAGTCAGTGCGCTGATTTGATTTGTTGTCAGCGCGGCGATGGCATTGGTTTTAAGCGCCGCAAAATCTTCAAGCTCCATCGCTGCGATGCTGGTACTGCTCAGCGCGGCTATCTGGCTGGTGTTGAGGGCTGCGGCTTGATTAGAGGTGAGTGCAATCACCTGATCGGCACTTAAATGAGCGATGCCATTACTGCTGATGGCGGTCAGTTGCCTCGTGCTCAGGCTGGCGATTTGCTCCACAGTCAGCGCGCTGGTCTGATTGCTATTGAGCACTGCAATGGCCGTGGTTTTAAGGGTGACTAAATCGCTGGTTTCCATGGCCGCAATCGCTGTGCTTGAAAGTACGGCAACCTGGCTGGTCGTCAGGGCGGATGCCTGATTGGTGGTGAGTGCAATCACTTGATCGGCGCTTAAATTGGCGATGGCGCTGGTGTTCAGAACGGCAATTTGTGTGCTGCTGAGCTTGGTCATTTGCGCCGCTGTGAGCGAGCCGACTTGCGTGCTTGATAAAGCCGCAATGGCGCTGGTGCTAATCAGCGCAAGATAAGACGTATCCAGCCCGCCTATGGTGTTTTCTGAGAGGGCGGTAATCTGGGCCATGGAAAACGCTGCAAATTGGGTGGAGGTCAGCGCCATCACCTGATTTATGGTTAAGCCATTGGCAATGGCATCCGTGCTCAGTGCCGCAATCTGTCTGGTGCTGAGCGCCGTAATCTGGCTGCTTGTCAGCGCGGCAATGGCATTTGTTGTGAGCGCGGCTAAATCCGTGGTTTCCAGCGCTGCAATATTGGTGGTAGTTAGGGCTGCTGCTTGCACGCCTGTCAGTGCACCGGCCTGGCTGGTACTGAGGGCGATAACTTTATCGCTGCTTAAACCTGCTATGGCCTGGGTATTTAAGCTGGCGATCTGGCTGCTGCCAAGGCTTGCAAATTGCTGAGTGCTGAGCGCGCCAATCTGGCTGCTGGACAGCACGGCAATCGATGCCGTCGCGAAGGCGGCTAAGTCCGTTGTTTCCAGGGCGGCTATTTGCAGGCTGCTTAAGGTGGCCGCTTGGCTGGCGCTGAGTACGGCGGCCTGGTTTGAGGTAAGCGCTGCAATCTGGCTGCCCGTTAAACTGCTGATGCTGCTTAATGCGCCAATTTGCCCGGTGGTGAGCGCCGCAATCTGATGGGTAGACAGGGCGGCAAGCACGGTTGTGCCCAGTGCCGCGATATCGCTGGTTTCCATCGTGCTGATTTGCACTGAAGAAAGCGCCATCACTTGCGTGCTGCTCAGCGTGGCCACTTGTTGAGTGCTTAAGGCTGCAATCTGATCGCTGGTCAAACTGGTCATTTCAGCGGTATTTAAAGCGGCAATCTGCGTTGTTTTCAGGCTGGCAATTTGCTGAGTACTGAGCGCTTGCAGCTGCGTACTGCTCAGTGCGGCAATGACGCTGGTTTTTAGCTCGGCCAGATCGCTGGTTTCAAAAGCGGCAATCTGGCTGCTGGATAGCGCGGCAACCTGACTGGTGATCAGGGCCGCCGATTGGCTGGAAGTCAGCGCGGCTATTTGCTCTGTGCTTAGGCCTGCCACTGCATTGGTATTTATCGCTGCAATTTGCCTGCTGCTGAGGCTACTTAGCTGATAAGTGCTCAGATTACTGATCTGGCTGCTGGATAAAACGGCAATGCCCGTGCTGGAAAGCGCAGCTAAGTCGCTGGTTTCTAAAGCCTGAAGTTGCGTGCTGGATAATGCCGAAATTTGCCGTGTAGTCAGCGCGCTGGCCTGGCCGGTGCTTAGCGCAACGGTTTGTGCGGTGCTCAGCGCAGCTATGTGATCGGTAGAAAGCGCGGCAATGGCGGCGTTACTAAGGGAGGCAAAGTCCGTTGTTTCAATGGCTGCAATTTGCGCCGTGGATAGCGCTGCAATTTGTGCGGTATTCAGGGCGCTGGCCTGCGATGATGTTAAAGCCGCGATTTTATCGCTGCTCAGGCTGGCGATTGCCTGGGTATTGAGCGCGGCAATCTGGCTGCTGCTCAGGCTGATTTGCTGACTACTGCTTAGCCCGCTGATTTGCGTGCTGGATAAAACAGCAAGGGAGGCCGCTTGTATCAGGGCTAAATCGCTGGTTTCCAGTACGGCTAATTGTGCGCTGGATAAGGCTGCTGCCTGGCGGGTATTGAGCGCTGCGGCCTGAAGGGTGGTCAGCGCAAGCAGCTGGTTGGTACTCAGGGTGCTGGCCTGATTGCTGGAAAGGCTGGCAATGGCGGCCGCGCTTAGTGCAGCAAAATCAGTGGTTTCCATGGCGGCCAGATTGCTGGTTGATAGCGCGGCAATTTGCGCCGCACTTAAGGCGGCGGCCTGGCTGCTGCTCATTGCCGCAATCTGATCGGTTCTTAAGCCTCCTGCAATCACGGTGGTATTGAGTACGGCAATCTGGCTGGTACTCAGGCTGGCAAACTGATCTGTGCTGAGCACGTTTATTTGTTTACTTGATAGCGCGGCAATGCTGGCCACTTTCAGTGCGGCTAAATCGCGGCTTTCCATGGCGGCCAGATTACTGGTGGATAAGGCGGCAATTTGCGCAGTGGTCAGCGCCGCAGCCTGGCTGGTGGTTAGTGCCACAACTTGCATGCTGTTTAAGCCATTTGCAATATTGCTGGTGCTTAAAGCCGCAATCTGACTGCTGCTTAGGCTGGCAATCTGGCTGGTGCTCAGGGCGTCAAGCTGGGCGCTGCTGAGCACGAAAATGGCGCTGGTTTTAAATACGCTTAGATCGCTTGTTTCAAGTGCAGCAATGCTGCTGCTGGAAAGTGCCGCCACCTGTGAGGAGCTGAGCGCCGATGCTTGCAGCGTGCTGAGTGCAATGGCCTGATCAGATGTCAGCGCCTTAATCTGGCTGGTAGAAAAAGCGGCGATGGCCGTTGATTTGAGTGCAGCAAAATCGCTGGTCTCCATGGCAGCCAGATTACTGGTTGATAGTGCGGCTGCCTGGGCCGTTGTGAAGGCCGCAATTTGATTGGATGTGAGCGCCACAATTTGGCTGGTGTTCAATCCATAGGCAATATTAGCGGTGCTTAAAGCCACAATCTGGCTGGTGGTAAGACTGGCGATTTGATCAGAGCTTAAGGCGCTGAGCTGTGCAGTATTTAAAGCGGCAATGGCGCTGATTTTAAGTGCGATGAGGTCGCGGGTTTCCATTGCGGCGAGGCTGGTGCCAGAAAGCGCAGCAAGCTGGGCCGTTGTTAAAGCCGCAGTTTGATTGGATGTGAGCGCCACAATCTGGCTGGTGCTCAGGCCAGAGGCAATATTGGCGGTACTTAAAGCCACAATCTGGCTGGTGGTAAGACTGGCAATTTGATCAGAGCTTAAGGCGTTGATCTGTGCGGTATTCAAAGCGGCAATGGCGCTGGTTTTGAGTGCGCTTACATCACGTGTTTCCATGGCGGCCAGATTTATTGCGGAAAGCGCCGCTGCCTGGCTGGAGTTTAAGGTGGCGATCTGGCTGCTGCTTAAAGCAACCACCTGAAGGCTGTTCAGCCCGCCAGCGATGCCGGCCGTATTCAGCGCTGCAATTTGATTGCTGCTTAAGCTGGCAATCTGGCTGCTGCTAAATGCTGCGATCTGATTGCTGCCAAGAATGGCGATGGCACTGGTTTTAAGTACGCTTAAATCAGAGGTTTCCAACGCAGCAATATTGCTGCTTGTGAGTGCAGATATCTGCCTAGAAGACAGCGCAGCAGCCTGAGCGGTAGTCAGGGCAATGGTTTGATCTGAGGTGAGTGCCTGCATCTGATTGCTGGAAAGAGCGGCAAGCGCATTGGTATTGAGTGCTGCAAAATCAGCCGTTTCCATTGCGGCAAGATTTGTTGTGGATAGCGCCCCCAGCTGGGCGCTGCTCAGCACCGCAGTCTGGCTGCTGGTGAGGGCTGCAACTTGGGCGCTGTTTAGCCCATAAGCAATGTCTGCCGTGTTGAGCGCGGCAATCTGGCGGGTACTTAAACTGGCAATTTGCGCCGTGGTCAGCGCCCCAATTTGCGAGGTGTTTAAGGCCGCAATAGCGCTGGTTTTTAATGCAATTAAATCACGTGTTTCCATCGCAGCTAGGTTGCTGCTTGATAGGGCGGCTACTTGGGCGCTGCTTAAAGTGGCGGCCTGGCTGGTGGTGAGCGCCACAATCTGATTGCTGTTTAAGCCATTGGCGATATTGGATGTGCTTAAGGCGCTGGTCTGGCTGGTGCTCAGGCTGGCGATCTGATCACTGCTTAAGGCGCTGATCTGTGCAGTATTTAAGGCGGCAATAGCGCTGGTTTTTAGCACAATTAAATCACGCGTTTCCATTGCGGCCAGATTGCTGCTTGATAAGGCGGCCACCTGGGCGCTGCTTAAAGTGGCTGCTTGGCTGGTGGTGAGCGCCACGATCTGATTGCTGTTTAAGCCATTGGCGATATTGCTGGTGGTGAGTGCCGCCACCTGGCTGCTGCTCAGACTGCTAACTTGCAAAGTGCTCAGCACATTCAGCTGCTGACTGGTGAGCGCGGCAATGGCGCTGGTTTTCAATGCGGCTAAATCAGCCGTTTCTAGGGCGGCAATATTGTTGGTGGATAAGGCGGCCACTTGGGCAGAGCTGAGTGCTGCCGCCTGCTGGGTAGTGAGCGCCACAATCTGGCTGCTGTTTAAACCACTGGCTGCATTGGCGGTGCTGATCGCTGCGATCTGGCTGGTGCTCAGGCTGGCGATTTGCAAAGTGCTCAGCGTATTGAGCTGATCGCTGGATAATGCTGCGATTGCGCTGGTTTTGAATACAGCAAGATCGCTGGTTTCCAGTGCCAGCAATTGCGTGCTGGAAAGCGCCGCTGCCTGGCCGGATGTCAGCGCTGCCGCCTGACTGGTGCTCAGTGCAATGATCTGGCTGCTGCTGAGCGCGCTGATTTGCTGGCTGGAAAGTGCGGCAATGGCGCTGGATTTGATTGCGGCTAAATCGGTGGTTTCAAGTGCAGCTAATTGTGTTGAAGACAGCGCCGCCAGCTGTGTGCTGCTGAGTGCGGCGGCCTGGCTGGAGTTCAGAGCGGCAATCTGGCTGCTGGTGAGGGCTGTAATCTGGCCGCTGGATAGCGCCGCGATGGTGCTGGTTTTTAGCACGTTAAAATCACTGGTTTCTAAGGAGGCCAGTTGTAAAGTGGAGAGCGCCGCGACTTGTGCCTGGCTGAGCGCGGCAGCCTGAGCGCTGGATAGTGCCACAATCTGATTGCTGCTGAGTGCGCTAAGCTGCTTGGTATTTAAGCTGGCGATGATTGCCGTGCTCAGGGCGGCGAAATCGCCGGTTTCCAGTGCGGAGATTTGTGTGCTGCTAAATGCACTGATTTGTGCGCTGCTTAAAGATTGAATCTGATTGCTGCTCAGTGCGGCAATTTGTGTAGTACTCAGGCCTTGGCTGATTTGCGTACTGCTTAATGCTGTAATTTGGCGGGTGTTAAATTGTGCTAATTGGATTGTTGTCAGCGAGGCAATCGCAGCGGTATTCACACTGGCTATCTGGGCCGTGGTCAGTGCTGCGATTTGGCTGGTGGTCATGCCTGTAAAGACGCTCATCATGCTATCCAATTGCCAGTGATAAAAGCAGGGCTGTTATTCTTACATCCGCTGCTTTTAAAAACATGAGATTCAATCTCTTATGATACAGAGGATTTTTCGCTCTGTTCTGCTCACAAGATACATGGTGGTTTTTTGCCGTTTGATAATGAATCAGCCATTTATCGGTTTATTATTTGATAACTTTAATCCTTGTTTCTCTTACATGTTCTTTGTAAGAAATGGATTACTTGCTAGATGACGCGGTTGTTTTTTTCAAGTTTTTTACAAATAATTTATCGTTGAATAATATTCAGGGCTATTTGTATTGAAAATTAATCAGGTGGTGTTGCAGATTAATTATATCTGCAGATTCAAAGGCATCCTTGGATGTTGAAATCTAGCCTTAAAACGGATTTATTTTTGCTAGCTCTCTTATGTATTTATTCAAAATGGCGCAGATTAATTGCTGCTCAGCGATGGTGGTTTACTTCTTAAGTCTGGCAAGGTCATACTTTTCCAAAATACCGGCGGAATCGGTAGCACTATTCATCAGCAGCAAAATAGTGCTCATTTCTTGATGCCTTAATTATTTTTCGTAAAAAATAGCCATTAAAACTGGAATTAATCGCCTACCCATAGCGTGTTTCGCCGGCTTACTATCAGGCAAATATTTTTAAACTGCTTGCTGGAGCTGACATGAAAAAAACACTTTTGGGCGCAATCCTGGCGCTGTCTTTACCTGTGGCAGCACAAGCGGGTGAGCTGACAGCAAGAGCGGGCGATGGTTTTTTTGGCGCGTCTTATGAAGGCAGCTTGCTATTAATGACCACCAGTGCCGATTGGCTGACTAATGATGGCATAGGCAATATCGGCTCGCTGGGCTTGGGCGTGCAGGCGCCACTGGGGATTGCCAAACTTAAAGCGGGTGGCAAGCTGGTGTATATGGATTTAAAGCATCAAGATAATCATTACGCTGCTGCTTTAGGTGGTGGGGTAGATATTCCTGTTGGCGCGTTTACTCTTTATGGCCAAGGCTATTTTGCACCATCCGGCTTGGCGTCTGATGGTGTGGATCATTACAAAGAAATGCGTGCAGGCGTGCGCTGGGATATGACTAAAATGGTGTCGCTGGATGCGGGTTATCAATATAGCCATATGGAAGGTAAAAATGGCAACCGGTCGGTTTCGATTGCCGATGGACTCTATGTGGGTGCACAGCTTAACTTTTGATTTCATTAAGTCAGAGATAAAAAAACGCAGCGATGGCTGCGTTTTTTTATGTGCGGGATGTCATTTAAAGCTGTTTTCGTGCGGGTTGATAACTAATCAATCTCTCTGATTACCCGTATTCTCATCGTCATGCCCACCATCAGCAGCGCCAGCAGCAGGCCAAATACCGGTAGTACCCACTGAATGCTGATATGCATCGCAAATAAGGCAGTAACCAGAGCATAGGAAAGCGGAGCGAGGCCCATGGATGCCATTGAGTTCAGGCTCATAATCCGCCCCAGTTTTTGCCTGTCGGTGTAATGCTGGATCAGCGACATCATCGGCACATTATTGGCGGCAACGCCAAGCCCGATTAAAACTTGCAGTGCTAATGCTACGGGCAGCCAGGTAGCGAGAGCCAAAGAGGCCAGCAGCAGGCCTTCGATGGCAATCACCAGAGTAATCATCAGCAGGCGTTTTTGGGTGGGCGGATAAAGGGTAAGCAGTAGCCCGCCCAGCACCATGCCCGCCGCAAAAGCGCTTTGCATAAAGGAAAGCGTGCTGGCGCTGCCTTGCAAAAGATCTGTTACCACCAGCGGCACGCCTAATCCTAATGGGCCCATAAAGAGTAAATTGGCCGCAGCATAAACCAGCATCAGGGCCCGCAGCACGGGCGTTTGAATCATGTACTGCATGCCTTCTTTCAGCTCGCTGAGCATGCTGAATCGTTTGCGATTCGCTAATAATTCAGGCTCTTTGATCAGCGCCATGGCAATCAGCCCGGCTACCAGCATGATGGCGGTGAGCGAAAATACGGTTTCATAGCTGAATAAAGCCAGCATGGTGCCACCCAGCACCGGGCCAAACACCAGCCCCACCTGATTGGTCGTCAGCATGATGGAATTGGCGCGGGTTAAATCACTGTCGGCCACAATATTGGGGACAAGTGCATCGCGTGCAGGCCAGAAAAAAGCATCTAGCGCGCCATAAATCAGTGCAAAGCCAACCATTACGCCCATGCTGAGCTGATTATTGGCCACTATCCCCACCAGCACCATCAGCAGCAGCACCCGCAGGCCCACCGAGGCCAGAATAATATGGCTGCGCTTCATCCGGTCGGCCAGTACGCCGCCTACCGCCATCAGCATAATGCGTGGCACCGATCCGGCGATCATCACCAGCCCCAGCTGCTCTTTTGCGCCTAGGGTTTTGATCACCAGCCAGGTTTCGGCGAGCATGGCGATAGCGAGTGCAAAATTGCTGATCAGGCTGGCCAGCCAGAGCAAAAGGAAATTGCGATTACGCAATAGTGCAGGTGCTTGCTTCATAGATCTCAGAATCAGTATGTTAAAATGCGTCAAACATCTTAAGCGCAGTCGCTGCCAGAGCGTTATGCTCTGCTTGCGTATTTGCCTCACACTATTCCTCTTTACATTTCATCCTTTAAAAGGAAATCACCATGGCTTTTCGTAAGATGACCGAGCTTGAATTAGCGGGTAAAAAAGTACTGATCCGTGCCGATCTGAATGTGCCGGTAAAAGACGGTGTGATTGGTGATGACACCCGTATCCGCGCATCGATCCCAACGATCGAAGCCGCTTTGCAAGCCGGTGCCGGCGTGATTGTGATGAGCCATCTGGGCCGCCCGACTGAAGGCGAATTTCAGCCTGCAGATGATCTGGCCCCTGTAGCCAAACGCCTTGGCGAATTAATGGGCCGCGACGTGGCCGTGGTGAATGATTTCAACGGTTTTGTAGTGAAAGCCGGCGAGCTGGTATTGCTGCAAAATGTGCGCTGCAATAAAGGCGAAAAGAAAAACGCCGACGAGCTGGGCCAAGCCTATGCTGCGCTGTGCGATGTATTTGTCAACGATGCCTTTGGTACAGCCCACCGCGCCGAAGCGTCTACCCATGCGGTAGCTAAATTTGCCCCTGTCGCGGCCGCTGGCCTGTTGATGGCGGGCGAGCTGGATGCGCTGGGCAAAGCACTGAAAGCACCGGCTTCACCACTGGTGGCAATTGTGGCGGGCTCTAAGGTATCCACCAAGCTGACTATTCTGGAATCCTTGTCAGACAAAGTGGATTACTTGATCGTAGGCGGCGGCATTGCCAATACCTTCTTGCTGGCCGAAGGCCATGAAATTGGTAAATCTTTAGCCGAAGCCGATCTGGTGGATAACGCCAAGCGCGTGATTGCCAAAATCCGCGCCCGTGGTGGCGATGTGCCATTGCCAAGCGATGTGGTGATCGGCAAGCAGTTTTCACCGACCGAGCCTGCTGTAATCAAAGCAATTAGCGACGTAGCAAGCGACGATATGATTTTTGATATCGGCCCAGATACCGCAGCACGCTTGGCTGAAGTATTAAAAACCGCCGGTACGATTGTCTGGAATGGCCCAGTTGGTGTGTTTGAGTTTGACCAGTTTGGCAAAGGCACCGAAGTGCTGGCCCGCGCCATTGCTGCTTCCCCTGCGTTCTCTATTGCTGGCGGCGGCGACACACTGGCCGCAGTGGCTAAGTACGATATTGCTAACGATGTTAGCTATATCTCTACGGGTGGCGGCGCTTTCCTTGAGTTCCTCGAAGGCAAAGTATTGCCAGCTGTAGAGATTCTGGAACAGCGCGGCGCTTAAGTACCGCCAGCACAATTGCCATACAAGGACGTATCCGTAGACGGCAGTTCAGCGCTCTCAGTAAGATCAACGCCAGCAACGATGCTGGCGTTTTTTTCGCCTGTTTACTTGGGGTCTGTTGACGTTTCATTCACAATTGCGCTGAGCCGGAAAACGGCCAGGCACAAGGCATGCGACGAAGGCAATAACTGGTTATTTCCGAGGAGCATAACGCAGTGAATGGCCGTTTTCCGGCCCAGCCCCATCGCTGGGCGAGGAAAAGCCCTCGCACGCGGAGGGTTGGCTACATTTTTGGGGCTGCACAGCGTTAAAAGACACTCATGGTACTCGTACCATGTCGCGTCTTTTGCCTTGTTCAGCCCCAAAACTGCAGCCAACGCAGCAGCGAATGAAACGTCAACAGACCCTAGGATCAGCCATGACAAATCGCCCCCCTTTTATCAAGCACTGGCAGGAAATCCAGGAGGAAGATAAGGCCTGTTATGCCAATAGCTTAGAGAAACTATCCATAGGCTCGCCCTTTGGCCGCACTTTTGGCCTGACCCGTCTTGGCATCTATCACGAAGTATTGCCGCCTAGCCGCCGCACCTCGTGGCCGCATTCAGAAAAAACCGAAGAAGAGTTTATTTACGTCATTGAAGGCACCCCGGATTGCTGGGTGGATGGGGAGCTGCATCGCTTAGCACCAGGGGATGGTGTGGGTTTTGTGCCAGGCACAGGCATTGCCCATACCTTTATTAATAATACCGGCAGCGATGTGCGCCTGCTGGTTGTGGGTGACACCAACCGGGCGGACAATCAAGTGGATTACCCGCTGGATGCAAAGAAAAATCTCGCGAATGGCGATTTTCACTGGCACGACGCGCCAAAGCAGCCGCTAGGTGCCCACGATGGTTTACCCGATCAGCTGCGCGCATCAAACGGCCCTTTTTGATTGATGTGAAAGTTTAAGGTAAACATATTTAAATCAGGCGCTAAAACGGCTGCAAAGTGGTTTTAGCGTTTTCCCGAATGACGTTACTCCCGATTGGATGCGGCTGCGTGGGATACTAATATGTGTTGCATCGCAGCAACAATATTCCGGATCTTCGCCATGTCACTCGTATCCCTTCGCCAAGTTCTTGACCACGCCGCCGAACACGGTTACGGCGTACCTGCTTTTAACGTCAATAACCTCGAACAAGTTCAGGCTATTTTGCAAGCCGCCGATGCCACATCCAGCCCGGTGATCCTGCAAGCCAGTGCCGGTGCGCGTAAATATGCAGGCGAGCAGTTTTTAAAAACGCTGATCGAAGGCGCAGTAGCCAGCTACCCGCATCTGCCTATTGTGATGCATCAGGATCACGGCGTAAGCCCCGCAGTATGTATGACCGCCATTAAAATGGGCTTTACCAGCGTGATGATGGATGGCTCCTTACTGCAAGATGGCAAGACCCCATCCGACTACGCCTACAACGCGGCTGTGACTGCCGAAGTGGTACGCATGGCGCATGCCTGTGGCGTATCGGTAGAGGGCGAGCTGGGCTGCCTAGGTAGCTTAGAAACCGGTATGGGCGAAGAAGAAGACGGCGTAGGCGCTAACCGCGTATTAAGCCACGCCGAAATGCTGACAGATCCGCAAGAAGCGCTGGCATTTGTAAAAGCCACCGGCGTGGATGCGCTCGCTATTGCCATCGGCACCAGCCACGGCGCGTATAAATTTACCAAGCCACCTTGCGGTGAAGTACTGGCCATTGATCGCGTGCGTGAAATTAATGCCGCCATCCCTGATGTGCATCTGGTAATGCACGGCTCATCCAGCGTGCCTCAAGAATTGCTGGAAGAAATGCGTAAATACGGCGGTGAGCTGAAACCTACATGGGGAGTTCCCGTAGAAGAAATCCGCCGTGCCATTCAGTTTGGCGTGCGCAAAATCAATATCGATACTGATCTGCGCCTCGCCATGACCGCTGCCATCCGCCGCCATTTAGCCATGAACCCCGCAGACTTCGACCCGCGCGCCTACCTAAAACCCGCCATCAGCGCCATGCGCTCAGTATGCGAAGCCCGCTACGACGCCTTTGGCGCAGCCGGGATGGCAGAAAAAATGAAACCCGTATCGCTGGAGAAAATGGCGCAGCGGTATAACAAGGGATAAGCAACATTAGGTATTGGGTATTAATAAAAAGGGTGAATACGATAAATCGTATTCACCCTTTTCTAATTTTAAAAATGGTGAGGATGAATTTTGTTGTACCTCTGAATGTATTGATGTAATACACCTTATTTATACATAGATAAAATTCATGTAAATCTAGCTCTAAAGTCTATTTTTCAATTTTAGATTGTGAAAGAATTTTTTAAACACCCAATGTGGGTGGTTTTTTTAAGCGGGCGAGCCTAAATAGGATGGGGTGTAATGTCTGGCTAAAAATAAATAGTGTTGTTGATTTGATTGTCGTATGAATGAATATAAGTCCACCTGATTATGCCTCTTGCTCAGGTCCCCTTGATTTAGAAATTCATATGGCATTAATTCGGACGGTCTGATCGGTTTTGAATTGGGGAGCTCTTAGTCCACACATGCTGCATGCCTTGCTCAAGTCAGAACACACCCGAATGGACGCTTGGCTGAGCAAGAGACATAATCAGGTAAGTCTATGTATTGTTTTTTTGTTGATTTAAGTCGTGTGGTGTGTTTCTAGAGGCCTTTGGGGTAATTACAGGCTTGTTGAATAAATTGTATTATTCGTTTTGGGTTTAAATTTAATGAGAAATTTTTTATTTGTTGTTTTTTTTTGTTTTTGTGCGCCAGCAGCGATTGCTTGTTCTGTTGTTGTGAGAAATAGCAGTGAAACACACAAGCTATATACCTATACTTGTGATTCAAGAGCTAAAGCCACTAGTGCATGTATTGAGTTTGCTAGTAGCAGAAATTATCCTGAATATACTGCGTATTGTCGAGATCGTTTAGTGAGTGGAGAAGGGGTTGGGTGGTTAAGTACGGGGCAGTTTACTTCTGATTATGGTAGTTTTTTTTATTGTTCAGACTATGAGTTTCGAGGTCCTGTTAGTCAATCCTGCCGGCCAAAATGTGATGCTGGATTTTATTTGTCAAAAGCAAGTATCTGCCAACCTCGTCTCCCTTGCCCTAACGGTTTATGTTTTGAGCCAGAGCTGGGAACCCCAAACGTTTGCTCAGGTAACCCAATAAATACAGCAACAGGTAACAAACTTCAAATTGAATTTGATTTTATATGGGGGAAGAATAATAAATTCACTCGATATTACAATGGAAATAGTAATTTTGAACAAGGACTAGGTATTGGTTGGAAACACTCTTTAATGCGACGTGTTACTTCTGTTCCTCTTTTGTCATATTTTCCTCCTCCAGCAAATGATGTTGATCCAGATTGGCTTGCTTATTATGGTGCAGTAAGCAGTACTACAACTAGCGGGATTAGCCATTATTTACTTGAGCTTGGAAATGGTAAAACTTTTGCATTTAACAGCAATGGCGAACCTCAAGTTGCTGCTGAAGACAATCCTTATAAGCTAGTTATTTCTTCTAGTGGCTTTATCATCAAAGATGGTATTAACACTGAAAGCTATAATAAGCAGGGAAAGCTAATTCAGATGAGTAAGTTGAACTATCCAATAGTGACACTTGCTTATGATGAGTCTGACCGTCTTATTCAAGTATCGGATCAATTAGGGGACAAATTAGTCTTTAATTATGGCAATTCTATTTACTTAACTAGTGTGCAAGAAAATGAAGTCACCGTTGCCTCTTATGCTTACGATGCCGGGCGTTTGAGTAAGGTGACTTATGCCGACAACACCAGCCGTCAGTACCTCTACGAAGACACCCGCAATCCAACGTTATTGACTGCTGTAATTGACGAAAGTGGTCAGCGCTTTGCATCGTGGACTTACAACGAGCAGGGGCAAGCGATTTCGTCCGAGCATGCAGGGGGTGTAGAGAAATTTACGCTTAATTTTGGCGGCGATCCTGCCAGCGGTTTGCGTTGGACAGAAGAAACAGATCCATTGGGATCAGTAAGGCGCTATCAGTTCAAATTGGTCGCTGGAACATGGCGTTTGCAGGGTAAGGATCAGCCAGGTGGCGCAGGCTGCAGCGCAGCAAGTAATAATCTGCTCTATGACGCCAACGGTAATGTCACCAGCCGTACAGACTTTAACGGCAACAAAACCACCTACGTTTACGATTTGGCCCGTAATTTAGAAACCAGCCGCACCGAAGCCGCTGGCACGCCGTTTGCCCGTACCATCAGCACCGAATGGCATGCCACTTGGCGCTTGCCGCTTAAAGTGACCGAGCCAAGCCGTGTGACTAGCTTTGTGTACGACGCTAACGCCAATCTGCTGAATAAAGCCATCACCGCCGACGGGCAAACCCGCCGCTGGAGCTGGACTTATGCCGATTTTGGGCAAGTTAAAACCAGCACTGATCCAGATGGTAAAACCAGTAGCTATCAATACGATGCTCAGGGTAATTTAACGGCGATGACTAATCCTGCTCAGCAGATGACTCAGTTCACCCGCTATGACGCTAATGGCAATCCATTAGAAATCCTTTCGCCAGATGGAATTAAATCAACGCTCACTTACGATGCCCGCAATCGCCTAATAAGCAGGCAAGTAGGCGCGGCACTAAGCCGTTTTGAGTATTGGCCAACGGGCTTATTAAAGCAGGCCACGCTGCCTGATGGCTTAGTGATTAATTATCTCTATGACACAGCGCATCGCCTGAGCGAAATCACCGATAACCAAGGCCATCGTGAGGTTTACACCCTGAATAAGGCAGGTTTACAGGAGCAAGTCGATCGTTACGATCCTGACAGCACGCTCGCTAATGGCCTGTTGCAAGTGCAACAAGCCCAGTCAGTAAAACCTGCCAAATAATCTTTCAGAGAGTTACCTATGTTTATATCTACAGCTCTGCCTGGCAAAGTGTTGCTGGGCAGTATTCTTCTTTTGAGCCAGGCTGCTTTTGCAGCGCCCATTGCCCCCACTGCGGCGGCATCATCCGTCAGTGCCTTACCCACTCACGCCACGGTGGTCAGCCGTTTTAAGCGTTACGATGCTTTAGGCAGGCTAGAAAAAGAATGGGATGCTAAAGGCCAAGTCTATAGCTACAGCTACGATGCCAATGGCAATCGCCAAACCAGCACCGATCCGCTAGGCCGGGTTACCCGCTATGAATACGATGCTTTAAACCGCCTGAGCAAAAGCACTGATGCAGCGGGCAAAGCCACACTGATGAGCTACGACGCCCGCGATAATCTGGTGCAAGTGACCGATCCAGAAGGCTTCAAAACCAGCTACAGCTACAACGGTTTTGATGATCTGATTAAATTAGTCAGCCCGGATACAGGCACCAGCAGCTATACCCGCACGGCCAGCGGGCAGATTCAAACCCACACGGACGCCAGAAAAAAGACCGCCACCTATACCTACGACGATTTGGGCCGTGTGCGGAGTGTTAACTTTGGCGATGGCATTAACACATTCACTTACGACACCAGCCTCGCCGGTCAAATTGCCAGCATCAGCAATCCAAGCAGCAGCACCAGCTACCGCTACGATGCACAGGGCTATCTTGCTGAGGCTCAGCATCAAATTGGCAAAGCGCTTGCAACCGTCGGCTACACCGCCACCAGCAACGGCCAGTTAGCAAGCATCCGCTACCCAAGTGGCACGATGATCAGCTATCTGCGCGATGCCGCAGGGCAAGTCAGCAGCGTGCAAATCAACGGCAAGCCTTTGCTGGATCAGCTGGTTTGGTCCGGCCATATTGGTGCACAAAGCTGGCGCTGGAGTAATGGTCAGATTTGGGCAAGGGTTGCGGCTAATACTGGCCTTCTTGCTGGGCAAAGCCTTGCCGATGGCAACCGCGTTTATACCTTCGACGCCGCCAGCAATTTACGCCGCATTGAAGACATTAACGCCCCGCAGCGCAGCCAGGAATACAGTTACGATCTGCTTGATAGGCTAAATCTGGCCGTTAGTAATAACAGTTCGTTTAATTATTTTTATGATTTTAACGGCAACCGTACTGACCAAACCGTCGGAGCGGGGACTACAAATTATAAGCATGCTGACAATAGCAATCGCCTGCTGTCATCCAGCGGGGCGAATAAAGCCACTTACACTTACGACGCGGCAGGTAATCGCGCTAACGATAATGGCTGGGTGCTGACGTATAACAACGCTGGCCGCTTAATAAAATCCAGCAAAGGCACGGTGGCTGTCAGTTATAGCTACAACGCACTCGGGCAAAGGGTAGGAAAAACCTCAGCAACCGGTACTAGCCTGTTTGTTTATGATACTCAAGGCCATTTACTGGGTGAATATCAGGCCGATGGCAAGCCGGTGCAGGAAACAATTTGGCTGGGCGATACGCCGGTAGCCGTGGTCAGCACAACGGGCGTAAGCACTAACATCAGCTATATCTGGGCCGATCACCTCGGCACGCCCCGCCAGATTACTGATCCAGCCAGCAAACAAATCCTCTGGCGCTGGGATGGCGAGCCATTTGGCAATAGCCTGGCTGACGAAGACCCGAGTAAAACGGGTAAAAAGTTCAGCTACAACCTGCGCTTCCCCGGCCAGTATTTTGACAAAGAAACTGGCAAACACTACAACTACTTCCGGGATTACGATCCGGCTACCGGCAGGTATATTCAATCAGACCCGATTGGGTTGGCAGGCGGGATTAATACTTATGGGTATGTGGGTGGGAATCCGGTTTCAGCTATTGATCCATTTGGGTTAGTGAGGTGTCGCTGGGTTATAAGTCCTTTGGGAATGGCTTATCAATGCAATCCAGACCCAATGGATGTATTAATTCCATCAAGATCACTTCCTCAGCAATTCGCTGATTTTTGCAAAGGCGCGGTGGATGGTTTTGATAAATTCAAGAACATCATATTTAATACTGGGGATAGTTTTCCAGATCGCCCATTGCCACGCGATAAACATGGAAATCCAGCTCCAGAAGCTGATGCGGAAGGACCACATACGCAACTTGGCCAGAAAGATGGTCGAAAAGGGAAATATGGTCAAGCGCGTGAGTTTGATGTAAATGGTAAGCCAGTCAGGGATGTTGACTTTACAGATCATGGTCGGCCTCAAAATCACTCAAACCCACATCAACATGATTGGTTGCCTAATCCTACTGGTGGTACGCCACAACATGGACCGGCAAGACCATTGGAGTAGCCTAAATGGATGTGACAATATCCCCTGCTTTTCGCGCAGATGGAACTATGGTTCAGTTGAGCGAGTTACTGACGGTAATTCCCGATAATGTATATGTATGGTCGGTCATTGATTTTTATGGAATCGGTGAAGCACCAGAAGAATTTTCTATGGAAGAATTTGAAAAGCAAACAATGATTAGACACCGTGGTTTTATTATGAATTGGTTGGAGTTGAAAATGTTTGCAGAGAATCTTATTCAGACTGTAGATTGTTTGATAGTTGGAGCAAATTATGAGGACAATATTTCAAGTATCAAGTTAATGAAGAATGATTATAGCTCGTGTGAAATAGTAATTCAGGCCTTTGATAGCTCAGAATGGGCCGTTTGGGCTCATGATTCCACCTTGGCATCTAAACTGGCGATGGTTTTTTAAATGGTTTTTGTAACCCCGCGGTAATTGTCAAACAGGCTGTCTTTATTAATCACGATTCTGGCTGTAAAAATGGTGGTGGGTTAGGCCTATAGCTAACCCACCATACCCCACATTGGGCTCTTGTAACTTGTGACTAAGCCAGCAAAGCCCAACACCCAATCAATGTTGAGTAAATAACAACGATGCCGCCAGCAATTTATGGCGTATTGATGACAATAAAGCCCCGTCATGCAGTCAGGAATTTAGAGATAATCTGCCTGATTGATTAAACCTGATAGTCAGTAATAAACGATTTAATTAAATATTTTTTATGGCTTTAATAGCGTAATTCTAATTAATACAAATAATCAGCGCCCTGCTATTCAGCTGAAGTTCTTAGTATTTATTCTCGGTTTTCCATCTTTGTGCATTTTGTAAAAAAACACTCATGCCTCAGGGCGCGCTTGGCTTTATGATGGTGTTTTTTGCCGATTGATTGCCATGCTGCATAAACTTGCGATTGCCAATTACCGTTCCTTACGCGATTTAATTATTCCTTTGGCTCAGCTCAATGTCATTAGTGGTGCTAATGGTTGCGGGAAATCGAGTTTATATCGTGCTTTGCGCTTAATTGCGGAATCTGCGGCTGGGCGTTTGATTGGGTCTTTGGCGCTGGAAGGGGGCTTTGCTTCTACTTTGTGGGCGGGGCCGGAGAATATTTCCAGTGCAATGCGCCGTGGTGAGGTGCCGATTCAGGCAACGGTAAGAAAAACGGCGGTTTCACTGAGGCTGGGCTTTGCAGGCGATGATTTTTCTTATGCAATCGATTTGGGTTTGCCCACTCCCAGCTCATCGTTATTTGCGGCCGATCCTGAAATAAAGCGTGAACAAATCTGGGCGGGCAGTGCTCAGCGTGATGTGGCTTTGCTGATGGATAGGCGTAATGCCGTTGCCAAAACGCGGCTGGGGCGCAGCTGGCAGGTGGTCAGCCAGCATGTGCCTGCTTATGACAGTATTTTTAGCCAGTGTGCCGATCCGGTAAATACGCCCGAAGTTTTGCAGCTGCGCGAGGCGATGCGTCGCTGGCGTTTTTATGATCATTTGCGCACCGATGCCAGTGCGCCCGCTAGGCAGGGGCAGATTGGCACTTACACGCCTATTTTGGCGAATGATGGCGGTGATTTGGCTGCGGCACTGCAAACCATTATTGAGATTGGCGATGCAGCTGCTCTGAGGGCGGCGGTTGACGATGCTTTCCCCGGTGCACGAATCGAGATTGCCGTGAATGATGGCCGCTTCAGCGTTTTGATGTGGCAGCGTGGCCTATTGCGCCCTTTGGCTGCAAGGGAGTTATCGGACGGCACTTTGCGCTATTTGCTGCTCATTGCCGCTTTGCTTAGCCCGCGCCCGCCGGAGCTTTTGGTCTTGAACGAGCCTGAAACCAGTTTGCATCCAGATTTATTGCCCGCTTTAGCACGCCTAATTTCTGCTGCGGCGGCGCACAGCCAGGTGATTGTGGTCAGCCATGCCAGCCGTTTGGTGGCGGCGCTTGAGCGTGAGGCGGATTGCAATTCGATTATTTTGCAAAAAGACTGCGGCGAAACGTCGGTTTTAGGGCTGCATGATTTAGATAAGCCGGTATGGTCGTGGTCAAACAGATAAGTTTTGTATTTGGGATGGCTTGTTTTGTTATTGATCATTTTTTTGATTCGGGATTCAGCGCTTAGCGGCGTTGATTTGTGTATGCCTCTTTTTATGGGTTCTGAATGCTGAAGCTTCTAAGTTCTCCCGCTTATGTGTTTTTAATGCTGGCCATTGTGTGTGCGTGGCTGCCTGCGCTGCGATGGGGTAGGTTCTCTGTATTGCCTTATTGGGTCTTTTTTGGGCTGGCGCTGTGCGCCGGGCTGGCAACAGGCGTGCTGGGGCTTGTTGGCGTCTTGGCGGTGCTTTTGCTTGCATTAAGCTTGCTGGTGGCGGAGTGCAACCGGTTGCCTGGGGTTTTACGGCTGGCTTTGGGCGTGATTGCGGCGGTGCTGGCGCTGGCTTTGGCGATGCATCGCGTGCCGGGCTTTAATAATGTGTCGATTTTTAATGGCATGCAATTGAGCGCTGATTCGCCGCCTTTTACGCTTTATGCCAATTTAGATAAAGGGCTGGCTGGCTTCTTATTGCTTGCCATTTTTTGCCGCAAGGCCGCAAGCTGGGCGGAGCTGAAAGAGGGCTTGCAGCGCTCATGGCGGCTGGCTTTTGCAAGCATTGCAATGCTGATCATGCTTGGGCTGCTGAGCCAGTTTTTCCGTGTGGATTTAAAGCTGCCAGCGCATACAGGGGTGTTTTTGCTGGTGAATTTACTGCTGACTTGCGTGGCCGAGGAGGCATTTTTTCGTGGCTTTGTGCAGGAGTCTTTGCACCGCCTGAGCAGTAAGCCTTTGGGTACAGCACTGGCGGTGGCAGCTTCGGCGCTGTTGTTCGGGCTGGCTCATTTTGCGGGAGGAGCAATGTATATGGCTTTAGCTTGCTTTGCGGGGCTGGGCTATGCACTGGTGTATCAGCAGAGCAGGCGCATTGAAATGGCGGTTTTGCTGCACTTTGGCTTTAATCTGATCCACTACTTGTGCTTTTCTTACCCAAAGTATGCGGGCGTTTAAGCTTGATTTTCAGCTCTGGCTCTTAGGAATACTGGCAGGTTGTGCGTGTGCTACTTCAGGCATGGTGGTGGCTTTTACTTCGGACACTACAGCGCTGCTATTGCATGCGTTTTCTGCACGGCATTTTCACTGATCAATATTGCCTGTCTATTTGTACTTTAAGCGGGCCAATTTTGTACCCCTTGTTATTCAGGCTGGAATACAGAAGATCTACATCCAGCGCTTTGGGGCTGAAGCTGTGGGCAGCCAGGGTGTCAATGCCGTGTTCGCCATCCCAAAAGGCAAGGGGCAGGCGGCTTTGATTTACCTCCTCGCCATTTAAGGGCCAGGGCTAGTACATGGCAGAGGCATAGGTGCTGAGGCAGCTGATACTGAGGAAAAGCAGGGTATAGAGAATTCGGGTCGTGCGGGTCATGGTGATACGCGCTGAAAAGTCAGCCGCCTATCATGCCGTTATTCGCTGGCCTGTGGCTGTGATCTATTGCCGCTTCTGAACGTTAAAATTGAATACACGCCCGGCCTGCTTCAAGCGAGAAACAAGGGCAGTTTTCCAGATAGCCATCGGCTTTCAGCGTGACCGTACTCATGCCTAATTTGCACCAGCGCCCTGATGCGGTTTCTTGAACATGATCGATATCCTGCTGATCCCCAGAGCGGGTTTTTGCGGCAATGGTGTAGTAAAGATGGTCGTCATCCCAGACTTTAGCGGGTTGAGCGGATTGGTTGATCAGTACGCCATTGAGAGGCCATGGCCAGTGCCCGTCCTGCTCTTTTTCTTGCATGATGGCAAAGTAAGCGACGGCGCTGGCGCTGATGGCAAGGCAGATGGCAAGGGCAATTAATCTTGCTGGGGTGAATATTTTCAGCATCGTCGCACAGGCTCTCTGGGGGTAAATAATTAATTGCGTTTAAATAAAGCCAGTGCAGCCAGACGCTGTGTTGCGTGATCCACAATCGGCTCAGGGTAATCATAGTTGGCTTTTTGCCCGAAAATAGCTTTAGCCAGCCATGGTGCGTGGATTTCTTTATGGCTGAGCGCGGCTAGCTCGGGGCAATAGCGGCGGATAAACTTACCCTGTGGATCAAAGCGCTCTGATTGTGTAACCGGGTTAAATATCCTGAAATAAGGCTGGGCATCGCAGCCAGTGGAGGCAGCCCATTGCCAGCCGCCGTTATTGGCTGCAAGATCAAAATCGTTGAGTTTTTCAGCGAAATAGCGCTCGCCCAAGCGCCAGTCAATCAGTAAATCTTTGACTAAAAAGCTGGCGGCAATCATGCGCAGGCGGTTATGCATAAAGCCGGTTTGATTGAGCTGGCGCATGGCGGCATCCACAATCGGAAAGCCCGTGCGGCCTTCACACCAAGCGGCAAAGTATTCAGGGTTATTGGGGAAGGGTAGCGTGTCGTATTCGGGCTTGAATGTGTGCTCGACGACCTCGGGCCGGTGCCAGAGAATTTGCTGATAAAACTCGCGCCAGATCAGCTCGGAAAGCCATGTTTCAGCCCCCGCACCGCCAATCTGCCAGGCTCTTTTGGCTAATTCTCTGATCGATACCGTGCCAAAGCGCAGATGCACTGATAAATAAGACACGCCTTTTACTGCCGGAAAATCCCGCGCTTCTTGGTAATCACCGATGCGCTGACAAAAGTCATCAAACAGGGCCTCGCCGCCATCCATGCCGGGTTTCAGTATGCTTACGTCTGTATCATCAAAACCCAGCGCTGCCAGCGAGGGCATCGCTTCGCTGCTCAAAGGGGCAAGGTGGTTTAAATAAGGGCGTATAGGGTAGGACTTTAAATAAAAGTCATTCACCTTAGCCAGCCATGCGCGTTTATACGGGGTAAACACGCTGTACATGCCGCCGGTTTTTGTGAGCACTTCGTCTTTTTCAAAGATAACCTGGTCTTTAAAGCTGTAAAAGCGGCAGTCCATGGTGGCTAATTGCCCGGCTACACTGAGATCTCTGGCAATGGCTGCAGGTTCGTAATCGTGGTTGCAGTAAAGTGCCGTGGCTTTGAATTCTTTAACCAGGCGTGGGATTTCATCACTGGCCACGCCATGGCGAATGACTAAATCTGACCCTTGCTCCATTAAGCTCTTTTTTAATTGCTGCAGGCTGTGCCAGATAAATGCCACGCGCCGGTCATCTTTTGATAATCCATCTAAAATGGCAGTATCAAAGATAAAAACGGCAATCACACTTTTGGATGCTTTCAGTGCGTGGTGCAGGGCGGCGTGATCAAATAAGCGCAGATCGCGGCGAAACCAAACAAGTGATGTCATGGACTAAGGCGGTGAAGTGGGATGCGGTATTGTGCCATTGGTCCGGGGGGCGTTGTTGCATGATTTGTCACCAAGCTGATGCGCCCATTTTTAGCGCCTTGTGCGATAATTACAGGCATGGATAACGCAATGAACTTTTCTCGTCATTTTTTGATTGCAATGCCTAGCCTCGTTGATCCCATTTTCTCCCGGGCCCTGACCTTTGTGTGCGAGCACAACGAGCGGGGCGCCATGGGGGTGATTGTGAATCGGCCGCTGGGCATGACGCTGTCGTCGCTGTTTGAGCAGATTGATATCGAGCTGCATCGCCCTGATATGGCCGCGCTGTCGGTGCATTTTGGCGGGCCGGTACAAACTGATCGCGGCTTTGTGCTGCATACGCCTCTTGGCAGCTGGCAATCCAGCCTAGCTGTTTCAGATGAAATGGGCCTGTCTACTTCCAGAGATGTCTTGCAGGCGCTGGGGGACGGCGAGGGGCCGGATCAGGTGTTTCTAACTTTGGGCTATGCGGGCTGGGATGCTGGCCAGTTAGAAAACGAGATCGCTCAGAATTCCTGGCTTACGGTAGAAGCTGATCCCAAAATTATTTTTGATTTACCGCCCGAAGCGCGTTATGCCGCAGCCTTGGGTTTGCTGGGTATTGATATTGCCATGTTGTCTAAAGAAGCAGGCCACGCTTAGCAGTGGCTTTGTCTGGGCATACCACATTTTGAAATAGCCTGAAGCATCCGGGCTGTCATCTGGAAAATAATGAGTACTCTCCTGGCTTTTGATTTTGGTGAAGTGCGGATAGGCGTAGCAGTTGGCTCATCCGAGCTGGGCATTGCCCACCCGGTAGAAACCATCACCGCGGAAGAAAACGAGCGCCGTTTTGCGCGGGTTGAGCAGCTGATTCGTGAATGGCAGCCTGCAAGTTTAATCGTTGGCCTGCCCAGCCATTTAGATGGCACGCCACATGAGATGACGCGCCTTTCGCGCAAATTTGCCAATCGCCTGCACGGGCGTTTTGGCCTGCCGGTGTTTCTGGTGGACGAGCGCTTATCCAGCGCCGCTGCCTGTAGTGCATTAAACGAAGCGGGTGTTCGTGGCCGCCGCCAAAAGCCAGCATTAGATCAAGTGGCTGCCATGCAGATTTTACAAACTTATCTGGATTCACCGGCTACGGGCGAGGCGCTCAGCCATCGCTCCCCGGAGGCTTCAGCTGATCGTTCCGACGAGGATGCCGATGTATAACCCGCAGTTAAATGCCCAAGGTGAACTGATCCACCTATTGACTACCGAAGGTTTGCCTAAGCGCATCCTGACGCAAATCCTCGATCAGGCTGCCGAATATGTAGAGAACGGTGAATTACTGAATAAAAAATGGCAGGATCTGGCCGGTACTTCTGTTTTTAATCTGTTTTTTGAAAACTCCACCCGCACCCGCACGACCTTTGAGCTGGCCGCAAAACGCCTGAGTGGGGACGTGTCCAGCCTTAATATTCAAGCCTCTAGCACCGCCAAGGGTGAAACGCTGCTTGATACCATCCACAATCTGGAAGCAATGGGTGCTAACTTATTTGTGGTGCGCCACTCAGAATCGGGCGCGGCGCATTTGATTGCTAGGCATGTAAAGAAGGGCATTGCCGTGGTGAATGCGGGGGACGGACGCCATGCCCATCCTACGCAAGCCATGCTGGATATGTTTACCATTCGCCACTTTAAGGGCGACTTTACCAAGCTGCGCGTAGCGATTGTTGGTGATGTTTTGCATTCGCGTGTGGCGCGCTCGCAAATCCATGCGCTGAGCACTTTAGGCTGCCCGGAAATCCGTGTGATTGCACCTAAAACATTGCTGCCGACCGGCATTGAGCAACTGGGTGTGCACGTCTACCACGATATGGCCGAAGGCCTGAAAGACGTAGATGTGGTCGCCATGCTGCGTCTGCAAAATGAGCGTATGGCGGGGGCTTTTCTGCCCTCGACTCAGGAATTCTTTAAGTATTACGGCCTTACACCGGAAAAACTGGCGCTGGCTAAGCCGGATGCCATTGTTATGCATCCCGGCCCGATGAATCGTGGGGTAGAGATCGATTCTGCCGTGGCCGATGGCCCGCAAGCGGTCATCTTGCCGCAAGTTACCTTCGGTATTGCGGTACGTATGGCGGTATTGGCGATTGTTGCCCGTAATCAAAAAGCGAGCCAAGCATGAAAAATATAGCAATTCTTGGTGGCCGTCTGATTGATCCACTCAATAACACCGACCAGCATGCCGATCTCTATTTAGCCGGGGGTAAAATTGTGGGCGTGGGCTCGGCCCCCGCTGGTTTTGTGATTGATGAAACCATCAACGCCAGTGGCTTATTGGTCAGCCCCGGTCTGGTTGATCTAGCCGCACGTTTGCGTGAGCCTGGCTTTGAATATAAAGCCACACTGGCATCTGAAATGGCCGCTGCGGTGGCTGGTGGGGTGACCAGCATTATGTGTCCACCAGATACTGATCCGCCGCTCGATGAACCCAGCTTGGTGACTATGTTGCGCCAGCGGGCAAAAAACCTTGATCTGGCCCGCCTTTACCCTGTTGGCGCTTTAAGCCGCCAGCTGAAAGGGAAAGAGCTGACCGAAATGGCTGAGCTGCGTGATGCAGGCTGTGTGGCGTTTTCTCAGGGCGATCAGGCCGTTGGCGATTTACAGATTTTGTATCGTGCTATGCAATATGCGGCCACCTTTGATGTGGCTTTGCGCTTGCTACCGCAGGAAGCGGATTTAAACTCGGGCGTGGCGCATGACGGTGATTATGCAACGCGTATGGGTTTGGTGGGGATTCCGGTATTAGCTGAAACCGTGGCGATTTCTAATATCCTGCTGCTAATGAAAGAAACCGGTGCACGCGTGCATTTATGCCGTCTTTCATCCATGGCGGGCTTAGATTTGGTGCGTACGGCTAAAAAACAAGGCCTGCCGGTGACTTGCGATGTGAGTATTAATCATATTCATCTTGCCGATGTGGATATTGGCTTTTTTGACAGCAATTTCCGTTTTGACCCGCCATTACGATCGGTTCGTGACCGGGATGCCATTGTGGCCGCGCTGGCGGATGGTACGATTGACGCCATATGCTCCGATCACAGCCCTGTGGATGATGACGGTAAATTACTGCCGTTTGCTGAAGCTGAATCAGGTGCAACAGGGCTTGAGCTGCTCCTGCCGCTGACCCTTGCATGGGCAGAGCGCCAGCATGTTTCATTGCCGCAAGCGCTGGCTAAAATCACCGCTGTGCCTGCTAAAATGCTGGGTTTTGCTGCGGGTTTAGAAGTGGGCCATCGTGCAGACCTGGTGATTTTTGATCCGGAAGCTCATTGGCAAGTGACGCCTGCTGCGCTGAAAAGCCAGGGTAAAAACACGCCGTTTGTGGGGCTGGAAATGAAAGGCCGAGTAGTGCATACGCTGGTGAAAGGGAAACGTGTGTATCAGTTAGCCGACTAAGGGATATCAACAAGCCCGTGTTGCTTGGTTTATCCGGGCGCACGGGCTATACTTTTGCCTTATTAAAACGATCGTTTTAGCCTTTTTTGGAGAACACAATGTCTGATCTCGCTTCCCTGTTTCAAACCGCGCAAGATGATGTGGTTAAATTAAACGATGCGCCTGATGTGGCAACGAAGCTCAAACTTTATTCTTTGTTTAAGCAAGCAGCGGAAGGTGATGCAACAGGCGATCGCCCATCAGCCATTCAGTTTGTGGCCCGTGCCAAGTTTGATGCATGGACAGAATTAAAAGGTATGAGTGGCGACGAAGCTAAGCAAAAATATATTGATTTGGTTACAGAATTAAAAGCGAACGACGAATAAAAGAAATGCCGGGCGATTAAGCCCGGTTTTTTTACAGCGCTAATTTTTTATTACTTATCAGCATTTCTTCAAATGCCGCTGCAGTCACAGGTTTACTAAATAAGAAACCCTGAATTGATGCGGTTTGTGTTTGTTTTAAAAACGCCAGTTGCTCGCGTGTTTCTACACCTTCTGCCAAGACATCCATTCCCAGCGTTTGCCCTAAGCCAATAATGGCCAATACAATTGCAGCATCATTATTATTGCTACAGGCATCTCGTACAAAGCTCTGGTCTATTTTTAGCTTATTAAAAGCAAATTGTTTTAAATAGCTAAGGCTGGAATAACCCGTTCCAAAATCATCTAAAGACAGCTTAACGCCAAGCTGTTTAATGCCATGCAGGGTAGACATCACTTGTTTTACTTCCTGCATAATCACCGATTCGGTCACTTCTAATTCCAGATGGCGGGCATCTAGCGCGGCATCATTTAAGGCCGAGCTAATAATTTCTAAGAAATTAGCCTGATGTAATTGGTGGGGGGATAAATTAACCGCCATATTAATCGGTGCCAAGCCCTTAGATTGCCATGCTGCGGCCTGGCGGCAGGCTTCATGCAAAACCCAATTGCCAATAGGAATAATAAGGCGGCTTTCTTCCGCAATCGGTATAAATTTGGTGGGTGATATTAGCCCCTGCTTAGGATGATTCCAGCGAATAAGCGCCTCTGCTCCAATAATTGTTCCATCTTTAAGGCTGAGCTGCGGCTGGTAATAAAGTATAAATTCATTATTAAGCAGCGCGGTGCGCATACTGGTTTCCAGCTCCAGCCTTTCAGAAGCACGGGCATTCATTTCTGGCGTGAAATATTGAAAATTACTGCGTCCCTGTGCTTTTGCCTGAAACATGGCCACATCGGCGTTGCGAATTAAATCATCAGCTGTTGTGCCGTCTTCCGGATAAATACTGATACCAATTGAGGTAGAGGTTGAGAAATGCCCGGCCTCTAATTCAAATGGCTTGGCAAAAGAAGCCAAAATGGCTTCCGCAATTGATCCGGCAATGAGGGAATGAGAGATATTGGTCAGTACAATGACAAACTCATCGCCGCCTAATCTCGCCAGAATATCGCCTGGGCTAATTAGTTTTTTAAAGCGGTTCGCCACCTGGGCCAAAACAGCGTCTCCTGCTGCATGGCCAAGGGAATCATTAATCGTTTTAAAACGATCTAAATCTAAAAAGAAAACTGCTAAATTTTGCTGATTACGCTCAGCTGAGGCAAGCGCCAGCCTGAGCTCATCACGCAGTAAATTGCGATTAGCCAAGCCTGTAACAGAATCGAAATTCGCTAATTCAACAATGCGCTCTTGGGCTTCTTTGCGCTCAGTAATATCGGTCATGGTGCCAATAATGCGGGTGGGTTTGCCACTGGAATCAAAGGCGACAAATTTACCGCGCGATTGAAACCAGCGGTATTCTCCAGACTGTGTTTTGCGGCGATATTCGCTGATTAATTGCGGGGCTTCCCCTTTTAAATATTGCTGAAAATGGGCAAGCGATTGTTCTTTATCATCAGGATGAACCTGTGCCTGCCATTTTTTAAAGCTTTCATCTCCGGGTTTTAAGCCCAGCAGCCTGTCATATTCAGGGCTGGTAATGGCGGTTTGATCTCCGGTGATCTGCATATCAAATAAGCCTGTATTTGAGGCTTCCAAGGCCAGCCGCAGCTGTTGCTCACTTTTAATAATGGCAAGCTCAGCAAGACGGCGCTCGGAGATATCCCGGACGACGGCACAATTGAATTCCAGCTTTTTAAAGACAATAAAATTAGAATTGATCTCGGTAGGAATGCTGCTTCCATTTCGCGCTTTAAGTGAAATTTCATCTCTTAAATGTTGATGGGTTTTTAATTTTTGCCAGAATTGAAGCCAGTAATCCGGGTTGAATGTGGGGTTAATATCGCGCAATTGCATAGCAAGCAGCTCTGATTCGCTATAGCCCAGGCGGGTACATGCAGTGGCATTCACATAGCGGATGCGGCCCAAGGCATCCAGCCAGATGGCCATATCCGCACCATGCTCTACGGCAACTTTGGTGAGATAAAGATCTGCTTCAGTTTTTTCTAAACGAGATAGCTGGCGAAATACATAAACGAGTAAGAGCGCGCCAAAAAGCAGCATGAGAAAAGTAATACCGCCATTCAGCAGGCTTTCATTTTTCCATGAGCGTAATGCTTCGTCTTTATCTATGCCTACTGAAATACCAAGATGCCATTGCTCTAGATATCGCCAGCCAAAAATACGTGTCATTTGCTCAACTTGGCTGTGCTCAGTAAAGAGGCCACTTTCTTTACGCGCAAAATGATCACCAAAAAATTGTTTGCCTGATATATCCCGGCCTACATCACTATCGTTATGCGGAAAGCTGGCAAGAGAAATGCCATCATCCCTGAATAAACGAATAACAATACCTTTTCTCTGGCTAAGCGATGAATAGAAGCGCTCGAAATAGCTAGGGTTAATGCCTGCAATTAATACGCCATTAAATTGGCCTTGTTTATCAATTAAGGGGCGAACCAAGGGAATAATATCGAGATTGCCGCTGGGGTCTGCCTGCTGCTCAGCAATATAAAAGCGTGCCTGTGGCTGCATTTTTGGGGCGCTAAAGCTCAGAGACTGAGAAATATTATGCTCAGGAGCGGGGTGTTGCAGGGTGGATGCCGTGATATTGCCTTGTGAATCGGCGGCTGCAAAGGTGCTGAGCTGAGGGTACTGGCTAAGCTGGCGGTTTAAAAATGCGTACAGGCAGGGCTCATTTTTGGCAGCAAGGCAGCTTTGAAAAATATCATCGTTTTGAATTTTATACAGCCCCTGCAGGCTGTTTTCCATGCTGCGGCTTAAGTGTTCATCAATGGCCCGCGCCATGGTCAGAATTTCTTTTTCGCTGCCGTTTAAAGTGTCTTTATAGTCCCGGTAAACAGACCAGCTGACTGCGGCAATCGTGAAAATAAAGATGGAGCTGGAAAGCACAATCAATAAGCGGCGAATCTGCTCAAAAGAGTGTTCGGCATCGGGAGAGGATGCCGCTTGAGGATGAGACACACAGTCACCTTAAATAAAGACAAAATAAAAATTAAAGCGCTGAGCTTAAGGGGGAAATCGCGGCACATTATCCCATCGACTAAAACAGGCTTAATGTAATGTGATCTACTTAAGCTTGGGCTGGGTAATGACTTTGTTATAGGCAATATAAATCAGCCTGTGCAGGGCAGACGGAGCCAGCGCGCTGTGCGCTAGTCCTTTTGAATTTGCTGATGCAGCCAGCGCAGTGCGCCGGCTTGTTTAGTGGCTGAGCACGGCGGGTAGCTGGTAATCGCCACTGATTCTGGCGGCTGCCAGCTCGGCACTTTTTCTGTCTGGGTAGGGGCCAAGCCTTACCCGGTGAAGCTGGCCTATGGTCTGAATCAGCAGCTTGTTTGAGTCGCTGTCCAGCTGGCTGGATAAGTGATTGCGGAAGTTTTCGGCATTGGCTAAAGAGCCAAATGCGCCCAGTTGCAAGTAGATTACGCCATTACCCGCATCGGCCAAGGGAATGCTGACGGGTTTGGGTTTGGCTGCAATTACGGGCTGAACAGCTGCGGCCACACTGCCCGGTGTGTCGCTGGCGAGTAAGCTTTCAACCTCTACTTCGGCGCTGCCTTCCATGGTATAGCCTAAACGGCAGGCGGCAAGAAAAGACAAATCCATCACACGGCCATGCAAAAACGGCCCTCTATCATTGACGCGCACAATAATGCTGCGGCCATTTTTGACATTGGTGACACGGGCATAAGATGGAATAGGCAGCGTAGGGTGTGCTGCGGTAATGGCAAACATATCGTAAATCTCACCGGTCGATGTTTTTTGCCCGTGAAATTTTCGCCCGTACCATGATGCTGTACCGCGTTGTTTTAATTCGCCAGGCCGTGGCAGCGGGGTGAAATTCTGCCCTAGCACGGTATAAGGATTATTTGCCCAGCGGTGCAGGGGCTCCCAGCGTGGCAAAGGCTCGGGGATCTGATCTATCCCTGATGGAAATGAATCCATCGGGCCATCGTCTTTGTAAAAAGCCCCACCCCCTTTGGCCGAGTAGTTGCAGCTGTACTGCGGCGGCGTAGTCGGGCCCGGAGGTAAATTAACCGGCAAGGGTTTGCTTGTCTGGGCAGGAGGCAGAGGTGTAGTGCTGCAAGCCGCCAGCAAGAGCGCAGCAATCAGCGGTGAGTAATGTGTCAGCTTCATGATTTCATCAACTTACGATCACCCTGCACACTCATTAAAAGGCCAAAGCCGGTCAGCAGCGACACCATCGATGTGCCGCCATAAGAGACCAGTGGCAGCGGAACGCCCACCACGGGCAGAATCCCGGAAACCATGCCCATATTAACGAAGGCGTAGGTAAAAAATGTCAGCGTAATCGCCCCGGCTAATAAACGCCCAAACAAGGTTGAGGCGTTATTGGCGATAATTAAGCCGCGGCCAATCAGCAGCAAATATAAAATTAATAGGATGGCATTACCCAAAAGGCCAAATTCCTCACCAAACACTGCAAAGATAAAGTCCGTAGTGCGTTCTGGAATAAAATCTAGATGGGTTTGTGTGCCGTTCAGCCAGCCTTTACCTAAGATTCCGCCCGAGCCAATTGCAATCGTTCCCTGAATAATATGGTAGCCAGCACCCAGCGGATCTTGCATGGGATCAAGCATGGTGGCAACACGGCGGCATTGGTATTCGTGCAGAATATTAATGCAGGAGTTCCAGTGCATGACTACATAGGCCAGCCCGCCGCCTGCAGCCCCCATCAGGCCGATAAACTTCCACGATAAGCCGGCAAAAAACAGCACATAAAAGCCAGATGATGCAATCAGCAGGCTGGTGCCTAGATCGGGTTGTTTCATGATCAGGCCAACCGGCACAATCATCAGCATGGCCGCAAACAGGTAGTGTTTCCAGCGGATGCTGGTTTCAAAGTGATGAAAATACCATGCCAACATCATAGGCAAGGCCAGCTTCATCAGCTCTGAAGGCTGAATTTTTGTGACCCCAATATGCAGCCAGCGCCGTGCGCCGTGGCTGATATCACCAAAGAGCGCCACGGCAATCAGCAGCAGTAAACCCACCACATAAGCAGGTACAGCGAGGCGGATCAGGGTTTGTTGAGAAGTATTGGCGACCAGCCACATCACCGTCAGGGCGATACCCATAAAGGTGATTTTGTTGATGATCATGTCCAGATCGCGATTGGACGCAGAAAACAACAAAATCGTGGAAAGAATAAGCACCAAAATGGTGAATAGTAAAAGCCAGGGATCAATTGGCCGGATAAAGCGGCCCCAAAGATGCTTAATCACCGATGATCTCCTCTGTACTGCTTGCTGCCTGAGGAGCAGCGCTGCTGGCTGCTGCTTTGGGGATGGCAGGCATTTTACCGTTCAGATAAAAATCCAGCGCCTGTCTTGCAATCGGAGCTGCTGCCTGCGCGCCAAAGCCCCCGTTTTCTACAATAACGGCGAGCGCAATTGTCGGCTTGTCAGCAGGGGCAAACACAATAAACCAAGAGTGATCACGTAAACGTTCGCTGATGTTTTTATTGTATTTACTGCCTTTCAGGCTATATACCTGCGCCGTACCCGTTTTACCTGCAGCAATATAATTAGCACCAGCAAAAGTACGTGCGCCTGTTCCTTCGCGGATCACCCCTTCCATACCTCGGATAACCCTCTCTACATTTTCACTTTTCCAGCTCATGGTTTTAACGGGCTGTGGCTCTACAACTTTTACAATCCCTGTGATGGGATCAATGATTTTGCCTACGGCGTGCGGGCGGAACATTACGCCCCGGTTGGCCAGTGTGGCGGTTGCATGCGCCATTTGCATCGGCGTGTAGCTGTTATAGCCTTGGCCAATCCCGATCGAAACGGTTTCGCCTGAATACCATTTTTGCGTGGCGGGCGTTTTAAAGCGTTTTTTCTTCCATTCCGGGCTGGGCAAAACGCCAGGGCGTTCGCCATTCAGGTCTACTCCGGTTGGGCTGCCAAAATCAAGCGTGCTCATAAATCTAGCGATATTGTCGATGCCCATTTGTACGGCAAGTTGGTAGAAATAGGTGTCGCTGGATACCACAATCGAGCGGTCAAAGCTCATTGAGCCATAACCACCCGCATGTGAATCCCGGAATTTATTATTGCCATACATAAAATAGCCGGGATCGCTAATGGTTTGCCGTGTCAGCGGGAAATCCCCTTCGAGGGCCGCTAAGGCCATAAAGGGTTTAAAGGTTGATCCCGGAGGATATTCGCCGCGAATCGCCCGGTTGAGCAAAGGCTTATCAATCGAGGTATTGAGCTCATTCCAGTTTAATGGATCAATGCCATCTACAAATAAATTGGGATCAAAGCCTGGCTTGGAAACCATAGCTAATAAGCCGCCGGTTTTAGGATCAATTGCCACTAATGAGCCGCGGCGCTTATCAAATAAATCTTCTACTACTTTTTGCAATTTAATATCGACAGACAGCGTGAGATCACTGCCGGGCACAGGCGGCGTGCGGCGTAAAGTGCGCACGGCGCGTCCGCCAGAATCAATTTCTACTTCTTCAAAGCCGGTTTTGCCATGCAATTGCTGCTCGTAGCTTTGCTCAATGCCAATTTTGCCTAAATGATCGGTGCCACGGTAATTGGCCGCCACTCCGTCTTCATCGAGTTGCTCTAAATCTTTAGTATTAATCCGGCCAATATAGCCAATCAAATGGCTGGCGATTTCGCCTAATGGGTAATGTCTGAATAAACGCGCTTTAATTTCTACGCCGGGAAAACGGTAGCTATTGGCGGCAAATCGGGCGACTTCTTCATCACTTAAACGGGTGCGGATAGGCAGCGTTTCAAAATCACGTGTTTCATCGCGCAGCTTTTTAAAACGGCGTTTATCTTTGGCGGTGATTTCAATAATGCTGGACAGCTGCTCGATTGTTTCGTCTAGATTAGCCTGTTTGGAAGGGGTGATTTCCAGCGTATAAGCAGAAAAATTATGCGCCAGAATAACGCCGTTTCTGTCCCGGATAATGCCTCGCGATGGCGGAATCGGCACGAGAGAAATTCGGTTTTGTTCGGCCAGCGTCATGTATTTATCATGCTGAACGGCTTGCAGCCAAAAAAAACGGCCAAACAGCAGTGAAAAAAGAGATAAAACAAAAAGAGCAGCCGCGATGATTCGCAGCTGGAAAGCGTAACGCTCTCGATGCTGATTTTTAAGTTCGCCGCGGCTCATAGTTCTTCAGTCGTCGGTCTGCGTTGATGAGAGAGCAGAATATTGGAAAGCGGGGGCCAGATAAATGCAGCCACAAAGCAACCTGCAAAATAAGCCCAGCCAGGAAAGGGTGCGCCCATCGCGGTACGCAGGGCCAACATCAGCGCTTGCCCGGACAGCATCAGTGCCAAGGCAACAAAAGCCTGCTGCCAAAATGGGAAAACAGCCAGCTGGCGCTGACGTGCAAGTGTCAGGTAGGCGATGACGGTATAGGCCAGAGCATGCTGGCCAAGAATATTCCCGTCGGCCACATCCATTAAGAGCCCCAGAAAAAAGGCCCAGCCCACACCCACGCGGCGGGGCTGGTTGAGCGACCAGTAGATAATAAATAATGCGACAAAATCCGGTGCAAAGCCGATCAACCCTGCCTGCCAAGGCAAAAGATTAATGGCAAGCGAAAGAACAAAGGTCAGCAGGATGAAACCACTGCTGACTGGGCGAAGTAATTGACGTGAAACAGGCATTAGCGACCCTTCTTTTTCTTGGCCCCAGCCGTTTCTGAAGCATTGGCTGGATAAGGGGCAGCGGCTTGATTGTGATCTAAAATAAGTAAGAAGCGATGTTGCTCAATACCAGCCAGAGGGGTGCAATAAATGCGGGCAAAGGCATTGCCGGTATTGCGTTCAATTTTTTGCACTTTGGCTACCGGTAATCCTGGCGGATATAAACCATCAATACCCGAAGTAATCAGAATATCGCCTTCTTTAATTTCTGAATTAGACGACATATTGCGAATTTCAAGCGGTAAACCGCGCCCCATTCCATAAATCACCGTACGCAACTGATTGCGCTCGATTTGCACGGGCACCATATGATTACGGTCAGAAATCAGCCGCACTTCGCTGGTCATCGATTGCACCCGGACCACCTGGCCCACCACACCGCTGGCATCCACAACAATCTGCCCTTCACTGATCTTCGCTCTTTCACCCCGATCAACAATCAGGCGAGCGGTAAACGGATCACGGCCGTTGTAGAGGATTTCTGTTAGCTGGCTGGGTTGGCTGGCCTGAACACTATTGAGTTGCCTCAGGCGGGCGTTTTCAGCTTCTAGCGATTTTAATTTCATCGCATTGACACTGGCTAAGAGCTGGGCATCGTGCAGCTTACGGTTTTCTCCCAGTAGCTCAGCTTGTCTTGATAAAAAGGTGCTGGTGTCTCTGAGTACCTCGAATGGCGCGGTGACAAGCCATTGCAAAGGGTAAAGCAGGATAGAGAGCTGCTGGCGGACAGGCCCGAGCATCTGATAGTTGGCGTCCCCTACTATCAAACTAACAGACAGGACAGAAAACAGGAAAAACCGCGTCAGCGGTTTAGGTCCCTGCTTAAAAAAGGCGGGCTGAGAGGCTTGCATGAAAGACGGCCGATGTTTCTCAAAAGCTAAGTAAAACGCAAACCACCTCTTTAAGCGGGTGGCCTGCGTGTGTTTTATCGCAAATCGTTATTTCATACGACTTGCCGCCTCACGATGAGCGCTTAATCGTAAGTAAAGATGCTGCCCGCTTTGTCCAGCTTCTCTAGCGCTTTGCCCGAGCCGCGCACAACGCAAGTGAGCGGATCTTCAGCTACGAATACCGGCAGGCCGGTTTCTTCCATAAGTAAGCGATCCAGATCGCGCAGCAGTGCGCCGCCGCCTGTGAGTACCATGCCTTTTTCGGCAATATCGGCACCCAATTCTGGCGGGGTTTGTTCTAGCGCTTGTTTTACTGCAGAAACGATCTGGTTGAGTGGCTCTGTCAGCGCTTCCAGAATTTCATTGGAAGAAATCGTAAACGAGCGGGGAATCCCTTCGGCCAGATTGCGACCTTTTACTTCCATCTCGCGCACTTCTGCTCCCGGGAAGGCGCTGCCGATGCGTTTTTTGATTTCTTCAGCAGTG
Source organism: Iodobacter fluviatilis (assembly GCF_900451195.1). Lineage (NCBI taxonomy): Bacteria > Pseudomonadati > Pseudomonadota > Betaproteobacteria > Neisseriales > Chitinibacteraceae > Iodobacter > Iodobacter fluviatilis. Next base: position 168,661 of record NZ_UGHR01000006.1, read on the forward strand.
GCTTCACCAATCAGCATGCCGTAGTTACGGCGGATGTAATTGATAATGGCTTCGTCAAACTTATCACCGCCTACGCGCACGCTGGATGCGTAAACAATACCGCCCAGCGAGATCACGCCGACTTCGGTGGTGCCGCCACCAATATCCACCACCATCGAGCCAGTGGCTTCTTCAACCGGCATACCTGCACCAATGGCTGCGGCCATAGGCTCTTCGATCAGTTCTACTTTACGTGCGCCTGCACCCAGGGCCGATTCGCGAATCGCCCGGCGCTCAACTTGAGTAGAGCCACATGGCACGCAAATCACGATACGGGGAGGGGAGGAGAACATGCGGCTTGGGTTCACTTTTTTAATGAACTGCTTCAGCATTTGTTCTGTGATGGTGAAATCGGCAATCACGCCGTCTTTCATCGGGCGAATGGCATTAATGCTACCAGGGGTTCGGCCCAGCATTTTTTTGGCTTCTGCGCCTACTGCTAAAATAGTTTTTTTGCCTGATGGGCCGCCTTCTTGCTGGATGGCCACTACGGAAGGTTCATCAAGCACGATGCCCTTGCCCTGCATATAAATCAGCGTGTTGGCAGTGCCCAGGTCAATGGCGATGTCGTTGGCAAAGTAGCCGGAAAGAAGTCCAAACATTCGGGTCTCACACTTTTATAGAGGTGTTGAAGGCCGCCGGTAAAATACCCACGGGCTATTAAGTTTTGCTGTTTAGTTTTGCCTTTCAGGCAAAATATTTTTTACGTCTGTTCTAAGCGGGCTTGTCATAGACAACGCCCTATACAAAAAAAGCCCAAATATCTGGCTTTTTCGCATGCAATTTATTTTTGCTGTCCGTCGGCATTGTATTGCCACGGCACGATATCGGGTTTTGCCCCCCTGCTTTGTCTTGCGCTTAAAGGCAAGAGCAGCTTTATTAAGGCGGCGGTGCAAGCGAAAAAGTTCCGCGGCACATTTGAACCTTGATGCCTCCACCCTAGCATGAGGACAGGTGGTAGTAATCAAACCCTGTATGATACCCTATCGAGTTGACGTTAATAAATGTTTACGGGGTAAATCCGACATGTCCCTGTCTATTGAAGATGTAGCGCGCATCGCCCGCTTGTCCCGCATCGCGGTGACGGGTGATGAATTAGCGGCTACCCAAGGCCAGTTAAACCAAATTCTTACTTTGATTGAAGAAATGCGTGCCGTCGATACCACAGGTATCGAGCCGATGGCGCATGCGCAGGATGTGATGCTGCGTTTGCGTGATGATGTTGCGCGGGAGCCCGATCGTCGCGAGGCATGGCAGGCGGTGGCTCCGGCGGTTGAGGCTGGTTTATATCTTGTTCCGCAAGTCATTGAGTGAGGGGCTGGGTTGATCCCTGCTAAAAAATAATGATAGAAAAATCAGTAAAACAACTGTCGGCAATGCTGACAGCTAAAGAAATTTCTGCCGTAGAAATGGCCAGCGAATATCTGGCCCGTGCCAAGGCCCTCAATGGCGAGCTGAATGCCTTTATTACGCTGGATGAAGACAAAACCCTAGCCGAAGCAAAAGCCGCCGATGTTATGCTGGCTGGCAGCACTGCTGGGCCGTTGACGGGTGTACCGATTGCGCAAAAAGATATTTTTTGTCAGCAGGGCTGGAAAACCACCTGCGGCTCCAAAATGCTGGATAACTTTGTTGCGCCTTACGACGCCAATGTGATCGAGCTTTGCCGTAAAGCGGGTTTGGTGAGCTTAGGTCGCACCAATATGGACGAGTTTGCGATGGGCTCATCCAATGAAAACAGTTTTTACGGTGCGGTCAAAAATCCTTGGGATAAGCTGGCTGTGCCGGGTGGCTCATCGGGTGGCTCGGCTGCTGCTGTTGCTGCGCGTCTGGCCCCGATTGCCACGGCAACAGATACCGGAGGGTCGATTCGTCAGCCTGCGGCATTTTGCGGCGTAACGGGGATTAAGCCTACTTACGGTATTGTGAGCCGCTTTGGCATGATTGCTTTCGCTAGCTCCCTTGATCAGGGCGGCCCGATCGGCAAAAGTGCCGAAGACTGCGCTTTGCTTCTGAATGTAATGGCGGGCTATGACGAGCGTGATTCCACCTCGCTGGAGCATGCCAAAGAAGATTACAGCCGCGATTTAAACGCGCCGCTGGCAGGTTTAAGAATTGGTTTGCCTAAGGAGTACTTTGCCGAAGGCTTGGCCAGCGATGTGGCTGCCGCCGTCGATGCCGCCATCAGCGAATATAAAAAGCTGGGCGCGACGATTGTTGAAGTCAGCTTACCCAATACCAAGCTGTCGATTCCTGCCTATTACGTGATTGCCCCTGCAGAAGCTTCCAGTAATCTGAGCCGCTTTGACGGCGTGCGTTATGGACACCGCGCTGCGGAATACTCAGGTCTTGCGGATATGTACGAGAAAAGCCGTGCTGAAGGCTTTGGTGCAGAAGTTAAACGCCGCATCCTCACAGGTACGTATGTGCTGAGTCATGGTTATTACGATGCTTACTACCTGCAAGCACAAAAGATCCGCCGCATTATCGCCAATGACTTCCAGGCTGCTTTTGAGCATTGCGATCTGATTGCAGGGCCGGTTGCGCCAACGGCCGCATGGAATCTGGGCGAGAAAAATGCCGACCCAACGGCGATGTACTTGGAAGACATCTACACGCTGGCTGTGAATCTGGCTGGCTTGCCAGGTATGAGCCTGCCAGCAGGCTTTGCCGCAAATGGCCGCCCGGTTGGCTTGCAGCTGATTGGTAATTATTTCTCAGAAGCCAAAATGCTGAATGCGGCGCATCAGTTGCAGCAAGTTACCGACTGGCACACCCGTGCGCCCAGCCTTTAAGCAGCCATAGGAATCACCAAAATGAAATGGGAAGTAGTGATCGGGCTGGAAGTGCATACCCAGCTCTCGACTCAGTCGAAAATTTTCTCCAGCGCCAGCACCGCTTACGGCGCTGAGCCAAATACACAAACCGCCGTGGTCGATGTGGCTATGCCGGGTGCCTTGCCGGTGATGAACCGTGGTGCGGTAGAGCGCGCCATTCAGCTGGGCCTGGCGATTGGCGGCAAGATTAATCGCAAATCAATTTTTGCGCGTAAAAATTATTTTTACCCTGATTTGCCTAAGGGCTATCAGATCAGCCAGTTTGAACTGCCGGTGGTTGAGGGCGGTACGATAGAGATTCAGGTTGGCGACGTCACTAAAGTAATTAATGTGACGCGTGCTCACTTGGAAGAAGATGCGGGCAAATCGGTACACGAAGATTTCCACGGCATGACCGGGATTGATCTGAACCGCGCCGGCACTCCGCTGCTAGAAATCGTTTCAGAGCCAGAAATGCGCTCTGCTGCCGAGGCGGTTGCTTACGCTAAAGCCTTGCATAGTCTCGTGACCTGGATCGGGATTTGCGATGGCAATATGCAAGAAGGGAGCTTTCGCTGTGACGTCAACGTTTCTGTTCGTCCGGAAGGGCAGAAAGAATTTGGTACGCGACGCGAAATTAAAAACTTGAACAGCTTTAAGTTTATGGAACAAGCGATTAAGTTTGAAACGCAGTGGCAGATCGAGCAGATTGAAGACGGGCATAAGATTCAGCAGGCCACCATCTTGTTTGACCCAGATAGCGGCGAAACCCGCATGATGCGTAGCAAAGAAGACGCGCATGATTACCGCTATTTCCCAGATCCTGATTTGCCGCCACTTTGTATCTCGGAAGACTGGATTGAGCGTGTGCGCAGCGAAATGACTGAGCTGCCGCAGCTGATGCGCCAGCGCTTTAGCGCGCAGTACGGTTTATCTAGCTACGATGCCAGCACGCTGACCAGCTCTAAAGATATGGCCGTGTACTTTGAAGCTATGGTTGCCGCAGGTGCAGATGCCAAGCTCGCCGCTAACTGGATCATGGGTGATGTTTCTGCCACGCTGAACCGCGAAGAAAAATCGATCGGCGATAGCCCGGTTTCTGCAACTGCTTTGGCTGGTCTGGTTAAGCGGGTGATGGATAACACCATCAACAATAAAACCGCTAAAGACGTGCTGAAAAAAATGTGGGAATCTGGCGATGCAGCGGATGCGATTATCGAGCGCGATGGCCTGAAGCAAACCACCGATACCGGTGCAATCGAAGCCATTATTGACGAAGTGCTGGCGGCTAATCCTAAGGCGGTTGAAGAGTATAAGAGCGGCAAACTGGCCGCGATTAACTCCCTAATGGGCCAGTGCATGAAGGCCAGCAAGGGTAAGGCTAATCCGGCGATGGTGACTGAGATTCTGACTAAGAAGCTAAGCTGATTATTGCCTAGCCATTAAAAATAGCGATCCTGCGGGGTCGCTATTTTTTTGCGAAAATGTAGGGTGGGTGAAATCCCATAGGCGTTGACCAATTTATTTTTTATTAGCAAACAACGAAAAAATACAACAATCACGCTCTCTGCATAGGGCTTAAAAATCCCCTTGAAGCACGCCGACGCGAGGAATAAGCGGATCGGGGTTTCGGAAAAGGGGTAGCGCGGGCTTGCTCCCGAGCAGCCTCTACGCCGAGCCGATTATCCGCAGTGACTTCGTGTTTTGAGGTTGTGGCTTGGCTTCGTTTCTTGGCCGCGCAAGAAAGGAAGGTCCAGCGGGACGCCCGCACCTAAATCAACGTGCCGAAGGCACTAAAACTTTGCTTAGCGCACATGGAGTACAACCCGCGTATTTTGCAGGTTGCACCCAGCCTACGAATGATGCAATGCTTGTAAAGCATCAACGATCACCAAAGCGTTGTATGCCGACTTTGTTATAACTCGCGGTTTCTTCGTGTTCTGCTTTTAAACTCCGTGTTCTCTGTGCTTACAGATTTAAGCTTTTTTCATAAAAATCCGCCTGAAGGTTGTTGCTTAAAAATTAGGCAGGCGTTAGAATGCGCGGCCTTTTACTGCGCCAGCAGCATATGCATATCGGCCCCTATCCCCTTGTAAATAATCTGATTGTCGCCCCCATGGCGGGTGTGACCGATCGTCCTTTCCGTATGCTTTGCAAGCGTTTTGGCGCAGGGCATGCGGTGAGCGAGATGATTACGGCCGACAGCAGCATGCGCTCGCACCAAAAAACCCTGCAGCGCGCAAATTTTGAGGGTGAGTTGGCACCGGTTTCCGCACAGATTGCCGGCTCTGATCCGGAGTTACTCGCAGCTGCAGCACGGCATAATGTGGCGCACGGCGCGCAAATCATTGATATCAATATGGGTTGCCCGGTTAAAAAGGTGTGCAACAAGCTGGCTGGCTCCGCCTTGTTGCAAAATGAAGACTTAGTTGCAAAGATTCTGCATGCCGTGGTGCGTGCCGTAGACGTGCCGGTTACACTGAAAACCCGCTTGGGCTTTGCCAATGGCGAAGAAAATATTATGCGTGTGGCCAAAATAGCTGAAGAGGCAGGGATTGCCGCGCTGGCTATTCATGGCCGAACGCGTGAAGATATGTACTTGGGTCATGCGCGCTATGCCTTGATTGCTCAGGTAAAACAATCGATTCAGATTCCTGTGATCGCTAATGGCGATATTGACAGCCCGCAAAAAGCCGCGCTGGTTCTTAAAGAAACCGGAGCAGATGCGATTATGATTGGGCGGGCTGCACAGGGCAGGCCGTGGATTTTCCGTGAAATTGCCCACTATCTGGCCAGCGGTGAGTTACTTCCCCCGCCGGAAGTGGTAGAAGTTCGCGATGTATTGCTCGGCCATCTGGATGATCTCTACGCCTTCTATGGTGAGTATTCTGGTTGCCGTATCGCTCGCAAGCATATCGCTTGGTATAGCAAGGGCTTACGTGGCAGTAATGAGTTTCGTCAGGCTATGTATGCTCAGGAATCTACGGCAGGGCAAGCGGATACTACCCGCCAGTATTTTGATGGTTTGCTCACTTTAGGTGAGCGGCTGCAGTACGAAGATATGTCAAAACAAAAAGAAAACCACAATGAATCGGGAGATTTATGAGTACTCAAACCGATCTGATCGCCGAGGCGATTTACGCTTCTCTCGACCAGTATTTCCAAGACTTGGACGGCGAACCGCCGTGTGCTATGTACGATATGGTCTTGGCTCGTGTTGAAAAGCCACTGTTGGAATTAGTTTTAGAGCGCGTAGAGGGCAATCAGACCCGAGCAGCCGATATGCTGGGTATTAACCGCAATACCCTGCGTAAGAAATTACAGATTTATGATTTGCTGTAATAGAACGCGCAGAGGGTAATTAAGACCCGAGCAGCCGATATGCTGGGTATTAACCGCAGTACCTTGCATCAGAAATTACAGATTTATGATTTGCTGTAATAGAGGGCGTAGAGGGTAATTAAGAACCGAACAGCCGATATGCTGGGTATTAACCGCAATACCCTGCGTACGAAATTACAGATTTACGATTTGCTGTAATGCGCAGATGCGCAGTTTTCACAAGAAACGAGTTTGTATCTTTATATACAGGGAAGCTGAAATCATGACCAAAATTACCCGTGCGCTAATCAGCGTATCCGATAAAACCGGTGTACTCGATTTTGCCAAAGCACTGGCAGCGCAAGGCGTCGAAATTTTGTCGACCGGAGGGACCGCTAAATTGTTTGCGGACAATGGCGTGCCAGTGATCGAAGTGGCTGATTACACCGGCTTTCCTGAAATGCTTGATGGGCGTGTAAAAACGCTGCATCCAAAAATCCATGGCGGTATTTTGGGCCGCCGCGATTTACCAGCACACGTTGCCACTATGGCAGAACACCAAATCGGCAATATTGATCTGGTCTGTGTGAATCTCTACCCATTTGAAGCCACTATTGCCCGCCCTGATTGCAATTATGAAGATGCAATCGAAAACATCGATATCGGTGGCCCGGCTATGGTGCGTTCTGCCGCAAAAAATCATGCTCATGTGGCGATTGTGACCGATGCCAGTGATTACGCAGATCTGATCAAAGAAATGCAAGCCAATGATGGCGCCCTATTACTGGCCACACGCAAAGTGCTGGCGAAAAAAGCCTTCAGCCACACCGCGGCTTACGATGGTGCAATTTCTAACTACCTGACTGCACTGACCGCAGACGGCGAGAAAAAAGCTTATCCAGACCGCCTGAATATGCAATTCGTTAAAGTGCAAGATATGCGCTACGGCGAAAACCCGCATCAAAGTGCTGCTTTTTACCGTGATATCGATCCGGCCATGGGTAGCCTTGCTGCTTATAAGCAATTGCAGGGTAAGGAATTAAGCTACAACAATGTGGCCGATTCTGATGCGGCTTGGGAATGTGTAAAACAGTTTGCTGAGCCAGCATGCGTGATTGTAAAACACGCTAATCCTTGCGGTGTGGCCGTAGGTACAGATAGCTACTCGGCTTATCGCCTAGCTTTTGCAACAGACACCACCAGCGCCTTTGGCGGCATTATTGCGTTTAACCAGACTGTTGATGTGGATACCGCCGAAGCGGTTTCCAAGCAATTTATGGAAGTACTGATTGCCCCTGCCTATACCGCCGAAGCCTTGGCATTGCTGGCTAAAAAGCAAAATGTCCGCGTACTGGAAGTCCCGGTTGAGCAGGGCGCAAATCGTTTTGATGTGAAGCGTGTAGGCGGCGGTTTATTGGTGCAAACACCTGATTCACACATTCTTACATTGAATGATCTGAAAGTGGTAACCAAACTGCAGCCAACCGAAACTCAGCTTAAAGATCTGCTGTTTGCCTGGAATGTGGCTAAATTTGTTAAATCAAATGCCATTGTATTCTGCGGCAAGGGTCAGACTTTGGGCGTGGGTGCAGGACAAATGAGCCGCGTGGATTCCACTAAAATTGCGGCAATTAAAGCTAAGGCTGCGGGCCTAGATTTACGTGGCTCGGTGGCGGCATCAGATGCCTTCTTCCCATTCCGCGATGGCGTGGATGTGATTGCAGAAAACGGTGTTTCAGCCATTATTCAGCCAGGTGGTTCGGTGCGTGATGATGAAGTGATTGCAGCAGCAGATGAGCATGGTATTGCGATGGTGGTGACAGGGATTCGTCATTTCCGTCATTAATCAAGTGATTTGATTATTTAAAAGCGGGGAAGAGATTCCCCGCTTATTGTGTTTATGGTGCTGTGTTTAATTGAGAGGCTGGCTGAGTTGCCGGTGCTTTGAAATATTTTGGTTGAGATAATGAAAAAACTGTTTGCCACCCTTTGCTTGCTGATGGCTTTACCCGCCTCTGCAATGGATTGCTCCAATATGTGGGATTGGGCGACGGCTGCTTGTCAGCGCGTGGATAAAATAAACCGGGAAGGTAAGAGTGATTTGCTGGTTTCGGGATATTCTTGGCACGATCGCTCAACCTATACCGCTGAAAAACTCGAAGACTTTCAAGAGTTTGCTTATGGTGGTGGCTTGGGTAAGCGCATTAGTGATGAAAACAATAATCAGGAATTTATCTACGGAATGATTTTTGCTGATTCGCATAATCAGCCGCAGTTGCAGGTCGGGTATATGCATCTTTGGTATTGGCCGATTATTGGGGAGTTATCAGCCGGCCTTGGCGTGTCATTGCAGCTTATTTCACGCCAAGATGTCATTGGTGGCGTTCCTTTTCCTGCTCCTTTGCCTATTGCGTCGGTTCGCTATGGCAAGGCATCTTTGATTGGTACCTTTATCCCAAGGCTGAATGGTCAGTTAAATAATGGCAATGTGGCTTATGTGTTTGGCCGCTACGAATTCGATTAACAGGAAACAGATTCATGAATATTTTGGTGATTGGTTCGGGTGGTCGTGAGCATGCACTGGCTTGGAAAATTGCCCAGTCAGAGCGCGTGGGCAAAGTGTTTGTGGCGCCGGGTAATGCGGGTACAGCACTGGAAAAAGATTTAATTAATATTGATATCTCGGCCATTGATGAGCTGATCGAGTTTGCAAAAGCCGAAAATATTGCCATTACCGTAGTAGGTCCGGAAGCGCCTTTGTCGCAAGGCGTAGTCGATGCATTTCGCGAAGCAGGTTTAAAAATCTTTGGACCAACTCGCGCAGCGGCACAGTTGGAATGGTCTAAAGACTTCGCTAAAGCGTTTATGCTGCGCCATGGTATTCCTACAGCGGCTTATCAGACCTTTGCCAATGCGGATGAAGCGCATGCATATATCAAGGCTCAAGGCGCACCGATTGTGATTAAGGCCGATGGTTTGGCGGCAGGCAAGGGTGTGGTGGTAGCGATGACGCTGGATGAAGCGCACGCCGCGGTTGACTCCATGCTATCGGACAATAAATTTGGCGATGCGGGCGCTCGGGTGGTGATTGAAGAGTGCTTGCTTGGCGAGGAAGCCAGTTTCATCGTAATGGTCGATGGCAAAAATGTACTGGCCATGGCATCCAGCCAGGATCATAAACGCCTCTTGGATGGCGATGAAGGCCCGAATACTGGCGGCATGGGCGCGTATAGCCCTGCACCCGTAGTGACGCCAGATGTACACGCCAAAGTGATGCGCGAAGTGATTTTGCCAACCGTGCAAGGCATGGCAAAAGACGGCACGGTATTCACGGGCTTTTTGTACGCGGGCCTGATGATCGATGCTTTGGGCAACCCAAAGGTTATCGAATACAACTGCCGCTTTGGCGATCCTGAAACTCAGCCAATTATGCTGCGTTTAAAGAGCGATTTTGTCACCCTGCTTGAGCATGGTGTGAATGGAACGCTGGATCAGATCGAAGCCGAATGGGACCGCCGTGTGGCCATGGGCGTGGTGATGGCTGCGGCCAATTACCCAGAAACCCCGCGTAAAGGCGATTTAATCTCGGGCTTGCCAACAGCGGCTTTAGAAGATGGCCATGTCTTTCATGCGGGCACAACGCTGAACGAGCAAGGTGAAGCCATCACCGCCGGCGGCCGTGTGCTCTGTGTGACCGCTTTTGGCGACAGCTTTAAAATGGCACAAAAACGCGCTTATCAAATATTGGCAGGCGTTTCATTTGCTGGCGCACAATACCGCAGTGATATCGGTTGGCGAGCAATTAGCCGCAAGTAAAGCCTGATGGGCTGCAAAAAAGCCATGCATTAGATTGCATGGCTTTTTTATTGCGTGAAAATAGTGTGCTGATGTAAGTCAATAAACCAAAGGGCTCGCATTGACTCTTGTTGATGTAAGGTAGATTATGAAGTTAACAAAAACCGTTCTCATTGCTAAAACCATGACTCTCGCCGATCTTCCGCTCAATACTTCCGCCAGAATTCTCTCTGCTCAGCTTGATGCTGATTTATGCCAACGCCTTGCTGCGCTTGGCTTGCATGTGCAGCGCGATATAGAGGTGATCCGCCGTGGCATGCTGGGCGGGCCTTTGCAGCTGCGGGTGGGCAGTACCGAATTTATGCTGCGTCGTAAAGATGCTAGGCAGATTTTGGTCGATATTTTGCCTCAAGCGGATAGCAGCCTGATCGCGGTGACAGCATGAAGCGTGTTGCCCTGGTGGGCATGCCCAATACCGGTAAATCGACCTTATTTAATCGTATTACTGGCGGCACAGCGCGTACCGCCAATTGGCCGGGGCTGACGGTGGAGCTGGCTTCCAGCCGTATCTTGCTGGGCGGATCTATGGTGCAGATGGTCGATCTGCCGGGGATTTATGATTTAAGTGGCGGGGCTGAAGACGAGCGTATTACTCAGGAATTTCTGAATAAAACTGAGTTGGATGCCGTTCTCCTAGTGCTGAATGCCACGCAGCTGGACAGGCAGCTGGTGCTGGCTTTACAGCTAAAGGCTCTGGGGGCACCGCTGATTATTGCACTCAATATGGGCGATGAAGCAAAGCAGGCCGGGGTGCAAATTAATCTGGAAGGGCTGGCTGCAGAGCTTGCCTGCCCGGTGCTGAAAATAAGTGCCAAGCATGGCCAGGGTGTGCCTGAGTTAAAAGAGGCACTCAATCGTCTGATCCGCCAGCAAGCGCCTAAGCAAATTGCACTGGCCCATGCGCCTGCATCAAACGCCCTGCATCAGGACGAGGCACGGCTGTATAGCCGCTTTATTCAGCGCCCCTCGGTTTTGCCTCCTGGGCCAACCGCCATGCTGGATCGCTGGGTTTTGCATCCGGTACTGGGTTTGCCTCTGTTTGTACTGATGATGTTTTGCTTGTTTCAGCTGACCTACGCCATTGGCGTGCCTTTGCAAGATTTAGCAAAAGATGGGCTGGAATGGTTTAAAACCGATATTTTAAAAATGGCCGCTGCTTCTTGGCCGCCATTTTGGTCAGGTTTTTTGGTCGATGGTGTGTTTGATGGCCTGAGTACGGTACTCACGTTTATCCCGATTATTTTTCTGTTTTTTTGCCTGATGGCCATTATCGAAGACTCGGGTTATTTCTCGCGTGCGGCTTTTATGATGGACGGGCTGATGGCGCGGCTAGGCATGGATGGCCGTGGCTTTGTGATGCTGATGATGGGCTTTGGCTGCAATGTGCCAGCGCTGATGGGCACGCGAGTGATTCGGGATAGAAAGGCGCGTTTATTGACTATGCTGGCGATTCCTTTCTCGCTTTGTTCGGCGCGTTTACAGATTTTTCTCTTTTTAACCGGCGCGTTGTTTAGCCCGCTGCAAGCACCCTGGGTGCTGTTGTCACTCTATTTTGCGAGTATTTTTATTTCTATGGGCACGGCGCTTTTGCTGCGTGGACGCTTTAAATCGACTGAGCCCTTTACGCTGGAGCTGCCGCCTTATCGCTTCCCTGTGCTGCGGCAAATCTTTTTACGTGGCTGGGGTGAGGCAGCGGGTTTTGTGCGGTTGGCATCTACCATGATTGTGATTGGTGTGGTCTTGGTTTGGCTGTTGAGCAATTACCCAAACCCACAACACAGTTATTCCACCATGATTGCCGGATTCTTTCAGCCGGTGCTATCCCCAATTGGTATTCAGGCCGAGCTATCAATCGCTTTGATGTTTGGCTTTGTGGCCAAAGAAGTGGTGCTTGGTGCTCTGGCGGTGATTGCCGGGCAGGATGGCCCCGCCTTGGCGCATCATTTATCTATTGTGCTTGATCCGGTATCGGCCTATAGCTTTATGTTGTTTTCATTGACCTATGTGCCCTGCGTTTCTACTATTGCGGCCATGCGCAAGGAATCTAACAGCGTAGCGCTGACTACTTTTTCTGTGGTCTATTCTTTATTACTTGCCTGGTTGCTGTCGTTTATCTTTTACCAGGGGGCCAGAGCTTTAGGTTTTTGATTGCAGTTGGCGTATGCAGGGGCAGCAATGCCCCTGTTTTGCATCCATCTTACAAAGGTTAATGAATGAGCGATTTATTGTTTCCTGAAATTCAGCCCCACCGCAGCGGCCGTTTGGCCGTAGATGATGTGCATACGCTTTATTGGGAAGAATGTGGCAATCCGGATGGCGTGCCGGTGCTATTTTTGCATGGCGGCCCCGGTGGCGGTATTTCGCCCATGCATCGACGCTTTTTTGACCCCGCCTATTACCGTATTGTGTTATTTGATCAGCGCGGCGCGGGGCAGTCGACGCCCTTGGGTGAGTATCGCAATAACTCCACCGCTCATTTAATCGCAGATATTGAAGTCTTGCGTCAGATGCTGGATATAAAGCAATGGCTGGTATTTGGCGGCTCATGGGGCTCTACGCTCGCACTGGCTTATGGCGAGGCGCACCCTGAGGCGTGTTCAGGCTTTATCCTGCGTGGGATTTTCCTGTGTACCAAGGCTGAGGTGGATTGGTTTGTAAATGGCATAGGTCATTTTTATCCTGAAGTCCACGCCGAATTTGCCGCGCATATTCCAGCGCCTGAGCGGGGTAATTTGCTCGAAGCCTATAGCCAGCGCTTGTTTAATGATGATCCGGAAGTCTATCTGCCCGCCGCCCGCCGCTGGAGCCGCTATGAAGGCAGTTGTCTGTTTTTAGAGCCACAAAGCAGCGCCATTGCCCAGTTTGAAACCGATGCTGTTTGCACCAGCTTAGGCCGCTTAGAGGCGCACTATATGCGCTACGGTGCTTTTATGGATGAAGACCAGTTGGTGCAGAATGTGGGCAAGATTCGCCATCTGCCCGCGGTGATTATCCAGGGCCGCTACGATGTGATTTGCCCGCCAAAATCGGCTTATCGCCTGCATCAGGCCTGGCCTGAATCCGCCTTACATATCATCCCAGATGCGGGCCATGCGGCGATGGAGCCGGGGATTGCTGCGGCTTTAATTAAAGCGACTGAGGAATTTAAATTGCAGGGGAAGTTTTCTTAAGTTCTGGTCGGGCGGGGGAATATCATGTGTGCTAAGCAATGTGGTTCTTTGTAGCAAACAAAGAAAGAAGATAACGACTACGCTCTTTGCACGGGGCTTTAAAGTCCCCTTGAAATACGCCGGAGTGAGGAACAAGCGGGGCGGGGTTTCGGCAAGGGAGCGAGGCAGCGAGCCAATCCCGCCCGCCGCCGACTCGATTGTCCGCAGCGCAGGGGCCTTCGTGTTTCGTGGGGTGGCCTTCTTTGGCTTCGTTTCTTGGCCACACAAGAAAGGAAGGTCCAGCGGGACGCCCGCACCTAAATCAACGTGCCAAAGGCACTCAAAAGACCTTTTTTGACTTTACTTAGCACTCATGCTTAATCTCCACTCCTGTTTTCCTCAGTGAAACTCCGCGTTCTCTGTGCCCTCCGTGTTTCAGGATGTGGGTTCACCCAGCAACAAAACTACTTCCCCTCTTCATTCTCTGGCTTTTTAGCCCTTGGATGAGTTCGGTCGTATTCTTGTGCTAGGTGTTGGTAATCAAGGTGGGTATAGACTTGGGTGGTGGCGATGCTGGCGTGGCCGAGCAGTTCTTGCACCGCACGCAGATCGTGTGAGCTTTGGAGTAAGTGGCTGGCACAGCTGTGGCGTAATTTGTGCGGGTAGAGTGGTTCGGCGATATTGAGTTTGGTTTCCCAGTATTTGATGCGCAGCTGCACCGCGCGAGTGCTGAGCGAGCTGCCGTTTTTGCCGATAAATACTGTGTTATCTCTCGGTGCTAGTTTGGGACGTTCTACCAGCCAGCGGCGGATGGCTTCACAGGCCACACTGCCAACGGGCAGTTGCCGCGTTTTGCCGCCCTTACCTGTAACCACTGCCATCCCGAGGTTAAGGTCTAAATCCGGCAGGGTAATTGAAACTAACTCTGCCACGCGCAGGCCCGAAGAGTAAGCGAGCTCAAAAATCGCTTTATCGCGGCAGCCCAGAATTTCGTCGTCGGGCATGTTTTCTAAGAAGCCGCTGGCATCATCAATGGTCATTGCTGCCGGCAGCTTTTTACTGGATTTAGGTGGCTTTACCCCATCAGCGGGGTTCATTGGCCAGTGATAATCACGGCACATCAGGCGGTAAAAGGTACGCCAGGTAGAAAGTGTGCGGGCGATGGTTCTGGCCGACAGGCTTTGGCCGGTGAGCTTTCGCACATAACCGCGAATCTCTTTGGGCGTGAGTGCAGATAAATCGAGGCCGGTAGCGCATTCCAGCAGGGTGGCCATATCGCGGGCATAAGCTGCACGAGTATGTTCACCTGCGCCTTTTTCGCCTTCCAGATATTGCACAAAATGGGCAAGCATGGCGTTTTTTGCACTGATTTGCTCCGGGCTGTCGCCTGCATCTGCTGCGGCCAGTTTTTTACTGGCCGCTTTTTCATCCCCGCTCAGAGAAATTAAACGCTCTGTTGCTGCTTGCATCACACTTCTTCGGTGAGCAGCATGGGCTCGTCATCGGGCGCGAATTGGGGTACGGCGCGGCGAATTGATGCGGAGACTAAATCAGACAAACGCTGCAAATAGAGCGTACCCATATCGGGATAGAAGCGCTCGATATCTTCGCTGGCCATGACCAACACACCAAAGGGCTCGCCCCCGGTGCGTAGGGCAAATTGGGCAAAGGATTTCAGCGTGTTGGCTTCAACATCAAACCAAGACAGCACTTCATCGGTGACATAAGGGCCGCAGTAAGGGGATACTAAATTTTGGGCCAGTTTTTGTACTGCTTCACCCACGGGGGCAAATTCGCGCAGATTACAATCGCTGTCCAGCCATAGCCTTAATGCGATATGCGGCACGCCAAAGCGATGCTGCAAATGGTATTCCAGAGTACCAATCATGCTGGCTAAGTCGTCTGCCTGCATCAGGCTGACACTCAGTTGGTGTAGTTTTTCCGAGATATGGTCGTTTTCTTCGCCAAATTGCAGCAAATCGCCTAAGCGCAGCTCCAGCGAGCGGTTTTTTTCGCGCAGGGTCAGCAATTGCCGCTCTGCGAGTGAAATAGCCTGGCCTCGATGTGTGTGCGGTACATAAATTTCGGCTAGCTCGTCAGCATATTGCTCAAAAAAGTCTGGGTTGTTCTTAAGCCAGGTAACGATTTCATCAGGCTGCATATTCTTCTCCCTGGAGGTTGATAGTGCCGTCAAATACGCTGACAGCCGGGCCGGTCATCCAAACTGCGGCTGAGCCACCTGCCCAGGCAATGGTCAGCTCTCCGCCATGTGTGTGCACACGAACACGTGGGTTAAGTAAGCCACGGCGAATCCCCGCGACAACCGCTGCACAAGCACCGGTGCCACACGCCAGTGTTTCACCCGCAGCACGTTCAAACACGCGCAGCCTGATTTCATCACGGCTGATGATTTGCATAAAGCCAGCATTCACTTTAGCCGGAAAGCGCGGGTGGGTTTCAATTTTTGGCCCGATACTGGCAACAGGTGCGACATCAACATCGGCAACAACTTGTACGGCGTGGGGGTTGCCCATTGATACCACGCTGATTGCAAAGCTTACGCCATCAATATCCAGTGGGTGAATAATGAGGTCGCTGTCAGCAATAAATGGGATTTCCTGCGGGGCAAATTGCGGCACGCCCATATTTACGCTGACATTGCCATCGTCTTCCAGCCGGGGGTAAATCACGCCTCTTGCTGTTTCAACGGCAATCTCTTTTTTAAGACTCAGTCCTTTATCGTGCACAAAGCGTGCAAAGCAGCGTGCGCCATTGCCGCATTGCTCAACCTCGCCACCATCATTATTAAAAATACGGTAGCTGAAATCGATATCGGCCCGCGAGGCGGGCTCTACCAGCAAAAGCTGGTCAAAACCAATACCAAAATACCGGTCCCCAAGCTGGCGTATGGTGCTGGTGCTCAGCCTGACCTGCTGATTTACCCCATCAATCACCATAAAATCATTACCCAAGCCTTGCATCTTTGTGAATTGAAGTTTCATATATCTGGCGCCGCTGAAGAGTTTGACTAAAGGTAAACGTAGCTACAGTTTAAGGCAATGCGTTAGCCCATATTTTCTGTGTTTTTGGGTTAAATTCCTCATTCGGGCGCTGAGGAGGGAAGGGGCCTATTTTCTTCGTACTTTAAACGCAAATAATTCGTGCTGATCCGGGTGGCTTTCCATTTCGATTTTGTCTTGTGCTGCTAAGCTGCGTAAGCGCCACATCGCTAAGACATCACTGCGAAAAAAGCCTTTGGCAGACTGCATCCAAAGCAGTGCAATCTGGCGGCAAGGTAAGTAATTAGTGGAGATTAAAGCCAGCATTTCGCTGTCAAGCGTGCTTGCATCCAGATGCTGGAATGTCTCTCCATTCCAGCCGCGAAACATGCTGGTTTGCTGGGTGAACTCTTGCCATTCTTGGGCTAATTTGTGTAATTGGGCTGGGGGAATTAGTTCGCTGCTGGCCGATTCGATTTGTTCTGGGCTAATCAGGCTGAGTGGCACCTGGCCTGCAATATAGCTGTCAGCCCCGGTGGTGTTGGGCATAGCCAGTTTAAAACTTTGTCCTTTTTGATAGCGCCACCACGCTAGGCGGCGCAGCAATAGCGCTTCGCCGCAGGAAGTGCCAGCCCAGAAAGTAAGATCTTCCGGCAGCGCCGCAAGCTGGGCATTGCCCGCGGGCAGTGCATCACTAAAGTCAAAGCTGGAGAGCGGGAAGACGTCATTCCAAAAATGGATTCTGGCTGCGGGATAAACGTGGTCGATATCGTTGAGCGGGCCAAGTGCTAAGTCGTCCTGGTGAATGCGGATATCGGCATAGGGGCCAAGTGCTTGGCGTAACAGATCCGCCGCAAAGTCCCCTAAAACCAGATGGCAGCTCACAGACAAAGCCTCAGATAATCAATCTTGATACATCTGTCCATTACTACAAACAGCCCTGCCGCCTTGGCGCGCTCTGCCGCGGCCTCATTAATAATGCCTTGCTGAATCCAGATTGCCGGAATATTCAGTGCAATCGCTTCATCCACAATAGCGTCGATCTGATCGGCGGCCCGGAACACATTGACCAAATCCACCTTGCCCGGCACATCGTTCAGGCGGGCAAAGGCCGGCTCGCCGAGTACGCTTTCGGTAAACGGGCGCACCGGTACAATTTGCATGCCCGCCTGCTGCATCACCTTCGCTACTGCAAAGCTGGGCCGGTCGGGCTTTGGAGAGAGGCCAAGCACCGCGATGCGGTGGATGCTGAGCAGAAACTGGCGAATGGCTTGGTCATTAGGATTTTGAAAAATAGCGGTTCTCCGAAGGCGTATTGATTGTGATGTTATGTAGAAACGATTAGTGCCTCTGGCAGGTTGATTGAGCTGTCGGAGCCCCTGCGGGGTATAAGTATTTACACAACTTAGGCGGTGTTTCTGATGGAGCTTCCCCCTTTGTGAAAGGGGGGAACAAGTACATCAAAGTTTTATAGGGTTTCCTCTGTAAAACTCCGCGTTCTCTGTGGCCCCCGTGTTTCAAGATTTGGGTTTTACTGCGCGGTATCAGTTACAAATCTAAAACCATCACTCCATCCGCCTCAACCAGCGCGCCCTTTGGTAGCGCTGCGGCCTGAATGGCGGCTCGGGCGGGGTAGGGCTCGGTAAAATATTGCCCCATGATGTCGTTGAGAGTGGCAAAGTTGCTCAGGTCGGTAACAAATACACCTAGCTTAGCTATGTTTTGCAAGTCACCACCTGCTGCCTGACATACCGCGCGCAGGTTTTGAAAGACTTGATGCGCTTGGGCATTAAAGCCCTCGGCCAGAATACCCGTGCTTGGGTCTAAGCCAATCTGGCCGGATAAATACACGGTACTGCCGATTTTGACGGCTTGCGAGTAAGTGCCGACGGCTTTAGGCGCGTGATCACTATGGATGATCGATTTGTTTATTGTGCTCATTTATTTAGGCCTTTGAATAATAAAACGCTCGCCAACAACGGCGTAATCTGGCCCGCCAAGGCGGGAGAGCGGATCGAGAGGCTCGGGGTGGACGCGGCCGTCTCTGAGTAAATCGTCCGCCACACCAAGGTGGATGACTTCCAGCAAAATTAAATCAGCGACTACAGGATCACCTACTTCTACATGCATATGCAGGCGGCACTCCAGCGCAATGCCGCAGTCTGCAAGGCGGGGCGGTTTGACTGCGGTAGAGGGCGTCAGTGCCAGCCCAAGTGCCGTGGCTTCACTTTCATTGGGAGCAAAAGATGCTGCAGAAGCGTTAACTTGCGGGGCATGCCCGCGTGAGGGCAGATGCACAACGCATTCGCCAGTTTGCAAAATATTGCGCGCAGTATCTTTAAGCAGGGCATTATCGTGGCGGCGATTAATGCTCACCGACACAATCATGGGCTCATTCGAAACAATATTGAAATAAGAAAAAGGCGCTACATTGACAATGCCGCTGGTGCTTTGGGTGTTAATCCATGCAATCGGGCGTGGTACAACACAATCGCTAATCAGCGCGTATTTTTCGTCGGGCGAGAGCGCCGAGATTGTTAATTCCATGCTTGTGCTGCCCATTCTGGCTTTAGTATGAATCGTAAATGGGGGCAAAACTGATTAACTCAATACAAATAAGCAAAGATAAGATAATGATTCAAAATTGTTTTGTTTGCCTTTGGCGGGTAGAATTACGCCCCTTTTTGCCGCCCGGAACAGGCCTGTGACTACTCCTAATTTTGCTCGTGCCTGCGGCATCGATTTTGGTACCTCCAATTCTACGGTGGGCTGGGTTCGCCCCGGCCACAGTACGCTGATTTCCTTGGAAGATGGCAAGGCCACATTGCCTTCTATGGTGTTTTTTAATGCCGAAGAAGATTCGGTCTGCTTTGGCCGCGCGGCCATGGGGGAGTATCTGGAAGGCTATGAAGGCCGCCTGATGCGATCCTTAAAAAGTCTTTTGGGCAGCAGCTTGATTGACGCACAAACCGAAGTAAATGGCCGTGCTTTGCCACTACGCGGCCTATTAGCTAAATATATTGGCGAATTAAAACTGCGTGCAGAGCACGCTGCTGGCCGGCCTTTCGAGCAGGCGGTATTTGGCCGTCCCGTACATTTTGTTGATGATGATACGGCGGCCGATGCGCAAGCCGAGAAAACGCTGGCCGAGATTGCCTATCAGGTTGGCTTTAAAGAAATTAGCTTTCAGTTTGAGCCGATTGCCGCTGCTTTTCATTATGAGTGCAGCATTCAAAAAGAAGAGCTGGTGCTGATTGTGGATATTGGCGGCGGTACTTCCGACTTCTCACTGGTACGTTTATCGCCAGAGCGCGCTAAGGTTTTAGACCGCCGGGAAGATTTATTAGCCAGCGCCGGTGTGCATATTGGTGGCACGGATTTTGATAAAGCCTTAAGCCTTGCGGGTGTAATGCCTTTACTGGGCTATAAAACGCGGCTGAAGAATAACTCGGAAGTCCCATCGGGCACCTTTTTTAATCTGGCCACATGGCACACGATTAACTTTGCCTACACCCGCCGCTCTTGGAGTGATCTGGCCGATGTTTACCGCGATGCCATGGAGCGCGATAAGCTGGATCGCTTAATGAGCCTGATCGAGCAGCGAGCCGGGCACTGGCTGGCACTGCAAGTTGAAGACGCCAAAATTGCGCTCTCTGCTAGCGATAAAACCACCATCTCTTTGGAGCGATTAGAAGACGATCTGACCCACGATCTGACCCGCGCCGATTTTGATAATTCAATCTCACGTCTTGTAGATACAGTAGAAAAAACCGTGACCGGGCTGTTAAACACGGCAGGCATCGGTGTTGAGCAAGTCGACACCGTATTCTTTACCGGCGGCTCCAGCGGCGTGCCGCTGCTGCGCGCCCAAGTCGGCGCACTATTGCCCAATGCACGTCATGTAGAAGGCGATTTATTTGGCAGTATTGGTACAGGTTTGGCGGTGGAAGCGGCAAGACGGTTTGGCTGATCAGTCTTTGCTGCGTGGACACAGCCAGATCGTGCCTATGTGTGCGGGTGTGGTGTTATTCGCAGGGCGGGTGAAACCCGCCGGGTTTCACCTATAGGCGCTAAGCAAAGTCAAAAAGACCTTTTTAGTGCCTTCGGCCCGTTGATTTTGGAGCGGTTGGCCACCGCGGGGGCCTTCCTTTCTTGAACGGCCAAGAAACGAAGCCAAAGAAGGCCGCCCCAAACAGCACGAAGGCCCCTCATCTGCGGACAGCGGCGGCTGCGGAACTCGCTTCGCTCAAACAGGCATCAAAGAAACCCCGCCCGCTTGTTCCTCGCTTTTAAGGTTTTCTCCGTGTCTACAGATCTTAGGTTTACCGCTTCGCTTTGATAATCACAAATTTGGCGTTCTGGGCGATTAACTCAATCTGCCTGAAGTTTTTCTTTAGCGCGGCCTGATAGTTTAAGTGCCGGTTTGCCACGATCCATAATTCGCTGTTGGCGCTCATACATTGTTTGGCTTGGGCAAACATGCTGAGGGCAATATCGGTGGTGATAGTATTCTGCTGGTGAAATGGCGGGTTGATGAGGATTAGGTCAAAAGTTTGTCCGTCTGCCACCGCGCTAGCGAGGCCATCACCGTGCTGAATCTGGCGGCTAGCATCTGGGAAATTGGCTGCAAAGCTAAGCTGGGCCGATTCAACCGCTGCCAAAGATTCATCAAATAAATGCAAATCGCTCTTGGGGTGCAGGCGATGATAGGCAAGGGACAGCAGGCCATTGCCGCAGCCCACGTCGGCCACGGTCTCTGCGCTTGGCAAGCGATCAAAATGTTCGATAAAAAAGCGCGAGCCTATATCTATTTTTTGCTCGGCAAATACTCCTGGCGCATTGTGGAGTGTAAGGTTCAGCTCAGGCACCGCTTGCAGATAGGGTGTGGCGATCTGTTGGCCTGGCCGCAGGCGGGCGGCGTACATGCGCGCTTTTCGCTGCGTGGGCAAGTATTCAACTTCATCACAGCAAGATTTAATCATCTCCAAATGCCCGCTGCTGACATGCTTTTGCATCCCTGAGAAATATAAGGGGAGTGGTTCGCTTAAATGCCGCGCCACCTCTTGTAGCTGGGCTTCAAATAAAGACAAAGACTTGGGCAGTTTAACGAGGCCATAAGCCAGCGCTTGGCCGGAGTAGGGCGTATAGCTTTGCTGGCTGTTGATTTCTATCGCGTGACGCGAGCACCAGGAATCATTGATATGAAACGCGTTTACACCCACGGCACAGTGCAGCGCGCCAAAAGCATCGTTGATAAGTAAGACGGATGCATCTGTGCGGATAAACTCTGCAAGGTATTCATCGCTCGCATCCCATGCACGTAAATCTTTAGCGTGCTTTGCCGGGTAGCGCAGTAAATTCAGCGCGGCAAAATCAATCAAATTTTTCGGGCTTGCAGACATATATTCTTTATTTGATAAGGCCAAAGCTTTGGCTAAGGGGGCGATTCTAGCAGTTGCCCGCTTGCCTGTGACAGCGCAGACACTCCGCACCCTCTTGATGAGGGTTTTTTTACGCCCGCTGGTTTGGATGCAATCGCTGGCCCGGCAATTTTTTGGAGTGGATTCTTACAAATAAAGCGCAGTGTTTCTATGATTTGCTTTTTGGAGTTTTTTTGTAATTCATTGTATTTAAATTGATTTATTTATTTTTGGAAGGAGGAATAAGCGATCTCGCGCCTGATACGCCGATTTAATCAGCACGGCAAGGCATTAGTTGCTTACAGCATATTGATCTTTATCAAGCCTCTTTTTAGTCGAAAATATACAATATTTCGAAATTATTTAAATATTCGACAAAGAGGCCGAGCATGTCTGGTAGTGAAGCTAGCCCCAAAATTGGGGTGTCAACTTTTGTCATGATCACCGCTGCCGTTGTAGTGAGCGTACGTACGCTGCCTATGACAGCGCAGCCTGGGATGATGACAATTTTCCTAACTCTGGCTGCGGCCTTGTTATTTTTAGTTCCTACCGCCTTGGTGGCGGCCGAGCTGGCCACCGCTTGGCCACAGGATGGCGGGATTTTTATTTGGGTGCGTGAGGCATTTGGCGAGCGTTTAGGTTTTGTCGCCGTGTGGATGCAGTGGATTCAAATGGTGTTCGGGATGACTTCTATCATCATGATCATCGCCGCAACCATCGCCTATGTGGTTGATCCGGCACTGGCAACCAATAAGTACTTTATGTTGGGAATGATTCTGGCGGTGTGGTGGGGTTGCACACTGGTGAATCTGCAAGGGGTTAAAACCCTAGGCTGGGTTTCTACGATTTGTGTGAGCTTGGGTGTGTTCTTGCCAGGTATTGTGCTGATTGTAGCTGGTGTTGCTTATGTATTAGGTGGCAATCCGATCATGACCGATGTGTCTTTCAGCATGTCGAATATGATTCCGCATTTTAGCGATGCCGGTACTTTAGGTCTGTTTATTGGCTTTATCTTCGTCGTAATGGGGATGGAAGTCTCTGCTTCAAATGTGTCTTCTATTAAAGACGCAAAACGTAATTATCCGATTGCCATCGTTCTGGTGTCGATCATCATGGTTTTCCTTTCTGTTGTTGGCTCTGCCGCCATCTTCGTGGCGATTCCTAAAGAAGAAATCTCCATGACTGCCGGTTTGATGCAGGCCTTTGAGCTGTATTTCAGCAAATGGGGCATGCCTTGGCTTGCACCTGTGATGGGTTTATCCATTGCCCTTGGCTTGATTGGTCAGGTGAATTCTTGGGTGTTGGGTCCGGTGCGTGGCCTGCAAGCGACGGCTAACTCCGGTGTTTTGCCAGAGATTATGCAAAAAACCAATAAACATGGTGTGCCCGTTACTTTGGTCATGATCCAAGCCGTTGCCATTAGCTTGGTAGGCATTCTGATTACCGTGATTCCAGACGTCGATAACTTCTACTTCATGTTGATGGGTCTGACGGGGCTGGTTTATCTGGTGGCCTATCTGTTTATGTTTGCTGCGGCTATTTGGCTTCGTTACAAGCATCCGGAAGTAGAACGCAGCTTCAAAGTTCCTGGCGGCAATTTTGGTATGTGGCTTGTGTCCGGAATGGGTTTTGCGATGTCTTTACTCGCCGCTTACCTCGCTTTTGTTCCACCAGGCAGCTTTAAAGGTTCGGCATCAGGTTACTTCATGTTCCAACTGATGGGGCTGATTGTGATGTTTGTGATTCCTTTCTTTGTGTATGCCTACGGCCAGAAAGATAAAGCACGCCAAGCCAAGAAAGCAAAGCTTGCCCCTAAGGCAACTCGTGTCGAGCTGGATGCTCATCAGGATAACGCAGCTGCTGCGCACTAAGCGCCGGCTAATAAATTTCAATATCAGGAGTTTAAAATGTTTAAGACCACTATGAATGTTGATGCGCTGTTTCTGGGCCCTAAATCAGAAAATCGTGAATTCTTTAAAGAAATGGTTGATTACGCAGTAGATGAGCACATCCACTGGCGTGCAGATTTTCACCCGGAAGATGCCCCATTATTGTCGCCAATGGATCAGCATCAGCCTGATTTCCGTAATACGCTTTATCGCACTGAAGGCATTTTGCGTCAGTTGTCTTCCAAGCTGAAAACCACATCCGTGCCTTGGTTCTCGCCGCGTTATTTGGGTCATATGAATGCCGATACGCTGATGGTTTCAAATATCGCGTATGTAATGACCATGCTTTATAACCCAAACAATTGTGCGCATGAAGCATCTCCAACCACCACCGAGCTTGAATTGGAAGCAGGCCGCGATCTATGTGCGATGTTTGGTTACGACGTGCAAAAATCATGGGGCCATATTACTTCTGGCGGTACGGTTGCTAATTACGAAGGCGTTTGGGTTGCCCGTAATCTGAAATCTCTGCCTTTAGCCATTGCTCAACACGAAAAAGCCAAAGATTTAGTGGCTGGCATGAGCGAAAAGCAATTGCTGAATATGTCGCCCACAGCCATTCTGGATTTATCTGATGAGCTGAAAAAACGCGAGTTGTTTGAAGAAGTGCGTGCGCTGACTGTACGTGGTGTGGGTGTTAAACAAGGCCAGCTGGGTAAATTCCTTGTGCCGATGTCCAAGCATTACTCATGGATGAAAGCCATGGATGTGATGGGTATTGGTCAAGAGCATATTGTTCCGCTGCCAGTGGATGAAAACTACCGCACCGACGTTGAAACAATGCGTGCCATTACCTTTAAATTGATCGAAGAGGGTACGCCTATCCTCGGTATGGTGGCCGTAGTGGGCACAACCGAAGAAGGCTCGATCGATCATGTGGATGAAGTGATCAAGCTGCGCCGTGAATGCGAAGAAAAATACGGCGTGTCTTTCTATGTACACGTGGATGCAGCTTACGGTGGTTATGTGCGTTCGATGTTCCTTGATGAAAACAGCAAATTCATGGAATACGATGCTCTGATCGCCCGTTATCGCGCCGAAGATATTATCCCTGAAGGCGTAACTTGGCCTAAGCGTGCGGTGTATGAAGGCTTTAAAGCGATGTCTGAAGCCGATTCTATTACGGTTGATCCGCACAAAGCTGGCTTTATTCAATACGCTGCCGGTGCGGTATGTATGAAAGACAAGCGCATTGTTGATCTGATCTCCTACCACGCGGCCTATGTATTTGAAGAAGCCGATGATGCGGGTGAAGAGCAAAATGTGGTGCTGGGCTCGTCTATTATGGAAGGCTCTAAAGCCGGTGCAACGGCTGCCGCAGTATGGGCAGCGCATCGCTTAGTGCCGCTCAATGTTTCAGGCTACGGCAAGGTCATTGGTCGCGGTATTGTGACGGCCGATTGGTTTGCACAAAAGCTATCGATGGCAAAACCGATTGTGGTGGGTAATCGCCGCTTTGAATTGCGCCCATTGATGCACCCAGATTTCCATATGGTGAACTTCACCTTTAAGGAAATCGGCAATCCAAGCTTGGAAGACCATAACCGTCTGAATCAACGCATGTACGAAGTGTGCTCTTACTCATCGGGCCGCACTTACAGCAATGATTTCCTGACTTCATCCACTTCGCTCGCCTTTGACGAATACGGTGATACCCCTTGGATTTACGCTGAAAGCCGTGGTTTCAGCCGCAGAGAGTGGGATAAAACCCAAAGCGTTTACATCTTGCGTGCTGCGGTGATGACTCACTTCCTGCGTGATCCACAAGGCTTTGAAGACTACTGGACTAATTTGCGCGCCATTTTTGCAGAAAAACTAGGCCATATCATCGATATGGAAGCCAAAGAAGCCAATCAATTAAAAGCTGCTTAATGCAAAAAAACCCGCCTCAGCCGAGGTGGGTTTTTTGCTATCGAAGAGATCAATGT
The DNA here is from genome assembly GCF_900451195.1 of Iodobacter fluviatilis. Lineage (NCBI taxonomy): Bacteria > Pseudomonadati > Pseudomonadota > Betaproteobacteria > Neisseriales > Chitinibacteraceae > Iodobacter > Iodobacter fluviatilis. The sequence continues at coordinate 194,137 of NZ_UGHR01000006.1, forward strand.
TTCTATTTAAGTTAATTATCAGATCAATCCGCTTATTTGTGCGGGATGATTAAAAGGTTGGGCTATGTTTGCGATTAACTACAAAGCGGTGGGTGCTACTTTGCTGATTTCCGGCACCATGCTGGGAGCAGGAATGCTGGCTTTGCCCCTAGTTTCCTCTGGAATGGGCTATACCTACGCCAGTCTTGCGCTCGTTTGTATCTGGCTGCTGATGACCTATACCGCGCTGATGCTATTGGAAGTTTCGCTGGCTTTTCCGGCAGGCAGCGGTTTTGATGTAATGGCACAAAGTTTGTTTGGCAACAAAGGTTTGTGGATTATCAACGCCTCCTTGTTACTGCTTTTATATGCACTGTCTGGTGCTTATATCTCTGGTGCGGCTTCGTCTTATACCTCAAATATTAAACAGTATTTGGGAATAGACGTTCCTTCTGCCGTGGTTGCGGCAATCTTTACCCTGCTGATCGGCTCTATTGTTTATATGAGCACGGGAGCCGTGGACCGCGTTAATCGCGTGTTGTTTAGTTTGAATGTTTTTATCTTCTTTGCAATGGCCATCACCATTCAGCCCTATGTGAATCAGGGTAATTTAAATAGCACACAAGACTCCAGCCGCTATATCTATGCGGCATTTCCGGTGTTTATTACGGCATTTGGTTTTCATGGCAGCATTCCCAGCATGGTGAAATATATTGGCCGCGATAAGCCACAAACGCTGCGCAATATTTTTATCCTTGGCGGCTTAATTCCGCTCCTGGTGTACGCGATTTGGGAATATTGCAGTCTCGGTCTTGTGCCCAGAATAGGGGAGAATAGCTTTTTGACCCTTGCAGAAAACCAGGGCTCGGTGGGAATGTTTCTTGATTATATCCATGCCAGCACCAGCAATCATTGGATACCCAGTCTGATTAGCTTGTTTTCATCGATCGCATTATTTACCTCCTATTTATGTGTGTCCTTAGGATTATTTGATTCGGTGGCAAGCAGCATAGGCTGGAAAGATTCTAAGCATGATCGCTTAATTACGGCGCTGGCTACTTATCTACCCCCCTTTGTATTTGCGTGGATATACCCGGAAGGTTTTGTTTTAGCCCTTGGGGCGGCGGCTATTTTCTTATCGATTCTGGCGATTTTATTTCCCGCTCTGGCGCTTTATAAATTACGCGCCCGGGACAGCTATCAGGCTGGCTGGCGCGTTCCATGCAATACCTGCTCGTTTTGTACCGTAACGATGATGGGCGCTTGCATTATCGTTTTCCAAATTATGAAAATGCAGAATTTATTACCGATTTGCTAGGAGCACGTAATGAAAGAAAAAAATTTAATCAGTCAGCTGCAAGAGCGCGGGCTGATTGCTCAAGTCACCGACGCTGCGGCGCTGGATGCCATCCTCGCGCAGAAATCCGTTACGCTCTATTGTGGTTTTGATCCGACTGCAGACAGCTTGCATCTGGGCCATCTTGTCCCATTATTGGCTTTAAAGCGTTTTCAAATGGCAGGCCATCGCCCCTTGGCTTTGGTGGGCGGTGCCACCGGTATGATTGGCGATCCTAGCTTTAAAGCCACTGAGCGCTCACTCAATACCCCTGATGTGGTTGCTGGCTGGGTAGATAAAATTCGCAAGCAAGTCTCTCCATTTCTGGATTTTGACTGTGGCGCTAATAGCGCAGCTATGGTGAACAATAACGACTGGTTTGCGGGCATGGACGTGCTGAGTTTCTTGCGCGATATCGGCAAGCATTTCTCAGTGAATGCCATGATTAATAAAGAATCGGTCAAGCAAAGACTGAACCGCGATGAAGTGGGTATTTCGTTTACTGAGTTTGCCTACAGCCTGCTGCAAAGTTATGACTTTGCCGTATTAAATAAGAGCCATGATTGCCAGCTGCAATTGGGCGGCTCGGATCAATGGGGCAATATTACGGCAGGGGTCGATCTGACCCGCCGCATGAACCAGCAGCAGGTGTTTGGTATTACCATGCCGCTGATTACTAAATCTGACGGCACTAAGTTTGGTAAGAGCGAAGGCAATGCGATCTGGCTGGATCCAAGCAAATGCTCGCCTTATAAGTTTTACCAGTTCTGGCTAAGCACATCGGATGACGATGTTTACCGCTTTATGAAGTACTTTACCTTTATGACTTTGGCTGAAATCGATGCGATTGAAGCGGCAGACCGTGCCAGCGGCGCAGCGCCAAGTGCACAGCGTATCTTGGCTGATCATGCGACTGAATTAGTGCATGGCAAGGCTGCTTTGGAAGCCGCTAAACGCATCAGCCAGAATCTATTTGCAGAAGATCAAAGTGCACTGACCGAAAGTGATTTCCAGCAATTAGCGCTGGATGGCGTGCATCATATTGAGCTGGATTATACCGAAACGAGCCTTGTAGATGCGCTGGTTCAATCTGCATTAGCCAGCTCAAAAAGCCAGGCGCGTGGCTTTATTGAGAGTGATGCGGTGAGTATAAATGGCCAGAAGGTCAGTGATCTTACTTACCATATGGGCACAGTGGATCACCGTTTCAGCCGATATACTCTGCTAAGACGCGGCAAAAGAAATCATTGCCTGATTATCTGGAAGTAATCGTTTTCAGAAGGTCCGTGCTGGGCAGAGGGTAATGCAGGTTTATTTCTGTGTTACTGCTGACTGGCCCATTAAATCATCACTTTCACTGAGCTCGGAAGTGGTGATTTTTTTATGCAGCTATTTCACTATTGGATCTCATATGAATATTTTATCTATTCAATCACATGTGGTATTTGGCCATGCAGGAAATAGTGCTGCAGTGTTCCCTATGCAATGCATGGGTGCGAATGTCTGGCCATTGCATACCGTACAGTTTTCTAATCACACGCAATACGGGCATTGGGCAGGCATGGTGATGCCAGAGGCGCAAATCAGCGAGCTAACAGCAGGCATTGCCCAAACCGGGCAGCTGGCTCAATGTAATGCGTTGTTGTCTGGTTATATTGGCAGCGCGGCTCAGGGTGAGCATATTCTGGCTGCTTTGCAGATGCTCAGAGCCGCCAACCCTTTGGCGATCTATCACTGCGATCCCGTGATGGGCCACCCGCTTAAAGGCTGCATTGTGGCGCCGGGTGTGGCGGAGTTCCTGATTGAAAAAGCGATACCAGAGGCAAATATTGTGTCGCCCAATCAGCTTGAGCTTGAAATGATCGTGGGCCGCTCATTAAGCAGCCTGTCTGAGATTGTAGTGGCTTGCCATGAGGTGCTGGCCAGAGGGCCGCAAACCATCCTGATTAAACATTTGCATTATCAGAGCAAGGATCCAGCCTGCTTTGAAATGCTGGCGCTTAGCAACGATGAGGCTTGGTTGATTCGCCGCCCAATTCTTGCTTTTGATAAAGAGCCGGTCGGGGTAGGGGATATGACTTCGGCGCTGTTTTTAGCCAGCTTGCTGACAGGCAAGTCTATATCTGCTGCGCTGGAGCACACCACTGCAGCGGTGTACGGCGTGCTGCTGGAAACCGCCAGCCAGTCGCGTTATGAGCTGGCCGTGGTTGACGCAAGACAGGAATACACAAAGCCAAGCCATGCTCTGCAGGCTATCAGGCTCTGGCCTGAGTAATCTATCTTGAGCAGAAGCTTCTTGTGGCGGGAAGCTTCTGGCACTGATGTTTAGTTGAACGAGTTAATTTTTCTAAGCATGACTAAAGCGTTTTCTTCTTCCTTGCCGCCCGCTGCAATGCAGTTCTCCAGCCCACCATTTTCCTGCCAGTGATTGCTGCCGTCTTCCGTGTAAAACGACACATATTTGCACTCGTCTATTACATCGTTAAATCCATTCATTGCGGTGTATTTAACTTTAACGATAAACGCGGTTTGTTTGCCCCTCAGCTTACCTTGCCAGATGACGTCACCTGTTTTGAGTGTGAAGCTTTCAGGTTTTTTGAGTGTCTGTTTAATGATGGCGCTGGCGTCATCTACTTCAGATGAGCCACAGGCAGACAAAAATAAAGCCAGGCATAAAGCAATCTTTCTCATTTCTAATCTTTATATTCGTGTAGACAAATAGCGTGTGTGCTAAAGCTTAAACGCTGGATGGGCTGTGTTTAACGCGCTCCGAAAACTTTTCCGGGCTTAAAGTCTCTGCTAAATCAATCACGTGCTGGTAGTGTGCTTCAATCAGGACCAATGCTTTTTGCAAGTCTCTGGCAAGCACGGCATCCATGATTGCTTTGTGCTCGCCGTGATCGTGATAGCGCGTGACCTCGTCTAATTCAACATTGAGCCAGATATGGCGATAGCGTTCCAGCTGGTTATAAATATTTTCTAAAGTGGAAAGCATCATCGGCGAGTTGCACGCTTTGATGAGGGCCATATGAAAATCCATATGGCGCTCGCCCCATTCTTCGTAATCGACGCCAGGCTGATCTAACTGAATACGCTCCATGCGGTGGAAGGCTGTAATAATGCTCAGCTCCCATTCTTCACTGCCCCGCTGCATGGCTTTTTCCAGAGCAAGGCCTGCGATAGCCCGCCGGGTAGCCAGAATATCGCGTAACTCATTCAGAGATACGGGCGCAACCCTAAACCCTTTTTGTGGCTCCATTACCACAAAATGCTGCCAGACCAATTGTACTAAAGCTTCACGAATAGGTGTGCCGCCTACCTGATAATGCTGCTTTAATTCATTCATTTGCAGCTTTTCACCGGGTAAAAAAGTACCCAGTAAAATATCACGGCGTATGGCCTTAACCATCTGATCTGAAAGGGTTGTACTGTTTGACATGGGGATTTATGACTTCGCTCTTTGCATTAAGACAGCGCAATGACAGCCATTGCAAGCAGCGAACATGATAGCGTAATCACGGGGCCTGCCACAGGCAATAACCACAAATAAAAGAGGGGAACTATTTAAAAGCGGAAATGAAAAACGGCCCCAATTTTCATTGGAGCCGTTCTTTTTAAACTGGTGGCCCGTCTCGGAATCGAACCAAGGACACGCGGATTTTCAATCCGCTGCTCTACCAACTGAGCTAACGGGCCGCATAAAGCGGTTTTAAAGCCAACCAGACGATAAAATCTGATCTTAAAAAAACTTGGTGGCCTGTCTCGGAATCGAACCAAGGACACGCGGATTTTCAATCCGCTGCTCTACCAACTGAGCTAACAGGCCGCTGAGAGGTCGCTATTAAAGCCCATTTGTAATGAGTCGTCAACCTTTATTATGAATAATATTCGAAAATAGCTTAATTTTTATATTTCGCTATATAAGATTAGTTTACTTGAAATAGGGGTGTTTTTAGCGTGCATTTGGCGCGCGCGCCTAGCAGTGTGCTCGAGATGTTGGGTGGGGAGGCTATTGCACAGAATTAAAAGTCAGGATTTTTGGTTTTTAACATCAATGTGACCATGTTTCTGCTTTGTTTGACGTATGAGTTATCCATTTTATAAAAAATCAAAATAAAAAACGGTCATTCTGAAATTGCTTAATCTATGTTTTTAAAAGAAATTAGTCTTTTTACATAAAAAAATTAGCGATAAATTTTGAAAATTTTCTACTGCTGGGCTTGACGCAAGGAAGAACCTTGCCTAGAATGCGCTTCTCTTGTCGGGGGGGTTACCCCAGCGGTCAACGGGTCCGGACTGTAAATCCGGCGGCTTAGCCTTCGAAGGTTCGAATCCTTCCCCCCCCACCAGAATAATGTATGCGTAGTGAAGAATCTGCGTAGAGGTTGTAAGGTTGGATTAAAATAATGCGGGTGTAGCTCAATGGTAGAGCAGAAGCCTTCCAAGCTTACGACGAGGGTTCGATTCCCTTCACCCGCTCCAAAAAAGATTAGTGTGCCGTTGTAGCTCAGGGGTAGAGCACTCCCTTGGTAAGGGAGAGGTCGCGGGTTCAATTCCCGCCAACGGCTCCAATCGCTTGGTATATTTTCAAGTTCTCGAGATAGGAAATATCATGGCAAAAGAAAAATTTACGCGCACGAAGCCACACGTAAACGTTGGTACAATTGGTCACGTTGACCATGGTAAAACCACTTTGACTGCGGCTATTTCGACTATCTTGTCGAAAAAATTCGGCGGCGAAGCGAAAGATTATTCGCAAATTGATAGTGCGCCTGAAGAAAAGGCTCGTGGTATTACGATTAATACCTCGCACGTTGAGTACGAAACAGAAACTCGTCACTACGCACACGTAGATTGCCCGGGTCACGCAGATTACATTAAGAACATGATTACCGGTGCTGCGCAGATGGATGGCGCGATCTTGGTTTGTTCGGCTGCTGATGGTCCTATGCCGCAAACACGTGAGCACATCTTGTTGGCTCGTCAGGTTGGTGTTCCATACATCGTTGTTTACCTGAATAAGGCTGACTTGGTTGACGATGCAGAATTGCTTGAATTAGTAGACATGGAGGTTCGTGAGCTGCTAAGTAAATATGATTTCCCAGGTGATGATACGCCGATTGTTGTTGGTTCTGCTCGTTTGGCGCTGGAAGGCGACCAATCAGAACACGGCGAGCCATCTATCTACCGTCTTGCTGAAGCACTTGATTCGTACATTCCATTGCCAGAGCGTGCTGTAGATGGCGCGTTCCTGATGCCAGTTGAAGATGTTTTCTCGATCTCTGGTCGCGGTACTGTGGTAACTGGTCGCGTAGAGCGCGGTGTAGTTAAAGTTGGTGAAGAAATCGAAATCGTTGGTATCACTACAACTGTTAAGACAACATGTACTGGTGTTGAAATGTTCCGTAAGCTGCTGGACCAAGGTCAAGCTGGCGATAATATCGGTGCGTTGCTGCGTGGTACTAAGCGTGAAGATGTTCAGCGTGGTCAAGTTCTGGCAAAACCAGGTTCGATCACTCCGCACACTAAGTTCGAAGGTTCTGTTTACGTTCTGTCGAAAGATGAAGGTGGTCGTCACACTCCATTCTTTAACGGCTACCGTCCACAGTTCTTCTTCCGCACGACTGACGTAACAGGTTCGGTTGATTTGCCTGCAGGTACCGAAATGGTGATGCCAGGTGATAACGTTGAAGTTACCGTTAGTCTGATTGCTCCGGTTGCGATGGAGCAGGGTCTGCGCTTCGCGATTCGCGAAGGTGGCCGTACTGTTGGTGCTGGTGTTGTTGCAAAAGTTATTGAATAAATAGGTTTACAAAAGAGGGTTGAATTGTTATAGTTCTGCCCTCCCGTAGGTGAGTAGCTCAATTGGTAGAGCACCGGTCTCCAAAACCGGGGGTTGGGGGTTCGACACCCTCCTCGCCTGCCACGGTTTAGACATCAGAGCCGTTTCCATAGGGAACGGCTCTGTTTTATCCAAGTTTCCGAATCGGACAAATGGTTAGCATCGACAAAATCAAGATCGCAGCATCATTGCTGTTGGTTGCATTGGGCGTTACTGGGTTTTACCTGGTTCCGGCTGATCAAGGAATTGTTCGCTCATTGCCTGTAGTGCTTAGTTTGGCGCTTGCAGGCTTTGTGCTATGGTTTTCGAATCCTGGTCGTGCGTTTGTAGATTACGCGCGTGACTCGATTAAAGAAGCGCAGAAGGTTGTGTTTCCTACTCGAAAAGAAACCTGGCAGATGACGGGCGTTGTGTTCCTGTTCGTTGGGGTGTTGTCCCTCTTTATGTGGGGCGTTGACTCCGGTCTGACATGGGTGTTCTATGATCTGATCTTAGGTCGTGGCTAAAGTAAACAGGAATGCGGAGTATCTGAATGTCTATGCGTTGGTATGTGGTACACGCCTATTCCGGCTTTGAAAAAAGTGTGCAAAAGGCGCTGATTGAGCGGATTGAACGTGCTGATATGCAGCATTTGTTTGGTCAGATCTTAGTGCCTGTTGAAGAAGTGATGGAAGTGAAGGCCGGCACTCGTAAGCTGACCGAGCGGAAACTCTTCCCGGGTTATGTATTTGTTGAAATGGAAATGGGTGATGAAACTTGGCACTTAGTTAAGAGTACAGCTAAGGTGAGTGGTTTCATTGGTGGTGTGGGTAATCGTCCTACACCTTTGCCTGAGCGTGAAGTTAAATCTATGCTGCAACAGGTTCAAGAAGGGGTTGAAAAACCTCGTCCGAAAATCTTGTTTGAGGTGGGTGAAGAGCTTCGTGTTACAGAAGGCCCGTTTGCTGATTTCAATGCAACTGTTGTTGATGTTGATTACGACAAAAGCCGGATTAAAGTGTCTGTGCTTATTTTTGGTCGCGCAACACCAGTTGAAGTCGATTTTGCACAGGTCGAAAAAACCTGATCTGTGTAGTGTAATGCCCTAGGGCATTTTGGTAGGGGAGCGAGTGTTTTGCTCGCGTTTGACCCGAATTTAGGAGTTTTAAATGGCTAAGAAAATTATTGGCTATATCAAGCTGCAAGTGCCAGCTGGTAAAGCAAATCCATCGCCACCGATTGGTCCAGCTCTGGGTCAACGTGGTCTGAATATTATGAATTTTTGTAAGGAATTCAACGCGGCTACTCAAGGTATCGAGCCAGGTCTGCCAATTCCTGTAGTTATCACTGCTTTTGCAGATAAATCATTCACCTTTGTGATGAAGAGCCCACCAGCAACGATCTTGCTGAAAAAAGCTGCTGGTATCACTAAGGGTAGCGCTAAGCCACATACTGACAAAGTTGGTGTTGTGACTCGTGCTCAGCTTGAAGAAATCGTTAAGACCAAGAATGCTGACTTGACTGGCTCTGATATCGACGCAGCAGTGCGCACTATCGCTGGTTCCGCTCGTTCGATGGGTCTGACCGTGGAGGGTGTGTAAATGGCTAAGCTATCTAAACGCCTGAAGGCTCTGAACGCAACTGTTGATTCTAACAAGCTGTACGCTATTGACGAAGCCATCGCGCTGGTTAAAGCGGCTGCAACTGCTAAATTCAACGAATCAATTGATGTATCTGTAAATTTAGGTATTGACGCACGTAAGTCGGACCAAGTGGTTCGCGGCGCTGTTGTATTGCCTAAAGGTACTGGTAAGTCAGTTCGCGTAGCTGTTTTTGCACAAGGTGCAAATGCTGAAGCTGCTCGTGCTGCTGGTGCAGAAATCGTTGGTTTCGATGATTTAGCTGAATCCATCAAAGCCGGTAATATGGACTTCGACGTTGTTATTGCTTCTCCTGATGCAATGCGCGTTGTTGGTCAGTTAGGTCAGATTCTGGGTCCACGCGGCTTGATGCCTAACCCGAAAGTGGGTACTGTGACTCCTAACGTTGCTGAAGCAGTTAAAAATGCTAAAGCTGGTCAGGTTCAATACCGTACTGATAAAGGTGGCATCGTTCACGCTACATTAGGTCGTGCAACTTTCGAAGCTGCTGATCTGAAAGAAAACTTGTTAGCGCTGGTTGATGCGCTGCAAAAAGCTAAACCAGCTTCTTCAAAAGGTGTATACCTTAAGAAGATCGCTGTATCGAGCACAATGGGTGTCGGCGTTCGCGTTGAAACCGCTTCGGTAGTAGCTTAAGTATTTAATGGAGTCAGCCTTTGGGCTGACTCAGTCGACTTTGGGCTTGGCGGAATATTGCCAAGGTTGTCAAAGACCGTAGGTGCCATAAGATTTCTTGTGGCTTAATCCGGCTCCCAAAAGCCAGCCTACGCAGACGGTGCGCCCGAATCTATAGGCTCTAGTAGCATCACCATTATGGTGTTGTTGTTTTAAGTCTCCTGAAGCAAAGGTCGCCGTTTGATTGGGTGGTGTGATTTATTCGCACTGAACTACTAACCAATGGAGGTAGACCTTGAGTCTCAATCTTGAAGACAAAAAGGCGGTAGTCGCTGAGATTACAGCAGAAGTTGCTAAAGCTCAGACGGTTATTATCGCTGAATACCGAGGTATCGGCGTTGCAAGCATGACTACACTGCGCAAACAAGCGCGTGAGTCAGGTGTGTACCTGCGTGTTCTGAAGAACACACTGGCACGCCGTGCGGTTGCAGGAACTCCGTTCGCTGAGTTGGCTGACCAAATGGTTGGCCCGCTGGTGTACGGCATTTCCGAAGACCCAGTTGCTGCGGCAAAGGTCTTGAACACATTCTCTAAGAAAGACGAGAAAATCGTGATCAAGGCTGGTTCTTATGATGGTAAGGTAATGAATGCAGAAGAAGTAGCTGTTCTTGCATCCATTCCAGGCCGTGAAGAACTGTTGTCCAAGCTGCTGTACGTTATGCAAGCACCGATGGCTGGTTTCGCACGTGGCCTTGCCGCGCTGGCAGAGAAGAAGTCCGAAGGCGTTGCCGCACCGGTGGAGGCTGCAGAAGCCCCAGCCGAAGAAGCAACCGCATAAACGATTACTTAAACACGATTGTTGTATTAAAACAGACAAGATTTTCAGGAGTATTAATAAATGGCTCTGACTAAAGACGATATCCTCGAAGCAGTATCTGCTTTAACCGTAATGGAATTGAATGAGCTGGTTAAGGCATTCGAAGAAAAGTTTGGCGTTTCTGCTGCTGCTGTTGCAGTTGCTGGCCCAGCTGCAGCTGGTGCTGCTGTTGAAGAAAAAACAGAATTCGACGTAATTCTGACTGGCGCTGGCGCTAACAAAGTTGGCACGATCAAGATCGTTCGCGAACTGACAGGTCTTGGCCTGAAAGAAGCGAAGGACCTGGTTGACGGCGCTCCTAAGTCTCTGAAAGAAGGCATTTCTAAGGCTGATGCAGAAGCTATGGTTAAGAAACTCGTTGAAGCTGGTGCAACAGCTGAGATGAAGTAAGCATCCTTTAGGATGTAGTGAAGGCAGGCGGAGGAATCCGCCTGCCCTTTTGCGTTTGTGTCTATTGCTTAGCTTACAGCTGATCCCGATATTTGTCGGTTAGCGGAATCCAGCTTGTGTTCTTTGCAAGCAGTTGTCAAACCGGAAACCGCTCACAAACACGTTGGCGGGCGTTTGCGGTTTGTCCTTTGCGCCCCACTCCATGGAGAGTTTATGAGTATGAAATACTCGTTCACTGAGAAAAAACGCATTCGTAAAAGTTTTGCGAAACGGAAGAGCGTCCTTGAGGTGCCGTTCCTGCTCGCAACACAGATCGATTCTTATAGCGAATACCTGCAATTAGGGGTTCCGGCCGATTCGCGCCGGATGATCGGTTTACAGGCAGCGTTTAATTCGATTTTCCCTATCGTCTCTCATAACGAAAACGCTCGATTGGAGTTTGTGCATTACTCCCTCGGCGATCCTGCTTTTGATGTGCTTGAGTGTCAGCAGCGAGGTATTACCTTCGCCGCTCCACTGCGCGCGCGCGTACGTCTCGTGATCATGGATCGCGAAGCGTCTAAGCCAACGATCAAAGAAGTAAAAGAACAAGATGTGTACTTTGGCGAAGTGCCATTGATGACACGTACCGGTTCTTTTGTGATCAATGGTACAGAGCGGGTTATTGTTAGCCAGTTGCATCGCTCTCCTGGCGTATTCTTTGAACACGACAAGGGCAAGACTCATTCTTCAGGCAAGCTTCTGTTCTCGGCACGGATTATTCCGTACCGTGGCTCTTGGCTGGATTTCGAGTTTGATCCAAAAGATCTGTTGTTCTTCCGTATCGACCGTCGTCGCAAGATGCCGGTAACCACCCTGCTGAAAGCACTGGGCTATAACCCAGAACAAATCTTGGCTGGTTTCTTCGATACCGATACTTTCCTGATGGACGAAGATGGCCTGTGCTTAGAGCTAGTGTCAGAGCGCCTAAAAGGTGAAGTTGCGAAGTTCGACATCATTGCAGATGATGGCAAAGTACTCGTTCAAAAAGATAAGCGTATTACAGCTAAAACCATTCGCGATATTAATGCGTCTGGTCTGCAAAAGATTCCAGTGCCACTGGACTTCTTCTACGGCCGTATTCTGGCGCACAACGTTGTTGACCCTATTACCGGCGAAGTGCTGGCTAAGGCTAATGAAGAAGTGACCGAAGATCTGGCTGTTAAGCTGGATATGGCAGATGTGAAGTCTGTGAAAGTGCTGTACGTGAATGATCTGGATCAAGGCGCGTTCCTGTCCCAGACATTGCGCTCAGACGATGTAGCTGATCAGTATGGTGCTCGCGTTGCAATCTATCGCATGATGCGCCCTGGTGAGCCGCCAACCGAAGATTCAGTTGAAGCGTTGTTTAAGGGCCTGTTCTTCGCCCCTGAGCGTTACGATCTGTCTGCTGTTGGCCGTATGAAGTTTAACCGCCGTGCTTATCCTGATCGCTTAGAAGAAAAAGCACCGGGCTGGCAACGTCGTTTCTACGAAGAAGCGGGTCCGCGTGGTGTTGAAGGTGCAGGTATTCTGTGCACAGAAGACATCATCGCTGTGATCGGTATCCTCTTAGAATTGCGTAACGGCCGTGGCGATATCGATGATATCGATCACTTGGGTAATCGTCGTGTGCGCTCGGTAGGTGAATTGGCAGAAAACCAATTCCGCGCTGGTTTGGTTCGTGTAGAACGTGCTGTTAAAGAGCGTTTGTCACAAGCAGAATCAGATAACCTGATGCCGCATGATTTGATTAATGCCAAACCTGTTTCGGCTGCAATCAAAGAATTCTTTGGTTCATCCCAGTTGTCGCAGTTTATGGATCAAACCAACCCATTATCAGAAATCACGCACAAGCGTCGTGTTTCTGCCCTTGGGCCAGGCGGTTTGACTCGTGAGCGCGCTGGCTTTGAAGTTCGTGACGTGCACCCGACGCATTACGGTCGTGTTTGCCCGATCGAAACGCCGGAAGGTCCAAACATTGGTCTGATCAACTCGCTCTCTTGCTATGCGCGTACCAACAGCTACGGCTTCTTGGAAACGCCTTACCGCAAAGTGATCGATTGTAAGGTTACTGATGAAATTGAATACTTGTCCGCGATTGAAGAGGGTAAGTACGTTGTAGCTCAGGCGAATGCCGAGTTCGACGAAGAAGGTCGTTTGACTGACGAGCTCGTAACTTGTCGTTCGAATGGCGACACGATCGTGGCTACGCCGGATCGCGTACAGTACATGGATGTGGCGCCTAGCCAGATCGTATCGGTTGCGGCTTCCTTGATTCCATTCTTGGAACACGATGACGCCAACCGTGCGTTGATGGGTGCCAACATGCAGCGTCAGGCTGTTCCTTGCTTACGTGCACAAGCACCGTATGTAGGTACAGGTATTGAGCGTACATGTGCCACTGACTCGGGTACTGCAGTGACTGCATTGCGCGGCGGTGTGGTTGATTATGTTGATGCAGCGCGTGTTGTTATTCGTGTAAACGATGACGAAGCGATTGCGGGTGAAACAGGTGTAGATATTTACAACCTGATTAAATTTACTCGTTCTAACCAGAACACCAACACCAACCAGAAGCCAGTCGTTGTTCGTGGCAGCATTATTGCCAAGGGCGATGTCATTGCGGATGGCGCATCAACTGACTTGGGCGAAATGGCTCTGGGTCAGAACATGACTATCGCGTTTATGCCATGGAACGGTTTCAACTTCGAAGATTCGATTTTGATCTCTGAAGACGTGGTTGCCAACGATCGCTACACTTCGATTCACATCGAAGAGCTGAACGTGATGGCGCGTGACACCAAGCTGGGTGCTGAAGAAATTACCCGTGATATTTCCAATCTGTCAGAGCGCATGCTGGGCCGTCTGGATGAATCTGGCGTGGTTTACATTGGTGCTGAAGTAGAAGCGGGCGATGTATTGTGCGGTAAGGTAACACCTAAGGGTGAAACTCAGCTGACTCCTGAAGAAAAGCTCTTACGTGCGATCTTCGGTGAAAAAGCATCCGACGTTAAAGATACTTCACTGCGCGTGCCGTCAGGCATGGTCGGTACAGTTATCGACGTACAAGTGTTTACTCGTGAAGGCGTGGAGCGCGATCGTCGCGCCCAGTCCATCATTGATGATCAATTACGTCGCTATCGCCAAGATCTGAACGATCAATTACGTATTGTACAAAGCGATTTGTTTGAACGTATTGAACGTATGATCGTGGGTAAAGTAGCAAACGGTGGCCCAATGCGCCTTGCTAAGGGCGTTGAAATCACCAAAGAATATTTGCTTGGTTTACCAGCAAAAATTGATTGGTTTGATATCCGCTTGGCAGACGAAGAAGCCGCTCGCCAGCTAGAAGCCATGAAAGACCTGATTGGCCAAATGCGCACTGAGTTTGACCTGCGTTTCGAAGATAAAAAACGCAAGCTGACTCAAGGTGACGAATTGCCACCTGGCGTGATCAAAATGGTTAAGGTGTATGTGGCCGTTAAACGCCGCCTGCAGCCTGGCGATAAGATGGCCGGCCGTCACGGTAACAAGGGTGTGGTTTCCAAGATTCTACCGATCGAAGATTTGCCATATATGGCAGATGGTAAAACAGTAGACATCGTTCTGAACCCATTGGGCGTACCTTCGCGTATGAACATTGGTCAGATTCTGGAAATGCACTTGGGTTGGGCAGCTAAGGGTATTGGTCAGCGTATTGATGCGATGCTCCGCGAGCAACGCAACGGTATGTTGGTTGATATGCGTGCTTACTTGAACAAGATCTATAACACCAGTGGTAAGACCGAAGATATCGACGGCCTCTCTGATGAAGAACTGATCGAGTTGGCCAACGGCCTGCGCAACGGTATGACTTTTGCAAGCCCGGTATTTGACGGTGCGAAAGAGTCTGAAATTTATCAGATGTTGGACTTAGCTTACCCAAGCGAAGATCCACACACCCAGTTACTGGATTTCAATAGCAGCAAGACACAGATGCAGCTATTTGATGGTCGTAACGGTGAGCCATTTGAGCGCAAGGTAACGGTTGGTGTAATGCACTACTTGAAACTGCATCACTTGGTTGACGATAAGATGCATGCTCGTTCCACGGGTCCTTACTCACTCGTTACGCAACAACCACTGGGCGGTAAAGCTCAGTTTGGTGGTCAGCGCTTCGGGGAGATGGAAGTTTGGGCGTTGGAAGCATACGGTGCAGCTTACACCTTGCAAGAAATGCTGACTGTGAAGTCAGATGATGTAAATGGTCGTACTAAGGTGTATGAAAACATCGTGAAGGGCGATCACCGGATTGATGCGGGCATGCCGGAATCCTTCAATGTGCTTGTGAAGGAAATCCGCTCACTCGGTATCGATATCGATCTGGAAACGTATTGATTCGTGGGGTAGTAGATGGCGGGCAGAGTGCCCGCCATACCCCGAACGCCTCACTGGAGTCAAAGAATGAAAGGCTTACTCGAACTCTTCAAGCAAGTTGCTGCAAATGAAGAATTTGATGCGATTAAGATCGGTCTGGCATCGCCAGAAAAAATCCGCTCTTGGTCGTTCGGCGAAGTAAAAAAGCCGGAAACCATTAACTACCGTACATTTAAGCCAGAACGTGATGGCTTATTTTGCGCGCGTATTTTTGGCCCAATCAAAGATTACGAATGCCTGTGCGGTAAGTACAAACGCCTGAAGCACCGTGGTGTGATCTGCGAGAAGTGCGGTGTGGAAGTGACCCTGTCTAAGGTTCGTCGCGACCGCATGGGGCACATCGAGCTGGCTAGCCCGGTTGCACACATCTGGTTCTTGAAATCCCTGCCATCGCGCTTGGGTATGGTGCTTGATATTCCATTGCGTGATATCGAACGCGTACTTTACTTCGAAGGTTTTGTGGTGATCGAGCCAGGCATGACGCCGCTGACCCGTGGCCAATTGCTGACTGAAGAAGATTACTTCAATAAAGTTGAAGAGTATGGTGACGAATTCGTAGCCCTGATGGGCGCGGAAGCGGTGCGTGAACTCTTGAAGAGCATGGATGTAGAAGACCAAATCACCACCTTGCGTGCTGAATTGTCCTCCACCGGCTCCGAAACCAAAATCAAGAAGATTTCCAAGCGCCTGAAAGTGCTGGAAGCCTTCCAACGTTCCGGTATCAAGCCAGAATGGATGGTTCTGGAAGTTCTGCCTGTATTGCCGCCTGAATTACGTCCTTTAGTACCATTGGATGGTGGTCGTTTCGCGACTTCAGATCTGAACGATTTGTATCGCCGCGTGATTAACCGTAATAATCGTCTGAAACGTCTTTTAGAATTGCGCGCGCCAGAAATTATCGTGCGTAATGAAAAACGTATGTTGCAAGAAGCGGTTGATTCCTTGCTCGATAACGGCCGTCGCGGTAAAGCGATGACTGGTGCGAACAAGCGTCCTCTTAAATCCTTGGCCGATATGATCAAGGGTAAGGGCGGTCGTTTCCGTCAGAACTTGTTGGGTAAGCGCGTAGATTATTCTGGTCGTTCGGTTATTACCGTGGGCCCGACACTGCGTCTGCATCAGTGCGGCTTGCCAAAACTGATGGGTCTGGAGCTGTTCAAGCCATTTATTTTCCACAAGCTTGAAGTGCTTGGTCTTGCGACCACCATTAAAGCGGCCAAGAAAATGGTTGAAGCCCAGGATCCAGTGGTTTGGGACATCTTGGAAGACGTGATTCGCGAACATCCGATTCTCTTGAATCGTGCGCCAACACTGCACCGCTTGGGTATTCAAGCGTTTGAGCCTGTGTTGATCGAAGGTAAAGCGATTCAACTGCACCCACTCGTCTGCGCGGCATTCAATGCCGACTTCGACGGTGACCAGATGGCTGTTCACGTTCCGCTGAGCCTTGAGGCACAGATGGAAGCACGCACGCTGATGCTGGCTTCTAACAACGTATTGTCGCCAGCTAACGGCGAGCCAATTATCGTTCCTTCGCAGGATATCGTGCTGGGTCTGTATTACATGACTCGTGAACGTATCAATGCCAAGGGCGAGGGCATGAACCTGATCGACGTAAGCGAGGCAATGCGTGCTTATGCGAGCAAGGAAGTGACCTTGCAAACACGCGTTGATATCCGTTTGAAAGAATGGGTAAAAGACGAAGACGGCGAATGGCAAGCTCAGATGGTGCGTCGTAGCACTACTGTTGGCCGTGCGATCTTGTCTGAAATCCTGCCTAAGGGCCTCGATTTCAGCCATATCGACAAAGCCTTGAAAAAGAAAGAAATTGGTAAGCTGATTAACGCTTCATTCCGCCGTTGTGGTCTGAAAGATACCGTTATTTTTGCTGACCAACTGATGTACACCGGTTTTGCTTATTCGACACGCGGTGGTATCTCGATTTGTGTTGATGATATGGTTGTGCCGGATAAGAAGGTTCAGCTCTTGGCTGAATCCTACGCTGAAGTACGTGAGATCGAGCATCAGTACAGCTCCGGTCTGGTAACTCAGGGTGAACGTTACAATAAGGTTGTGGATATCTGGGGCCGTGCCGGTGACCAGATTGCCAAGGCGATGATGGATCAGCTCGGTAAAGAGAAGGTCATCAACCGCGAAGGCAAGGAAGTTGATCAAGACTCGTTCAACTCGGTGTTTATGATGGCCGATTCCGGTGCCCGCGGTTCTGCAGCGCAGATTCGCCAGCTGGCCGGTATGCGGGGTTTGATGGCTAAACCGGACGGTTCGATTATTGAAACGCCGATTACCACTAACTTCCGTGAAGGTCTGACCGTTCTTCAGTACTTTATCTCGACTCACGGTGCACGTAAGGGTCTGGCAGATACGGCGCTGAAAACAGCGAACTCCGGTTACCTGACACGTCGTCTGGTTGACGTTACACAAGACTTGGTTGTGATCGAAGACGATTGCGGCACTAAGAACGGTGTAGTGATGAAGGCGGTTGTACAGGGTGGTGATGTAATTGAAGCCCTGCGTGATCGTATTCTGGGCCGCGTTGTTGTGCTTGATGTGATCGATCCTGTTACTCACGAAACAGTGTTCCCGGTGGGTACATTGCTAGGTGAAGACGAAGTAGACGAAATCGAACACCTTGGTGTTGATGAAGTTAAAGTTCGCACTCCACTGTCTTGCGAGACGCGCTATGGCCTGTGCGCCAAGTGTTACGGTCGTGACTTAGGTCGTGGTCACCTGGTCAATACAGGTGAAGCTGTGGGTGTTATTGCAGCCCAGTCGATTGGTGAGCCGGGTACCCAGCTGACCATGCGTACTTTCCACATCGGGGGTGCGGCTTCTCGTGCTGCTGCTGCAACGCAAGTTGAAGCGAAGTCCAGCGGTAATATCGCGTACAGCCCTAATATGCGCTACGTGACCAATGCCAAGGGCGATCCAGTTGTGATTGCACGTTCTGCTGAAGTGATTGTTGTCGATGACAACGGTCGTGAGCGTGAACGTCATAAAGTACCGTACGGTGCAACACTGACTGTTAAAGATGGCGATAGCATCAAAGCAGGTGGCGTACTGGGTACGTGGGATCCGCACACTCGTCCAATTATTTCGGAATACGCCGGTCAGGTGAAGTTCGATAATGTGGAAGAGGGTATTACCGTAATGAAGCAGGTCGATGATGTGACCGGTCTTTCGACCCTGGTTGTTATCGATCCTAAGCGTAAAGGCGGTAAGGCGACTGGCGTACGTCCAATGGTTAAGTTGTTGGATGAGCGCGGCGGCGAAGTTAAAATGGCGGGTACTGATACCACCGTTATGATCGGTTTCCAAGTGGGTTGTATTATCACGGTGAAAGACGGTCAAGTGGTTGGTGTGGGTGATGTATTGGCACGTATTCCACAAGAATCTGCTAAGACTCGCGATATTACCGGGGGTCTTCCACGCGTTGCTGAGTTGTTTGAAGCGCGTATTCCGAAAGATCCAGGTATGCTGGCTGAAATTACCGGTACAGTTTCCTTCGGTAAAGAAACCAAGGGTAAACAGCGTTTAGTCTTAACAGATCTGGAAGGTGCACCGCACGAATACCTGATCTTGAAAGAAAAACACGTACTGGTTCACGATGGTCAAGTTGTTAACCGTGGTGAAAGTATTGTTGACGGTGCGATTGATCCGCACGACATCTTGCGTCTGCAAGGTATCGAAGCATTGTCTCGCTACGTTGTACAAGAAGTGCAGGAAGTTTACCGTCTGCAGGGTGTGAAGATTAACGATAAGCACATTGAAGTAATTCTTCGCCAAATGTTGCGTCGTGTTGTGATCACTGATTCTGCTGATTCTGCCTTCATCCAAGGTGAGCAAGTTGAGCGTGCTGAAGTACTGACAGTGAACGATAGGTTGATTGCTGAGGGTAAGTTACCAGCAAGCTATGATAATGTTCTGTTGGGTATTACTAAGGCATCTCTGTCGACTGATTCGTTTATTTCAGCGGCTTCCTTCCAGGAAACCACGCGGGTACTGACTGAAGCAGCCATTATGGGCAAAGTTGATGACTTGCGCGGTCTGAAAGAAAACGTCATTGTTGGTCGCTTGATCCCAGCAGGTACTGGTTTAGCTTACCACCGTAGTCGTAAGCGTCAGGCACCGGTGAGTGATCAGTTGTCTGATATTTTTGCACCAGCTGCAGAGGCTGAAACCGCTGCAAGTGGTGAAGTTGGGGTCTAACGATCATCGGCTTGTCTTGACGACAAGCACTTGATTTCAATAGAATCCTGTACTTTTACACAACGCTCAGCTTAGCTGGGCGTTGTGTACTTCTTTTACGCAGTCAGTATTGAAGTTTTTTTTCGCACTAAAAAAGAAGAAACAAGCCGGTGGTGGTCGGCAAAAGCCTGACTGATAATTGGCTTAATGTTTTGATTTTATTGTGAAAATTTATTTTCGCTGGCTATTTGAAAGAAGTGGTTGTGAGTAGTGCCGCAGTAAAACAAAGAAACAAACATGTGGTGGTCAGCGTAAGCAGGACTGATAATGTGTTTAATGCTTTGTATGAAATGATAAGACGCAAGTGCCCCAAAGGGGCTTTTTAACCTAAGGAAGTAATCAATGCCAACGATTAACCAGCTCGTCCGTAAAGGTCGTGTGCAGGAAAAAGCAAAGAGCAAGGTTCCCGCTCTTGAGTCTTGCCCGCAAAAACGTGGCGTATGCACTCGTGTATACACAACCACTCCTAAGAAGCCTAACTCCGCGCTTCGTAAAGTTTGTAAAGTTCGCTTAACTAATGGTTTCGAAGTGATTTCGTACATTGGTGGTGAAGGCCATAACCTGCAGGAACACAGCGTTGTGCTGATCCGCGGCGGTCGTGTTAAGGATTTGCCGGGTGTGCGTTACCACACAGTACGCGGCTCTCTGGATACAGCCGGCGTTAAAGATCGCAAACAATCGCGCTCCAAGTATGGTACTAAGCGTCCTAAGGCTTAATTGCCACTGGACGGTCGGCGAGACCCATTCGGGCCGTCGAGTAAGTGGTCGTCTTGATGGGCGGCCGAGGGGGAAACCCCGACTGAATGAAATATTAAGGATAGAGAATTATGCCTAGACGCAGAGAAGTACCGAAACGTGACGTTTTACCGGATCCAAAATTCGGTAGCCAAGAACTGACCAAGTTCATGAACGTTGTCATGATGGATGGCAAGAAAGCGGTTGCAGAGCGTATTGTTTACGGTGCACTTGTGCAGATCGAGAAAAAAACTGGCAAATCACCGCTGGAAGTGTTCTCCGCTGCAATCGGTAACGCCAAGCCAATGGTTGAAGTTAAAAGCCGTCGTGTTGGTGGTGCAAACTATCAAGTACCAGTCGAAGTCCGTCCTAGCCGTCGTTTGGCATTGGCGATGCGTTGGGTTCGTGATGCGGCTCGTAAACGTGGTGAAAAATCGATGGATCTGCGTCTGGCAGGCGAACTCCTCGATGCGGCTGAAGGCCGCGGTGGCGCGATGAAGAAGCGCGACGAAGTACACCGTATGGCAGAAGCGAATAAAGCATTCGCTCACTACCGCTTCTAATCGCGTAACCCGGATAAGGAATCTCCCGTGGCACGTAAGACTTCTATTGAGCGCTACCGTAATATTGGTATTTCTGCTCACATCGACGCCGGTAAAACGACGACGACCGAACGCGTTCTGTTCTACACCGGTGTAAACCACAAGATCGGTGAAGTGCATGATGGCGCCGCAACAATGGACTGGATGGAGCAAGAGCAGGAACGTGGTATTACCATTACTTCTGCCGCTACAACTACGTTCTGGAAAGGCATGGCGCAACAGTACCCAGAACACCGCATTAACATCATTGACACCCCAGGCCACGTTGACTTCACTATTGAAGTTGAGCGCTCAATGCGCGTTCTGGACGGTGCATGTATGGTTTATTGCGCTGTGGGTGGTGTTCAGCCTCAGTCTGAAACCGTATGGCGTCAAGCTAATAAATACAAAGTTCCACGTCTTGCTTTCGTAAACAAGATGGACCGTCAAGGCGCTAACTTCTTCCGCGTTGTAGAGCAGATGAAGATTCGCCTGAAAGCAAATCCAGTACCAGTTGTAATTCCAGTTGGCGCTGAAGATGGCTTTACCGGTGTGGTTGATCTGATCAAGATGAAATCCATCTTGTGGGATGAAGCATCGCAAGGTATGAAGTTTGAGTATGGTGATATCCCTGCTGAATTAGTAGAGATCGCTCAAACTTGGCGCGAAAACATGGTTGAAGCCGCTGCTGAATCATCTGAAGAGATGATGAACAAATACCTTGAAGAAGGTGATTTGAGCGAAGCTGAAATCATTGAAGGTTTGCGCATCCGTACTTTAGCGTGCGAAATTCAGCCTATGCTGTGTGGCAGTGCGTTCAAGAACAAGGGCGTACAACGTATGCTCGACGCTGTAATCGACTTTATGCCTTCACCGGTTGAAGTTGCTGCGATTACTGGCGTGGATGAAAAAGAACAACCTATTACTCGTGAAGCTTCAGATACTGCTCCGTTCTCGGCGCTGGCATTTAAGCTGATGAGCGATCCTTATGTTGGTCAATTGACCTTCTTCCGTGTTTACTCTGGTGTTGTGAAGTCTGGCGATACCGTACTGAACTCGGTTAAGGATAAGAAAGAGCGTATCGGCCGTATCGTGCAAATGCACGCAAACGATCGTCAGGAAATTGATGAAGTTTATGCTGGCGATATCGCTGCTGCGATTGGCTTGAAAGAAGTTACAACAGGTGAAACATTGTGTGCACCAAGTGACTTCATTATCTTGGAACGCATGATATTCCCAGAGCCAGTAATTCACGTTGCTGTTGAGCCAAAAACAAAGCAAGACCAAGAAAAAATGGGTATTGCTCTGAATCGTCTTGCTAAGGAAGATCCATCTTTCCGCGTGCGTACAGACGAAGAAACCGGCCAGACAATTATGTCTGGTATGGGTGAGCTGCACTTGGAAATTCTGGTTGACCGTATGCGCCGTGAGTTTGGCGTTGAAGCAAATGTGGGTGCTCCGCAAGTTGCATACCGCGAAACAATTACCCGTATCGCTACCGATATCGAAGGTAAGCATGCTAAACAGTCTGGCGGTAAAGGTCAGTACGGTCACTGCGTGATTACTGTAGAGCCTTCGGGTGAAGGTAATGGTTATGCGTTCATCGACGAAATCAAGGGTGGTACAATTCCTCGTGAATTTATCCCTTCGGTGGATAAGGGTATCCAGAACACATTGAAAGCAGGTGTGTTGGCGGGCTTCCCGGTTGTTGACGTTAAGGTTCGCCTGACGTTTGGTTCGTACCACGATGTTGACTCTTCACAAATTGCGTTTGAGCTTGCGGGTTCGATTGCGTTTAAAGAAGCGATGCGTCGTGCTGGTGCCGTTATTCTTGAGCCTATGATGGCCGTAGAAGTCGAAACACCAGAAGAGTACATGGGTGACATCATGGGCGATATCTCGTCCCGCCGTGGTATCTTGCAAGGTATGGATGATAATCCTGCTGGTGGCAAGATGGTTAAGGCAGAGTTACCTCTTTCCGAGATGTTTGGTTACTCGACTCGTTTGCGTTCTATGTCGCAAGGTCGTGCAACTTACTCTATGGAATTCAAGCATTACTCCGAAGCGCCGAAGCATGTGGCTGACGCGATTATTGCGAACAAAAAATAATCAAATAATTTAAAGGATATATAGCAATGGCAAAAGAAAAATTTACGCGCACAAAGCCACACGTTAACGTTGGTACAATTGGTCACGTTGACCATGGTAAGACCACTTTGACAGCGGCTATTTCGACTATCTTGTCGAAAAAATTCGGTGGCGAAGCGAAAGATTACTCACAAATCGACAGCGCTCCTGAAGAAAAAGCACGTGGTATTACTATTAATACTTCACACGTTGAGTATGAGACAGAGACTCGTCACTACGCTCACGTTGACTGCCCAGGTCACGCGGATTACATCAAGAACATGATTACTGGTGCTGCGCAGATGGATGGCGCGATCTTGGTATGTTCAGCTGCTGATGGTCCTATGCCACAAACGCGTGAGCACATCTTGTTGGCTCGTCAAGTTGGCGTTCCATACATCATTGTTTACCTGAACAAAGCTGACTTGGTTGATGATGCTGAGTTGCTTGAGCTGGTTGACATGGAAGTTCGTGAATTGCTAAGCAAGTACGATTTCCCTGGTGACGATACTCCAATCGTTGTTGGTTCTGCTCGTTTGGCGCTGGAAGGCGATCAATCAGAACACGGCGAGCCATCGATTTTCCGTTTGGCTGAAGCGCTTGATTCATACATTCCGTTGCCAGAGCGTGCTGTAGATGGCGCGTTCCTGATGCCAGTTGAAGATGTGTTCTCGATCTCTGGTCGCGGTACTGTGGTAACTGGTCGCGTAGAGCGCGGTGTAGTTAAAGTTGGTGAAGAAATCGAAATCGTTGGTATCACTACAACAGTTAAGACAACATGTACTGGTGTTGAGATGTTCCGTAAGCTGCTGGACCAAGGTCAAGCTGGCGATAACATCGGTGCGTTGCTTCGTGGTACTAAGCGTGAAGATGTTCAGCGTGGTCAAGTTCTGGCAAAACCAGGTTCGATCACTCCGCACACTAAGTTCGAAGGTTCTGTTTACGTTCTGTCGAAAGATGAAGGTGGTCGTCACACTCCATTCTTTAACGGCTACCGTCCACAGTTCTTCTTCCGCACCACTGACGTAACAGGTTCGGTTGATTTGCCAGAAGGTACTGAAATGGTGATGCCAGGTGATAACGTTGAAGTTACCGTTACCCTGATCGCTCCAGTTGCAATGGAACAAGGTCTGCGCTTCGCGATTCGCGAAGGTGGTCGTACTGTTGGCGCGGGTGTTGTTTCCAAAGTCCTCGTTTAATAGGTCCCTAAAATGCAAAACCAAAAAATTCGTATCCGTCTGAAAGCATTTGACTACGCTTTGATCGATCGTTCGGCGCAGGAAATTGTTGATACGGCTAAGCGTACTGGTGCTGTTGTAAAAGGCCCAGTTCCGCTTCCTACAAAAATTGAGCGTTTTGACATTCTGAGCTCCCCACACGTTAATAAAATGGCGCGTGATCAGATGGAAATTCGTACGCATCTGCGTTTAATGGATATTGTCAATCCAACAGACAAGACCGTTGATGCACTGATGAAGCTGGATTTACCAGCTGGTGTAGACGTAGAAATCAAGCTGCAGTAATCGACAATTGAGATTTTTTTGCTGTGATGTGCGCTAAGTACTTGCGGTAAAAGAAAAATCTTGCTAAAGTCGCGGGCTTGCCACTTAAGGGTGGCAAGCCTTTTTTACTTTAGGTTTAGCCGGTCAATCGTAATCGGCCCTGAAAGGGATATAACTATGAGCTTAGGACTTGTCGGACGTAAAGTCGGCATGACCCGCGTATTTGCTGAGGATGGTGCTTCCATTCCGGTAACTGTGCTGGACATGTCAGCTAATCGCGTTACGCAAATCAAGACGCCGGAAACTGATGGCTATGCAGCTGTTCAGGTTACTTTCGGTGCAAAGAAAGCTAGTCGTGTTAACAAGGCTCAAGCAGGCCACTTTGCGAAAGCAGGTGTGGAAGCTGGTTTGGGTTTAGTTGAATTTAACGTTACTGCTGAGAAATTAGCAGAATTGAAGGCTGGTGATCAGCTTTCAGTTGAAATGTTTGCGGCTGGTTCTTACGTTGATGTAACTGGTACAACTCTGGGTAAGGGTTTTGCTGGTGTAATTAAACGTCACCATTTCTCTTCCAACCGTGCCTCCCACGGTAACTCGCGCTCGCACAATACGCCGGGTTCCATTGGTCAAGCGCAGGATCCAGGTCGTGTTCTACCTGGTAAGCGCATGGCAGGTCAACTGGGTAACGTACAACGTACAACCCAGAACTTGGAAATCGTCCGTGTCGATGCCGAACGTCAATTGCTGTTAGTTAAGGGCGCAGTCCCTGGCTGCAAGGGCAATGATGTGGTTGTTCGTCCGAGTGTGAAGGCAGGTGCGTAATGGATCTTAAAGTCATCAATGCTGCCGGCGAGGCGCAAGCCGCTGTCGCTGGTTCGGATGCGCTGTTCGCACGCGAATTCAACGAAGCGCTGGTTCACCAAGTTGTGACAGCTTACTTCGCGAATGCTCGTAGCGGCAATCGTGCTCAAAAAGGTCGTGATAACGTAAGTCACACGACCAAAAAGCCTTGGAAGCAGAAGGGTACAGGCCGTGCTCGTGCAGGTATGAGCTCCTCCCCGCTGTGGCGTGGTGGTGGTCGTGCTTTCCCGAATAGCCCGGACGAGAACTTCTCGCAAAAGGTTAACCGTAAGATGTTCCGTGCTGGTATCGCGACCATTCTGTCGCAACTGGTTCGTGAAGAGCGTCTTGTGGTGGTGGAAAGCTTTACTGCTGAAACACCAAAAACTAAGGCTTTCGCGCAGAAATTGGCTGCTATGCAGTTGGATTCTGTGTTGATTATCACCAAAGAGCTGGATGAGAATCTGTACCTCGCGTCGCGCAATCTTGCGCACGTTCTGGTGCTGGAGCCATCGCAAGCTGATCCAGTGAGCCTCGTTCGTTTTAAGAAAGTGGTTATCACTCGCGAAGCACTGCAAGCTTTTGAGGAGTTGTACGCATGATGCAATTCTCTGAAAATCGTCTGCTTCAAGTTCTTTTGGCACCTATCGTGTCAGAAAAGACCACTTTTGTGGCTGAAAAGAATGACCAAGTTGTTTTCCGTGTATCCACGGACGCTACTAAGGCTGAAATCAAGGCCGCTGTTGAGCTTCTCTTTAAAGTGAAGGTTGAAGGCGTGTCGACATTGAATGTCAAGGGCAAGGGCAAGAAATTTGGTCGTACCGTAGGTCGTCGCAAGGACTGGAAAAAGGCTTATATCAGCCTTGCTGCAGGCCAAGAACTCGACCTCGCGGCAGCGCAGTAAAGGAGACTGAAAATGGCATTGGTAAAAGTAAAACCGACGTCCCCCGGTCGCCGCGCCGTCGTCAAGGTTGTGACCCCAGATCTACACAAGGGTGCGCCATACGCTCCTTTGCTCGAGTCGCAAAGCAAGACAGCTGGTCGTAACAACCGTGGTGTGATTACAACCCGTCATATGGGTGGTGGTCACAAGCAGCATTATCGTCTTATCGACTTTAAGCGCAATGACAAGGATGGTATCGTCGCTCGTGTAGAGCGTCTTGAATACGATCCTAACCGTACCGCTAACATCGCGTTGCTTTGCTACGCAGATGGTGAGCGTCGTTATATCATTGCTCCAAAAGGCCTGAAAGCTGACATGACCGTGATTTCCGGCTCGGATGCGCCGATTAAGGTGGGTAATACCCTCCCGATCCGCAATATCCCAGTTGGTTCCACGATTCATTGCATTGAACTGCAACCGGGCAAAGGCGCTCAGTTGGCTCGTTCTGCTGGTGCAGCTGTTCAGTTGCTGGCTCGCGAAGGTGCTTACGCTCAATTGCGTTTGCGCTCTGGCGAAATCCGCAAGGTTCACGTTGACTGCCGCGCAACAATCGGTGAAGTGGGTAATGAAGAGCATAATCTTCGTTCCTACGGTAAAGCAGGTGCTAAGCGTTGGTTGGGTATTCGCCCAACAGTACGTGGTACTGCAATGAATCCGGTTGATCACCCGCACGGTGGTGGTGAAGGTCGTACTGGTGAAGGTCGTGTTCCAGTAAGTCCATGGGGCCAGCCTGCTAAGGGCTATCGCACTCGTCGCAACAAACGCACAAGCAATATGATCGTGCGTCGTCGTCCCGCGAACAAGAGGTAATGTAAATGGCACGTTCTATTAAAAAAGGCCCATTCGTTGACCTGCACCTGATTAAAAAGGTGGAAACTGCCCGCGCGGCGAACGACAAGCGTCCAGTGAAAACTTGGTCACGCCGTTCTACTGTGTTGCCAGACTTCGTTGGTCTGACAATTGCGGTTCACAATGGTAAGCAGCACGTTCCAGTTTATGTGAACGAAAACATGGTTGGACACAAGCTGGGTGAGTTCGCTCTTACCCGCACGTTCAAAGGCCATGCTGCGGACAAAAAAGCCAAGCGATAAGGTGAAGACATGCAAGTATCTGCTGTATTAAGCAACACTCGCCTCTCCGCCCAAAAAGCGCGGCTGGTCGCTGACCTAGTCCGTGGCAAGCCGGTAGAGCAGGCGTTGAACATCCTGGCCTTCTGCCCTAAAAAGGGTGCAGTATTAATTAAGAAGGTTCTGGAATCCGCTATTGCCAATGCTGAGCACAATGAAGGCGCCGATATCGACGCACTCAAAGTGACCACAATTTTTGTGGATAAGGGACCTTCTCTTAAGCGTTTCAGCGCACGTGCCAAAGGCCGTGGCAATCGTATCGAGAAGCAAACTTGCCATATCACATTGATTGTTGGCGATTAAGGAGCGACTATGGGTCAGAAAGTTCATCCGACGGGTTTTCGTCTCGCCGTCACTAAGAACTGGGCTTCGCGTTGGTACGCCAACAGTAGCAATTTTGCCGGTATGCTCAATGAAGATATCGCAGTACGCGATTATCTGAAAAAGAAACTGGCCAGTGCTTCAGTGAGTCGTGTCGTAATCGAGCGTCCGGCTAAGAATGCCAAAATCACTATTTTCACGGCTCGCCCTGGTGTAGTGATTGGTAAAAAGGGCGAGGATATTGAGCAGCTTAAAAAAGCGCTGCAAAAGATCCTGAATGTGCCCGTGCATGTAAATATCGAAGAAGTGCGTAAGCCTGAAATCGATGCACAAATTATTGCTGACAGCATTTCTGCGCAACTTGAAAAGCGCGTAATGTTCCGTCGTGCAATGAAGCGTGCAATGCAAAACGCAATGCGTCTTGGTGCTCAAGGTATCAAGATCATGTCGTCAGGTCGTTTGAACGGCATCGAAATTGCACGTACAGAATGGTATCGTGAAGGCCGTGTGCCTTTGCATACTCTGCGTGCAGATATTGATTACGCAACTTCTGAAGCCAAAACCACCTACGGTATCATTGGTATCAAGGTTTGGGTTTATAAAGGCGAAATGAAGCCGGGCGAAAAGGCTGCTGAACCAGCACCTGAAGCTCAGAAGAAAAACGCACGGAAGGGGCCTCGCAATGCTGCAGCCAACTAGACTTAAGTATCGCAAGGTCCAGAAGGGCCGTAACACGGGTATCGCTACTCGTGGTAACAGCGTTGCTTTTGGTGTGTTTGGGCTCAAGGCCACTAGTCGTGGTCGTCTGACAGCTCGTCAGATCGAATCCGCACGTCGTGCGATTACCCGTTATATTAAACGTGGTGGTCGTGTATGGATTCGTACGTTCCCAGATAAGCCAATCTCTACCAAGCCCGCTGAAGTGCGTATGGGTAATGGTAAGGGTAGCCCGGATTACTGGGTTGCTGAGATTCAACCAGGCAAAGTATTGTATGAGTTGGATGGTGTAGATGAAGCAGTTGCTCGTGAGGCTTTCCGCCTTGCATCTGCTAAATTGCCATTCGCGACTACCTTTGTCACTCGTCAGGCGGGACAACGATGAAAGCTGCTGAACTACATCAGAAATCTGTTGAAGAGCTGAAGGCTGAGTTGACCGCATTGTTGAAGGCGCAGTTTAGCTTGCGTATGCAGCATGCGACGGGTCAACTGGCAAAGCCAAGCGAACTCAACCGTGTGCGCAAAGATATTGCGCGCGTTCATACCATCATGGCTCAGAAGGCGGCTTAACGATGTCTGAAGCTAAACTGAAGCGCGAACTGACAGGCCGTATCGTCAGCGACAAAATGGATAAGACTGTTACCGTGTTGGTAGAGCGTCTGGTTAAACACCCGCTCTACGGCAAGATGATGCGTCGTTCCAAAAAATACCATGCACACGACGAAAGTAATCAGTATCACGAAGGTGATTTGGTTACAATCCAAGAAATTCGTCCACTGTCCAAGACTAAAAACTGGGCTGTGACGACGCTGGTAGAAAAAGCTCGTAATTAATATTTAATACGTGCTTGCGCGGGTATTGTGCTTTATGTACAATGCCCGCTTTCTTATCCATATATAACATCTTGTTGTGTATGGAGTTCTTCCCTACGGGATCCAAAACTAGCTGCTAATGCTCGGTTTTGCCGAGCGACTCGGTCTTGCCGAGATTATAGGCGGAAAAAGTTGGAGGTTTGTTTCAATGATTCAAATGCAAACTAGGCTTGAAGTTGCTGATAACACTGGTGCACGTTCAGTAATGTGCATTAAGGTTCTTGGTGGTTCCAAGCGTCGCTACGCTTCGGTGGGCGATATTATCAAGGTTGCCATTAAAGATGCTGCCCCTCGTGGCCGCGTTAAAAAAGGTGACGTATATAGCGCCGTAGTGGTTCGTACCGCTAAGGGTGTACGCCGTGCTGATGGTTCGCTTATCAAGTTTGATGGCAACGCTGCAGTTCTCCTTAACGCCAAGCTTGAGCCAATTGGTACCCGTATTTTTGGGCCAGTGACTCGTGAGCTGCGCAATGAACGATTCATGAAAATCGTTTCACTTGCGCCAGAAGTGTTGTAAGGGGACGGGCATGAACAAGATTCGCAAAGGCGATGAAATCATCGTTATCACAGGCAAGGACAACGGCAAGCGCGGTACAGTGCTGCGCGTAATCCCGGCTGAAGATCGTGTCGTGGTTGAAGGCGTTAATGTGGTGAAAAAACACCAAAAGCCTAATCCAATGCGCGGTGTACAGGGCGGTATTGTCGAAAAGACTATGCCGGTTCACATTTCTAATGTTGCCTTGTTTAACACTGCAACGGGCAAGGCTGATCGCGTTGGCTTCAAGACTTTAGAGGATGGCCGTAAGGTTCGTTTCTTTAAGTCTAGTGGCGAAGTGGTTGGCGGCTAAGGGGTGATGAAAAATGGCTCGTCTGCAAGAGTTTTATAAAGAACAAGTAGTGCCGAAACTGGTTGAACAGTTTGGCTACAAATCCATCATGCAAGTTCCACGCATCGACAAAATCACCATTAACATGGGTGTTGGCGAAGCGATTGCGGATAAAAAAGTGATGGATCATGCTGTTGGTGATTTGGTGAAAATCGCTGGTCAAAAACCAGTTGTTACTGTAGCTAAAAAGTCGATTGCTGGTTTCAAAATTCGTGAAGGTTATCCGGTTGGCTGCAAAGTGACTTTGCGCCGCGAACGTATGTTCGAATTTCTGGATCGTCTGGTAACGATTGCTCTGCCACGTGTGCGCGATTTCCGCGGCGTGAGCGGTAAGTCGTTTGACGGTCGTGGTAATTTCAACATGGGTGTTCGTGAGCAGATCATTTTCCCAGAAATCGAATACGACAAGATTGACGCTTTGCGTGGTATGAATATTACGATTACCACTACAGCTAAATCCGATGAAGAAGCGCGTGCATTACTCGCTTGCTTCAAGTTCCCATTCAAGAGTTGAGGCAACCATGGCTAAAGTCGCAGTGATTAAGCGTGAGGAAAAGCGTCGTGCAACCGTCGCCAAGTACGCCGCCAAGCGTGAAAAGCTGATGGCGGTCATCAATGACCAGAATGCATCTGACGAAGAGCGTTTTGCTGCTCGTTTGCAATTCCAGCAGCTTCCGCGTAATGCAAGCCCGGTACGTCTAGTAAATCGTTGTTCGATTACTGGTCGCGGTCGTGGCGTGTATCGCAAATTCGGACTCGGCCGTATCAAGCTACGTGAACTCGCCTTCAAGGGTGAAGTTCCTGGCATGGTCAAGGCTAGCTGGTAATAGGAGAGATAAAACATGGCAATGCATGATCCTATCGCCGATATGCTAACCCGTATTCGCAACGCACAACGCGCGGACAAGGCACAAGTTACAATGCCATCGTCCACGCTGAAGTTAGCTATTGCTGGCGTGTTGCAAGATGAAGGTTATATCGAATCGTTTGAAGTCGCAGGTGAAGTTAAACCTGTTTTGACCATCGAACTCAAGTACTACGCTGGTCGTCCGGTTATCGAGCGTTTGGACCGCGTGTCCAAGCCGGGTCTGCGCATCTATAAAGGTGCAACAGAAATCCCAACGGTGATGAACGGTCTGGGTGTGGCTATTTTGTCCACCTCCAAAGGCGTAATGACAGATCGCAAAGCACGTGCCAATGGTATTGGTGGCGAGCTTCTGTGCGTCGTCGCTTAAAGAGGTGAATCGATGTCTCGCGTAGCAAAAAACCCAGTAGTTATTCCGGCAGGCGTTGAAGTACAGTTCGCTGCTGGTGAAATCGTTGTGAAGGGCCCACACGGCACAATGACGCAAACTCTTTGCGTTGATGTCGATGTTAAGGTTGAGGACAATGCAGTTCAATTTGCCGCTAAGGGTGCATCTAAGCATGCTCGCTCTATGTCCGGTACTTTGCGCGCATTGGTAAATAACATGGTAACAGGTGTTTCTAAAGGCTTTGAGCGTAAGCTCTTGCTGGTAGGCGTTGGTTACCGTGCTCAGGCTCAGGGCGATATCCTGAACCTGACTCTCGGCTTTTCCCACCCTGTTGCGCATTCAATGCCAGCAGGTGTGAAGGTGGAAACTCCGACACAAACCGAAATCGTCCTTAAGGGCGCCGACAAGCAGCTGGTTGGTCAGGTTGCAGCCGAAATTCGTGAGTACCGTAAACCTGAGCCATATAAAGGCAAGGGCGTACGCTATTCCGATGAGGTTGTCGTATTGAAAGAAACCAAGAAGAAGTAATCGAGGCTGAATCATGGACAAGAACCAAGCTCGACTCCGCCGCGCACGTAAAACCCGTGCAAAGATTTCGGAGCTCAAGATGTTGCGTCTGTCGGTGCACCGCACCAACAGTCACATCTACGCCCAGATCATCGACGAAACCGGTAGCAAAGTACTGGTTTCTGCTTCAACTCTTGAAGCTGATGTTCGTGGCCAAATCAAGAATGGCGGCTCTGTTGATGCCGCAGTCGTGATTGGCAAGCGTATCGCTGAAAAAGCGAAAGCTGCAGGTGTCGAAACGGTTGCATTTGACCGTTCCGGCTTCAAATATCACGGCCGTGTTAAGGCCTTAGCTGATGCTGCCCGTGAGGGCGGCCTCGTCTTCTAATTGAGTTTGGAGTTGATATAATGGCTAAGAACGATATGGAAGAACGCGGCGACGGCCTTCGTGAAAAGATGGTCGCTGTAAATCGCGTAACCAAGGTCGTCAAGGGTGGTCGTATCCTTGGTTTCGCCGCACTGACAGTAGTTGGTGATGGTGATGGCGGCGTTGGTATGGGTAAGGGCAAGTCGAAAGAAGTGCCTGTAGCCGTACAAAAAGCAATGGAAGAAGCCCGTCGTAAGTTGCAAAAAGTTACTTTGCGCAACGGTACGATTCACCACACAGTATTCGGCAAACATGGCGCTACTACAGTGTTCATGCAGCCTGCTGCTGATGGTAAGGGTATTATTGCTGGTGGTCCAATGCGTGCTGTGTTCGAAGTTATGGGTATCCATAATATCTCGGCAAAGTGCCACGGTTCGACCAACCCGTACAACATCGTACGTGCAACATTAGATGGTCTTTCTAAGCTTCACACACCAGCAGATATTGCTGCGAAGCGTGGTAAGTCTGTTGAAGAGATTCTGGGAGCTGCTAAATGAGCGACTCTAAGAAATTCAAAGTAACTTTAGTTAAAAGTCTGATTGGTCGCCTGGAAGCTCACAAGGCATGTGCCCGTGGCTTAGGTCTCCGTCGTCTTAATAGTAGCTCTGAAGTGATCGATACCCCGGAAAATCGTGGTATGGCTAACAAGATCAGCTACCTACTGAAGGTGGAAGGCTAATGGAACTTAATAACCTGAAACCAGCTGCTGGTTCTACTCACGCTAAGCGTCGTGTAGGCCGCGGTATTGGCTCTGGCTTAGGCAAAACGTCTGGTCGTGGTCACAAAGGTCAGAAATCACGTACTGGTGGTTTTCATAAGGTCGGTTTTGAAGGCGGTCAAATGCCTTTGCAACGCCGTCTGCCAAAACGTGGTTTTGTTTCACTCACACGTGGTGATACCGCTGAAGTTCGCTTGTCGGACATCAACGATTTGCCATTGAGCGAAATTACCTTTGAAGCACTGCTTCAAGCTGGGGTGGTATCTCAGCATGCTCTGCGCGGTAAAGTTGTACTTTCCGGCATTATCGAGCGTGCAGTTGTACTCAAGGGCTTGGCTGTAACTAAGGGTGCCCGTGCTGCTATTGAAGCAGCTGGTGGCAGCATCACCGAGTAATTCGGTAAACTGAGGATAAGGCAGTAATGGCAAATCCCGCTCTGGCTAGTTCTGCAAACAAGTTTGCGGATCTTAAAAGCCGGATTTGGTTCCTGATCGGGGCGCTGATCGTATATCGTATCGGCGCACACATCCCGGTGCCAGGCATCAATCCAGCTGAACTGGCAAAATTGTTTGAGTCGTCGCAAACCGGTTTATTGAACATGTTCAATATGTTTTCCGGTGGTGCTCTCTCTCGCTTTACCGTGTTCGCTATCGGGATCATGCCTTACATCTCGGCATCGATTATTTTACAGCTCGCTGCCGAGGTGCTGCCATCTCTGAAGCAGATGAAAAAAGAGGGAGAAGCAGGTCGTCGTAAAATTACGCAATATACGCGTTATGCGACGCTGCTTCTTGCTACTGCACAGAGCTTTGGTATTGCAATGATGCTGTTCAAACAGCCTAATCTGGTGGTTGTAGCACAGGCTCAGTTTGTGTTTACAACGATCGTTACGCTGGTGACTGGCACCATGTTCCTGATGTGGTTGGGTGAGCAGATTACTGAACGAGGTATCGGTAACGGTATTTCTATCTTGATCTGTTCTGGTATTGCTTCTGGTTTGCCTTCGGCAATCGGTAAGACATTATCACTGGCTAATCAAGGCGCATTACCTATTTTGCTTGTGTTGTTTCTCTTTGTTGGTGTTGTGCTATTAACTGCGGCGGTTGTGTTCGTAGAACGTGGCCAACGTAAAGTTCCTGTTCATTATGCGAAGCGCCAAGTTGGCAACCGCATGATGCAGGCACAAAGCACTCACCTTCCACTGAAACTGAATATGGCGGGCGTGATCCCTCCGATTTTTGCTTCGTCAATTATCTTATTCCCCGCAACTTTACTGTCGTGGACTGGTAATAGTGATAAATTGTCTTGGTTGAAATCGATCGGTGACATGCTGCATCCTGGTCAGCCGCTCTATGTGCTGTTGTATGCGACTGCGATCATTTTCTTCTGCTACTTCTACACTGCTTTGGTCTTCAATCCGAAGGAAACGGCAGACAATCTGAAGAAGAGTGGGGCAATGATTCCGGGTTACCGCCCGGGAGACCATACTGCGAAATACATCGAAAAATTGATTTTAAAACTCACATTAATCGGTGCTGTCTATATTACGGTAATCTGCTTGATTCCGGAGTTCCTGATCCTGAAGTGGAATGTTCCATTCTATTTTGGTGGTACTTCTCTGTTGATTCTTGTAGTCGTAACAATGGACTTTATGTCGCAAATGCAGTCTTACGTGCTCTCACATCAGTACGAGAGTCTGCTCAAGAAAGCTAACTTCAAGGGCTAGGCGTAACAGGCTATGGCGAAAGACGAAGTCATTCAGATGCAGGGCGAAGTCCTAGAAACGTTGCCAAATGCAACGTTCAAGGTCAAGCTCGAAAACGGACATGTGGTTCTTGGTCATATTTCTGGTAAGATGCGGATGCATTACATCCGCATCCTGCCCGGAGATAAGGTTACAGTGGAGTTAACTCCCTATGATCTGACTAAGGCTCGCATTGTATTCCGGGCCAAGTAATAGCCCGGATTTAATTTTGATCGAAAGGAAAGACGATGAGAGTTCAAGCGTCGGTCAAGAAAATTTGCCGCAATTGTAAAATCGTACGCCGCAACCGTGTTGTGCGTGTGATTTGCACCGACCCGCGGCACAAGCAGCGTCAAGGCTGATTGTTGCGACAATCAGTTCCTGATGTTAATATGCAAAGCTTTTTGAACCTGGGGTAAGAAAAGTATGGCCCGTATTGCTGGGGTTAATATCCCGAATCATCAGCATACTGTGATCGGCCTTCAGGCTATTTTCGGTATTGGTCGCACTCGCGCCTATGCCGTCTGCGCTGCAACAAGCGTTGAGCCTACAAAAAAGGTTAAAGATCTCAGTGATGCTGAACTAGATCTGCTGCGTGAAGAACTTGGCAAATATGTTGTCGAGGGTGATTTGCGCCGCGAAGTGACCATGAGCATCAAGCGTCTTATGGACCTTGGTTGCTACCGTGGTTTCCGTCACCGCAGAGGACTTCCATGCCGCGGTCAGCGTACTCGTACCAATGCGCGTACTCGCAAGGGTCCGCGTAAGTCCATCGCTGGCAAGAAGTAATCCAAGGAATTAAAGAATGGCTAAAGCAAACACAGTACGTGTACGGAAGAAAGTCAAAAAGAGTGTGTCAGAAGGTGTTGTGCACGTGCACGCGTCTTTCAATAACACAATCATAACCATCACTGATCGCCAAGGGAATGCACTGTCTTGGGCTACCTCGGGCGGTGCTGGTTTTAAAGGCTCTCGGAAAAGTACACCTTTTGCGGCTCAGGTAGCTGCAGAGGCTGCTGGTAAAGTTGCCCAAGAATACGGTGTAAAGAACCTCGAAGTTCGCATCAAGGGTCCGGGTCCGGGTCGTGAGTCTGCTGTGCGTGCATTAAACGCACTCGGCTTCAAGATCACGAGTATTTCGGATGTTACGCCGATTCCGCATAACGGTTGTCGTCCGCCGAAGAAGCGTCGTATCTAATCCCGGAGTAAGTTATGGCTCGTTATATTGGACCCAAGTGCAAACTTGCACGTCGTGAGGGTACGGATCTTTTCCTGAAGAGCGCTCGTCGTTCTTTGGATAGTAAGTGCAAACTGGAACAAGCTCCTGGTCAGCATGGTGTGAGTGGCGGTAAAAAGCCTTCACGTCTGTCAGACTACGGCGTTCATTTGCGCGAAAAACAAAAGATTCGCCGCATTTACGGCGTATTGGAACGTCAGTTCCGTCGTTATTTTGAAGAAGCTAGCCGACGTAAAGGTTCAACAGGTGAAAACCTGCTGAAACTTCTTGAATGTCGTCTTGATAACGTTGTTTATCGTATGGGTTTTGGCTCTACACGTGCTGAAGCTCGTCAACTTGTTTCCCACAAAGCTATTGTGGTAAACGGTAGTGTTGTGAATATTCCTTCCTACTTGGTTAAGGCTGGCGACGTTGTTTCTGTTCGCGATAAATCGAAAACTCAGGCTCGTATCCAGGAAGCTGTTTCCTTGGCTGAGGGTATCGGTTTTCCGAGCTGGGTTCAGGTAGATTCTAAGAAGCTTGAAGGTATGTTTAAAAACATGCCTGAGCGTTCCGATCTGTCCAGCGACATCAACGAAGCGCTGGTTGTGGAATTCTACTCCAAGTAATATTCTGACCCGGCTAGCCAAGGGATACTGACTTATGCAAATCAACGCGAATGAGTTGCTCAAGCCGCGCATCATTGATGTGCAGGCTTTAAACGCTGCCCAGGCGAAAGTCGTGATGGAGCCGTTCGAGCGCGGTTACGGCCATACGCTCGGCAATGCTCTACGTCGCATTCTTCTTTCTTCCATGTCTGGTTTTGCACCGACTGAAGTGAAAATTGAAGGTGTGGTACACGAGTATTCCGCACTGGATGGCGTGCAGGAAGATGTAGTCGATATCTTGCTGAACCTCAAAGGCGTTGTGCTCAAGCTGCATGGTCGGGACTCGGTCGTTCTCACCCTCTCAAAAGAGGGTGAGGGCGTCGTTAAAGCGTCCGATATTCAGCTGTCTCACGATGTTGAGGTGATCAATCCAGATCATGTGATTGCCCATCTGTCTGCTGGTGGCAAGCTTAATATGGAAATTACGGTTGAAAAAGGTCGTGGCTATCAGCCTGCACCTAACCGTTTAGCTAAAGATGAAAGCCGTACTATCGGTAACATCATGCTTGACGCGTCTTTCAGCCCGATTCGCCGTGTTAGCTACCACGTAGAAAGCGCCCGTGTAGAGCAACGTACTGATCTTGATCGTTTGATTATTGACATTGAAACAAATGGCGTAATTGAACCTGAAGAAGCAGTGCGTCAAGCTGCACGTATGCTAATTGACCAGCTCGCCGTGTTCGCTGATCTTGAAGGCACTCCCGTAGAGGAAGAGCAACCACAGGCACCGCAGATCGATCCGATTCTGTTGCGTCCGGTTGATGACCTCGAACTGACTGTCCGTTCGGCTAACTGCCTGAAGGCAGAGAACATTTATTATATCGGCGACCTGATCCAGCGTACCGAGACTGAGCTTTTGAAGGCACCTAATCTTGGGCGTAAATCGCTTAATGAGATCAAGGAAGTTCTTGCCTCTAAAGGCCTCTCGCTGGGCATGCGCCTTGAAAACTGGCCGCCTGCTGGCTTAGAAAAGCCGTAATAGCGGGCAAAAGGAAATCGACAAATGCGTCACCGTCAATCTAATCGCAAATTAAATCGCACGACAAGTCACCGTCTGGCGATGTTGCGCAATCTTGCGAATTCGTTGCTCCGTCACGAAGTCATCAAGACCACTTTACCTAAAGCAAAAGAGCTGCGCCGTGTTGCAGAGCCTTTGATCACTTTAGGCAAAAAGCCTTCACTTGCGAACCGCCGTCTGGCGTTCAATCGCACACGTGATCGCGATATGGTGGTTAAGTTGTTCGATGTGCTCGGCCCGCGTTATGCTGCCCGTAATGGTGGCTACCTTCGCATTCTGAAGTGCGGTTTCCGTCAAGGCGACAATGCTCCTATGGCATTCGTTGAACTTGTAGACCGTCCTGAAGAAGCGGAAGCGGTTGAAGCAGCTGAGTAATCAGTTGTTTTGCAGCAATTCGTTGTAGTGTAAAAAAGCCAACCGCAAGGTTGGCTTTTTTATTGTCTGGCTAAAACTGAGGAATTTGGGTGGCAACAGGAAGTACCGAAAACCACTCCCATTCATGCCCTGCTTTTATACAAACGTTTCGTACCAATCCATATGCCTGTTCTGGCTCAATAGATAATAAATCAGAAATGTTTTGATAATCATCTGGTAAAGCCGGGTCTTGCCAGTGGTTTGCTAAGTGGCGTGCTGTAGAAGTGGCTATGGACACGGTTCTGACTCTTGGTTCATCAGTATGCCTTTCGTCCATTAAGTGAGTGAGAAGGCTGGGCAAGTGCCAGTGTAGTGCTAATTCAGTTTGCAATTCATTAATGGTAAATCCAAGGATTAACTTTTGGGCTTCATGACTTCTGCGGCCTGGATTTTTTAGTAAATAGTGTGTAATTTTCTGAGCAAGTTCTGGGGCTGATAACCAGAGTAATATTTCAGCTAAATCATGCAGCAAGGATGCTGTGGTTACTTCTATTGGATCAACATCATGTCTTTGGCTGCTGAGGCTTTCTGCAATTCTGGCCGCAAGATAAGATCGTGAAATGATTTTTCTTATCCCCAATAATGCTTCAGGTTGTTGTTGCAGTTGAGTTTCAACTGCCTGTGTTGAACCAAACTCACGGAAGAAACCTCCCATGCCAATCATCAGTAGTACATGCTCTATGGTGTTTACATCTTTCATTTGTACTGCTCTTCGTTGCCTCTGTTGATAGCGAATGAGTTTTAGAGTGAGTAGTGGATCATGGCGAATAAGTAACGACAGATCTCTGATGCTTATATCATCACTTTTCGAGTGCAAATGAGACATTTGATCCAAGGTATACTGCATTGCAGGGATTTCTATATTGCTCAGTTTAATGAGCCAGTCATTCAGGCTGAGATGCGTGTTGGTGGTCATGGTCATTAATCTGCTGCATCAGTGATAATGTTTTCATTTTAGCTGCTAAATGGATGAGTTATGTCGAGATATGCGATTGGTGATATTCAAGGGTGTTTTACGGAGTTATTAGCTGTAGTTGAAAATCTGGCTTTTAACCCAAAGAACGATCAGATCTATTTGCTGGGTGATTTGGTAAACCGAGGGCCATCTTCACTTGCTACTTTACGCTGGGCATCCCAAACTCAGGGCGTGTCTGTTGTATTGGGTAATCACGATCTGCATCTGCTGGCGATGTTTGCAGGCTTAGCACAGGCAAAGCCTGGTGATACGCTTCAGGAGGTGATTGATGCCCCTGATGCTGAAAACTTGTTACTCTGGTTACGCCAGCAGCCTTTACTTATTGATTTAGGGGATGTCGTCCTGGTGCATGCAGGGGTAAGCCCTTGTTGGTCACTGGATACAGCAAAGCTTGCTGCAAAAGAGGTAGAAAGCGCTCTGCAAAGCGATCAGTGGAAAGACTTTATGGCTGTAATGTATGGTAATCAACCCGCTGTATGGTCTGACGATATGAGTTCAGCCGATCGGATGCGGTATAGCGTGAATTGCCTGACGCGTATGCGCTTTGTTACAACAGACGGCGCATTGCAATTAAAGTACAAAGGTGAGCGTGAACAAGCGCCTGCAGGGATTAAACCGTGGTTTGAACTGGCGAATCGCCAGCCTTTGAATCGCCGGGTTATTTGTGGGCACTGGTCAGCACTAGGGCTGATGCTTAAAGAAGATGTATGGGCTTTAGATACAGGCTGTGTATGGGGTGGCGCACTTACTGCAATTAGCATAGATAACGGGCAGCTTTATCAAACTGCTGCCCGGTCAGAGTATCAGGCCTTGATGGATTGAGTATTTAATGCGTGATGTGCTGTACATATGCGCGCTTCAATAAACTGCGTCAGAGTGCGTCGGTTTTTATGATCAGTTGGAAATGGTGCTAAAAAGTTTATTTCAGCATGCAAAGATCGCGTTCCTAAAATACGCCATAAAGACTGAGCTAAGGTCATATCACCAATGTAGGTCGCAGCATCAGAATATTGACCTTCTGCATCTGTGTAGCGCAGGTAAACAGGTTGTATGGTGGCATTGCCATCAATTGCCGCTTGTAAAAGCGAAGAGCGAAAAGGTAAAAGCTGTCTTCCGCACCCTGTTGTACCTTCAGGAAAGACTGTTACGCAGTGCCCTTCACTTAGAGCCGTTACAATGGCCTCATTCACCCTTGCAGTGTCTCTTTTTCGCTCTCTTTCAATAAAAAGTGTTCCTGTTCCTATACAGAGTCTGCCAATGATTGGCCAAGATCTCAGTTCTGATTTTGCAACAAATCTAGAAACAGTAACTGAATCCAGAATAAATATATCAAGCCATGAAATGTGATTGGCTAACAACATGTGTTGTTCAGGGTATTTTCCAGGCTCAATACCCTGAACACGCAAGCTAACACCCAGTATTTGCGTTAATTGCTTCGACCACTGTTGTATATAGTCCACTCTTTCCGCAAGCATTAAGCGAGGAAAACGGTAGGTAACGTTAAATAATCCCTTGGCAAAATGCATCATTAAGCGGCATAAGCGACAAAGACGTAGGCATAACAATGGAGTGCGCATGCAGCTAAAATTCTGTATGAAAATTCGTAATGCTGTGAGTTTAGCTGTTTCTTCACTGTTCGGCCAACTACCTTGTGTGTGAAGATCACCGCATGAAGTGTCTGGCATAGCGCATATCTAAGTTTTGCATCGGCAAGATAATAAAAAGGTCGGCGGTATTAAAGTCCGGGTCCCATGCTGGCTCGCCACAAATCAATGCACCTGCGCGAAGATACCCTTTAATCAGCGGTGGGATTTCAGTTTCAAGCCTTTGGTTGAGTGTCGCAATAGGTAGTGGGCAGCGCGGGAATACGCGCCATTCGACAGGGGCGAGCTTATCTTTTGCCAGTTTGCGGTAAAGGCTGGCTGCAACATGCCCTCCATCGCCTATAGAGACACTGGCGCAGCCGATGAGGTAGTTGTAGTTGTTCTTGCTCATATACTCAGCAAGGCCTGCCCAGAGTAGGGTAATTGTGGCGCCAGAGCGGTAGTCCGGGTGCACGCAGGAGCGACCAATTTCGACCAGTTGTTCGCGCAAATGCCCTAGTCTAGTCAGGTCAAATTCAGTGTCAGAGTAATAACTGCCTAATTTACGTGCCTGATGGGGGGGGAGAATACGATATGTGCCGACAACCTCACCGGTTTCATCGTCCTGGACCAGTAGATGGTCACAGTAGGCATCAAACAGATCTCGGTCGATGCCCGGCTCTCGGCATACAATATGTGCGCCCATTTCTTCAACGAAAACCCGGTATCGTAAAGCTTGTGCAGCGCGGATCAGCTCTTCATTGTCCGCAATACATACAGAGAGTTTACGTTTACGGCTTGGGGTAATCTGAGTTTGAAGCATTGGTTTCCTCCTGTGTATGAGGAAACTTAAAGCTTGCAGATGACGCTGCTATGACGTTGAGATGAAGCTGAAATGACAGCCTAAAAAACTTTTAATCTGGGAGATTATCTGAGTCTTCGGCTTGGTTGGCAGGCACCGGTATTGCGTACTCTTCATTGGCCCAGCGGCCTAAATCGATTAATTTACAGCGTTCAGAGCAAAATGGGCGGCTGGGATTGTCGGTTGAATATGTATGTTGTTTACCACAACTTGGGCATTTAATTTGAAAGGCTGGTGTGTTCATAAATTGCAATAGCCAAGACCAAAGTCGACATCTGTATCGACAACCTTAGCGCGTTCTCCACTGGTTGATGGCACAACAAAACGAATATTAATGGCGTAACGGTTTGCGGAGAGCTCAGGCACTGCGGCTAAATGTTCAGGCAGGCTGACTCTTAATAGCTGAACTGTTTTTCCACCAGACATTTGCTGGAAATTACCATTTTTTGCTGTGTAATTGTTTTCACGCATGCTGTCTCTGAGCAGGCGAAGCACAATGTCTAAGCCTTGTTTGATAGGAAGCAGCGGATTAAACCATGCATCAATGTCTGATCTGCGGTATTCAGCGCTTTGTTGTTGCCAGTAATGGTAGGAAGGAAGGTCAAAAGCACAGGCTCCACCAGGAATCGTCACGCGCTGTTTGATCGCCATCAGCCATTCATTTTCCCTTAGTGCCTGACCAAACTTTCCTGTCATATTCAGCATTTTGCAATGCGTTTCTTCAATATCTACTAAGACTCGTTCGAGAGCATCTTCTGATATTTGTGGATTATTTCGAAGGGCTGACAGAGCTTGTCGCTGGCGCTCTAATTCCTGAAGTAAATCTGACTTCATGTCGGCGCGACTGGCTACTTCCATGATTTCAAATATACCAAGCAATGCTGCGTGATGGTCCGCAGCAGAGTCGCGTGCCACATACTGAATGGTGCGGTTGTATAAGTTTTCGAGGCGCAAAAGAGTGCGAATGCGCTCGTTAATAGGGAATTCGTAGCTAATCACGATGCGTCTAACCGGCGAAGATATTCGATTTTGCAGCAAAAAATGGTTTATGAAAATCAATTACGTAAACCGACATGTTTGATCCTGATATCGCTGGTGGAGTGCGCTAACGCTGGATTGTAAATGAGCAAGAGTGCTTTCATTCAAAATAATATCATTTGCGCGTTGTATTCGCGCTTTTCTTGGCAGTTGATTGGCAATAATCGCTGTAATTTCTGTATTTTTAAGGCCACTGCGTAATTTTACCCGCTCAATTTGATGTTCTTCCGAGCAATCTACCAGAAGGCTGCTGTCTATGATGCTGCTGTAAGTATTCGTTTCGAATAATAGCGGAACAACCAATAAAACATAAGGTGTATGGATTGCTTGTTTGTCCAGCTGTTGCATCACAATAGTCTTGATACGTGGATGGAAGATGTTTTCAAGTTTCACTTTTGCATCAGCGTCGGCAAAAATGAGTTCTCGCATCCGGGCGCGGTTCAGGCCACCCTCTTTCTCTATAAAATCTGTGCCAAATTCTAAGGCAATTTGTTCTAAGGCTTTTGAAGGGGGGTGGCTCAGCTCGTGCGCTATCTCATCAGTATCAATGACCGGCACCCCCAGCTCAGCAAAAAGACGGGCAACGGTCGATTTTCCACTGCCAATCCCTCCGGTTAGCCCGATAATTTTCATCCCGTCTGCACGCATTATGCGGGTACACCATTAAATATCAGCTGCTGCAATGAGCTGCCAAGCAACAAAGTCAGCCAGCCTGCAATCCCTAAATAAGGGCCAAAAGGCATGGGTTTGCCCATGCCTCGTTTGGCCAGAATAGCCAGAGCAATGCCGATTACTGCGCCGCTGATGGATGATAGCAAAATAATACTTG
This sequence comes from Iodobacter fluviatilis, assembly GCF_900451195.1. Lineage (NCBI taxonomy): Bacteria > Pseudomonadati > Pseudomonadota > Betaproteobacteria > Neisseriales > Chitinibacteraceae > Iodobacter > Iodobacter fluviatilis. The sequence continues at coordinate 237,424 of NZ_UGHR01000006.1, forward strand.
GCAAAGCCTGCCATCCAAACCAGGCACCTAATGCGGCTAGCAGCTTAAAGTCGCCATAGCCCATACCTTCTTTTTTTGTGATTAGCTTAAACAGCCAATACACACTCCAGAGTGCCAAGTAGCCGGCAACTGCGCCGATCACTGCCTGATCTAATGGCACAAAGACATTATTTAAATTGAAAAGCAATCCCAGCCAGAGCAGAGGCAGGGTAATGCTGTCAGGTAGTAGATAGGTGTCTGCGTCAATAAAGACCAGTGAAATCAGCGACCATGTCAGCATAATGGCTGCAATCGCTGCTATGGTCACACCGAAATGCAGACCCACTATTGTTGTCAGCGTTGCACAAAGCAGCTCAATCAGAGGATAGCGCGGGCTGATAGAAGTTTTGCAGGCTTTACAACGCCCGCGTAAAACTAAATAACTAATAACGGGAATATTCTCTAAAGCGCTGATGGCATGGCCGCAGCCGGGGCAGGCTGAACGTGGAATAATCAAATTATAGGTGGGCACTTTTGGCATTGGAGCATCGACAGGCGCGTCGATCAGCTGACACTGTTGCCTGAATTCTTGCTCCATTATTTTTGGAATGCGGTGAATCACTACATTCAGAAAACTGCCAACTAATAAGCCAAGTACAAATAAAAAACCACCAAATACAGCCGGGCTGTCTAAAAACAACTCAATCATTAACCGACAACCTCGCCCATTTTGAAAATTGGTAAGTACATGGCTACAACTAAACCACCGATCAGTGTACCTAAGACCACCATGATGATGGGCTCCATTAAGCTGGATAAGGCTTCTACGGCGTTATCCACTTCTTCTTCGTAATAATCCGCAACTTTACTCAGCATGGAGTCCAGCGCACCGGATTCTTCACCAATTGCAACCATTTGCATCACCATATTGGGGAACATATTGGTGCTTTGCATTGATAAAGTCAGGCTGGTCCCTGTGCTCACTTCGGTTTGGATTTTTTTTGTAGCAAGCTTATAGAGGTAATTCCCTGCTGCGCCACCAACAGAATCCAGTGAGTCTACTAAAGGCACACCCGCTGCAAACATGGTGGAGAGGGTGCGGCACCAGCGTGCAATAGTCGCATCCAGCATGATTTTTCCAATAATCGGCACTTTGAGCAGTAAACGATCCATCACGATTTGAATCGCTTCTGATTTTTTCCAAGCTTTTAAAAAGCCCCAGATCCCGCCGAATATCCCGCCAAATATGAGCCACCAATATGTAACGAAGACATCAGAGATTGCCATGACCACTAAGGTGGGCGTTGGTAAGTTGGCGCCAAAGCTCGAAAATAACTCTTTAAACGCGGGAATTACAAAAATCATAATTACTGCAGTAATCACAAAAGCCGCAACGATAACGGCGGTTGGATAAAACAGCGCAGATTTAATTTTCTTTTTAACGCCCAGCGTTTTCTCTTTGTAGGTAGCAAGCCTTGCCAGCAGGGCATCTAAAATACCTGCTTGCTCACCCGCCTGAATCAGATTGCAATAAAGTGCATCAAATTCATTAGGGTGTTTTCGGAATGCCTGTGTCAGTGATGAGCCGGTTTCAATATCATTTTTGATATCCATCAGCAGCTTGGTCACAGATGGATTGCTATGGCCCTTGGCCACAATATCAAATGAAGTGAGCAGCGGCACGCCAGATTTAAGCATGGTGGCCAGTTGCCGGGTAAACATGGTGATGTCTTCCTCGGTAATCTTTTTGCCTGTTCCCATCCTTTGTTTTTTGACTTTTAAGACATTGATGCCCTGGCGGCGAAGCGTGTTTTTAACCACGTGCTCACCACTTGCCCGTACTTCGCCTTTGACAATCTTGCCACTGCGATCTTTTCCTTCCCAGATAAAAGTAAATTCTTTTACTTTTAGTGTTTTGGGTGCTAGCGCCATGACGCCCCTCTTTGGATATTATTCATTGGTTACCGCCATGACTTCTTCTAATGAGGTCAGGCCTTGTTTTACTTTACGCAAGCCAGAACCCCGTAAATCACGAACGCCGTCACGCTTAGCCTGGTCAGCAATATCAATCGCATTGCCATTGGTCATGATGATGCGATTCATTGCATCAGTAATGGGCATGACCTGATAAATGCCAACGCGGCCTTTATAGCCTGAACCCTTGCAAATATCGCAGCCTACGGGCTTATAAGGGGTCCAGGTCCCATCAAGTTCTTCTTCTTCAAAGCCTGCGTCGAGCAGGGCTTGATGTGGAATATCAATGGGCGTTTTGCAACTGCACAGTTTTCTAGCAAGCCGCTGTGCGGTAATTAAAATCACTGACGATGCAATATTAAATGGGGCAATCCCCATATTCAGCATCCGTGTCAGCGTGGTGGGCGCATCGTTTGTGTGCAGAGTAGAAAACACCATATGCCCCGTTTGCGCGGCTTTAATCGAGATATCGGCAGTGCCTAAATCCCGGATTTCCCCCACCATGATGATGTCTGGATCTTGGCGCAAGAAGGCTTTCAGGGCGACAGCAAAAGTCAGGCCGGATTTTTCATTCACGTTCACCTGATTTACGCCAGGTAAGTTAATTTCACATGGATCTTCGGCCGTGGAAATATTGATTCCTGGCTGATTTAAAATATTTAAGCAGGTATAGAGCGAAACGGTCTTTCCTGAACCGGTTGGGCCAGTTACCAAAATCATGCCGTAGGGCCGCTGGATCGCTTCCAGCAGGATTTCTTTCTGATCCGGATCGTAACCTAGAGCATCAATACCCAAGGTGGCAGAGGAGGGATCCAGAATCCGCATACAAATCTTTTCACCGTGCATGGTGGGCATGGTGGATACCCGGAAATCGATGGCCCGGCTTTTTGAAAGCACCAGCTTCATCCGGCCATCTTGTGGCACGCGTTTTTCAGAGATATCCAGTTTTGAGATAACTTTAATACGCGAAGCAAGTTTGTCTTTAATTGCCAGCGGAGGTTGAGCTACTTCACGCAACACACCATCCAAGCGGTAGCGAATGCGGAAGAATTTCTCGTAAGGCTCAAAGTGGATATCCGAAACCCCTGCATTAATGGCATCCAGCAGAATCTTTTGCAGGTATTTAACGATGGGGGCATCGTCAACTTCCAGCGCTGCAGCCTCGTTTTGAGTGGTGTCTTCTTCGCCGCCACCCATTTCCAAATCGACATCATCCAGCGCCATATTGCTTAGATTGGCCCCGGTAGACTCGATGAGTTTATCCAGCAGACTAACGAGTTTACTGTCTTCCACCACCAGTGGCTGTACTTGCAGGCCGGTTTGAAAGCGCACTTCTTCCAACGCTTGCAGATTGGTGATATCCGATAGACCGATAAACAATTTGGTGCCGCGCTTAAAGAGCGGCACGATGCGTTGAATCTGCATCACTTTATTGTCCAGCACGCCTTGGGGGATGTAGCTTGGATCAATATGGTCCAGATCAAGAAGAGGATAGCCAAACGCCTGAGATGAAAATTCAGCAACATCTCTCGCGGTCATTTTGTGACTGCGTATCAGTTGCTCAATAAACGGCGTTTTACTGCTGTTCGCTGTAGATTGCAGCGCTTCAGCGTCCGCTTCAATTAATCTGCCATGCTGAACAAGCAGGCGGGCGAGACCAGATACAGGTGAGTTAGGTGCTGACATGGTCTTCAATATGTAATCGAAAAGAGGAGAAACTGTCGGTATTGCCTTACGTTTTTAGTTTAGCAAATACCTTTTAATCTTGCGCTTTCTTTCCCTTTAAAACCTTGATAGATCAAGAACATAATTAAGTATCTTGGGCATAAAGGCGAATAACGCGAATACTTCGGTCCTGTGTTTGAACAATTTCAATTCGCTGCCCTGCTAAAACAAGGCAAGTGCCCGCATCAGGGATATCTTCAAAGTGTTCAAGTATGAGTCCATTTAATGTTTTAGGCCCATCTACAGGAAATGCCAGACGTAATTTTCTATTGAGCTCCCGAAGGCTGGATGCGCCATCGAGTAGTACACTGCCATCGGGTTGCCTTAATGCTTTGCCCTGCGCTGGAGCATTGGTAGTGAATTCTCCAACAACTTGCTCCAAAATATCTTCCAAGGTAACAAGACCTTGCATTTCTCCGTATTCATCCACGACAACGGCCATTCTGCGTTTATTTTCTTGAAAATTTTGCAGTTGGGTAAATAACGGCGTGCTGGATGGAATAAAGTAAGGCGGCCGCATCATTTCACTCAGTCTTGCCTGGTCTATTTCGTTCTCTTTTAAGGATAAAATTTTTCGAATATGCAAAATTCCCGTGATGTTGTCCGGGTTACTTGAGTAAACGGGTAGACGGGTATGGTGGCAGGTGAAGATTTGTTTACGAATCTCATCCGTTGGTGCGTCTAAATCAATGCTCTCAATTTGATGGCGGGGAGTCATTACATCGTCTACCGTAATGCTCGCCAGTTCAAATAAATTCAGAAGAATTGTATGATGTTTTTTTTCCATATAACGCCCTGATTCTAATACTAATAGGCGTAATTCTTCAGGTGAAAGGGCGTGCTGATTGTTCTGGTTTTTTTTTAGGCGTAAAACTTTAATCAGTGCACTGACAAACAGGTTGACCAGCCAGACTGCCGGATAAAAAATACGCAGCAGGATAAGTAAGGGATAAGAGGCTGCATAGGCAAAAGATTCTGCATAGTTGGCGGCTAATACTTTGGGCGTTGCTTCAGAAAAAATAAGAATTGCAAACGCGACCAGTAAAGTGGCCGTACCTAGTGCGAAGTCATTTCCGGCAAATAGCTTGCTTGCAATTAGTGTAGAAAGTGTCGCTGATGCAGTGTTGATAAGCGTATTACCAATTAAAATAACGGAAAGTAGCTTATCGGTTTGGTTCAGCAGTTTTTGTGTTCGTGCAGCCGCTAAATGACCCTGGCGTGCTTTGCTGGCAATTTTATAGCGGTTTACCGCCATCATTGCTGTTTCCGCTGCAGAAAAGAATGCGGAAGTTGCTAAGCAGAAGGCAAGAGCAAGATATAGATAAGATAATGAAATTTGTTCCAATGTCGTTGCTATGTCCGTAATTTGTATGGCTTATGTCGTATTTTTTAAAAGACCTAAAAAGGGCGATGTAACAGCGCCTCGAGAACAAAACGGCTCCCTATATAGCCCAGAAAAAGCAGAGCAAAGCCAAAAAGTGTCCAGTTGGCCGCAAAACGCCCACGCCAGCCATTTTTCCAACGCCCCAGAAGTAAAGTGCCAAAAACCAGCCAAGCTGCAATGGAAAGGATAATCTTGTGTGAAAATACTAAGCCGTGTCCGAATACTTGTTCCGCAAAAAAGATTCCGGAAAGCAGTGCTAATGTCAGTAAAATAAAACCTAGGCCAACACATGCAAACATGAGTCGCTCGAGAGTCATTAGCGGCGGTAGTGTCCGAATGAGAGAGCCTGCCTGAGCTTTGTGTAATGTTCTATCAGCAAAACGCATTAGAATGGCAACACCAGCAGCATTCAGTAGCATTCCATGGGCAAACATGGCCAGTAAAAAGTGGCCTCGCGACAGCAGGCTGAGGGGGTAAGTAATTGAATGCCCTATCGGCAATAGTTGGGAAATAAATAAAAATATTGCCGCTATACCCAGCATGGGGGGTTGCAGACCATCCATTTTCCAGAACAGCTGGCCACACAGGTAAATGCACAGGGTGGAAAATGCACTCAATGAGAGTGCCTCCGCCGCACCAAAATGCAGATTACTTGACCAGAGTAAAGGTGGGAAAAGTGCCAGGGCGTGTAAAACCAAGCCTGAGACTAACAAAGTCAGCTCAAGTGCAGGGCTAAGCAGCCGTTTGGGGCGTGATGAGGCAAGCCGGCTGCGGCAAAAATGCCAGCCTAATAGCAGATAAATGGTTAAAGCCAGCAGTGCGAAATAAGTTGCTGGGCTAACTTCAGGTAAAATGGTCATCATATAAGTCTATCAGAGCGAGGTCCCTCTTGGGGCTGTCGCCAAGCAAAGGATACGCATGTTTGAAAATCTTTCTAGTCGTCTTTCTGGTGTAGTCAAAAACCTGCGGGGTCAGTCTCGCCTGACTGAGGATAATATTCAAGACGCAATGCGTGAAGTACGCATGGCTTTGCTTGAGGCTGATGTGGCTTTGCCTGTCGTTAAGCAGTTTATTAATGACGTGAAAATTCGCGCTCAGGGGCAAGAAGTTATTGGTAGTCTTACACCGGGTCAAGCAGTAATCGGTGTTGTACACGAAGAACTGACTAAGCTGATGGGGGCTCAAAATGATGCCCTGAACTTGGCTGCAGTTCCGCCTGCTGTGATTTTAATGGCTGGTTTGCAAGGTGCAGGTAAGACAACAACTTCGGGTAAATTAGCAAAACTTCTCAAAGAAACACAAAAGAAAAAAGTTTTATTGGTTTCAACAGACGTTTATCGCCCGGCTGCCATTGAGCAGCTGAAAATGCTGGCAGGACAATTAGAGGTGGAATGGTTCCCTTCTGATGTAGGGCAAAAGCCGGTCGAGATTGCGCTCGCAGCCCATGATTATGCAAAAAAGCATTTTCATGATGTGCTGATTGTTGATACCGCTGGCCGTTTGGCAATTGATGAGGCCTTGATGGCCGAAATTAAAGCGCTGCATGGGGCTGTAAATCCTGTTGAAACGCTGTTTGTGGTTGATGCCATGCAAGGGCAGGATGCGGTTAACACGGCTAAAGCATTTAATGAGGCGCTTCCCTTAACAGGGGTAATCCTTACCAAAATGGACGGCGATTCACGTGGTGGTGCGGCATTATCGGTGCGGCATATTACGGGTAAGCCAATTAAATTTTTAGGCACAGGCGAGAAGCTGACAGGGCTGGAGCCATTCCATCCTGATCGCATGGCTGGCCGTATTTTGGGCATGGGCGATGTACTTTCTCTGATTGAAGACGTGCAAAACAGCGTCGATCAGGAAGAGGCGCTCAAAATGATGAAAAAAGTTAAATCCGGCAAAGGGTTTGACTTGGAAGATTTTAAAACGCAAATCCAACAAATGAAAAAAATGGGCGGTATGAGCGCGCTGATGGATAAGTTACCAGGGCAAGTAAGCCAGATGGCCAATAGTCAGGTAACAGATAAATCGGTGGCACGTATTGAAGGCATTATCAACTCAATGACACCCGAAGAGCGTCGTAAACCAGAGTTGTTAAAAGCCAGCCGAAAGCGCCGTATTGCTGCCGGGGCAGGTGTGCAGGTACAAGAAGTGAATCGTCTTTTGAAGCAGTTCGAAGAAACGCAAAAAATGATGAAGCAATTCTCCAAAGGCGGCATGGCTAAATTGATGCGTGGTATGAGTGGCATGAAGGGCATGCTGCCCGGTATGTGATTAAAAATGCGGGTGCATGGCTATTTTTAGCTTGCATTGCATCTGCTAGATTGCTTGCCCGCGTGGAGGGGAAGCTTTCGTTTTGCACTGATATTTTTAAAATATTCGAACCTGACCGGCAGCCGAATATCACGTTAAGCTTTACAACGTGATTGTTTTTGCTGTACTTTTGCCGGTTATTCTTGCGGGGTTTGGTGTTTTGTTTCATAATCGAACCCCTTTAAATTAATCTCCATTATTGGGTTTAATGCCATGGTTGTTATTCGTCTTTCCCGCGGCGGTGCTAAAAACCGTCCGTTTTACAACGTTGTTGTAACCGACTCCCGTAATCGTCGTGATGGTCGCTTTGTTGAGCGTCTTGGCTTTTACAACCCACTCGCCAAAGATGGTGAAGAAGGCGTGCGTCTAGCTATGGACCGCGTTAGCTACTGGGTAGGTGTTGGTGCACAAGCTTCTGACTCCGTTGCCAAGCTGCTGAAAAACTACAAGCCAGCTGCTGTTGCTGCTGCTTGATTCAAGCCGTGACTATGCAAAAACGGGCTTCGCTGCCGGTGCCTGATGATCTTTTGATCATGGGCTATGTAAGTGGGGCTTTTGGTGTACATGGCTGGATCAACTTGGTTGGTGATACTGAAGATGCCGATAGTCTTTTTGACTACGACACTTGGTGGATCGGCCGTGATGGTCAATGGCAGGCTTTTAAGCTTGTTGAAGGTCAGGTTCACACAAAGAAATTAGCAGCACAGCTTGATGGTGTTAATGATCGCGATGCGGCATTTGCACTTAAGGGCAGTAAAATTGCAGTTTCCCGTAGCCTGTTACCAGCCCCTGCTGCTGATGAGTATTATTGGGTCGATTTAATCGGCCTTGATGTCATCAATTTGCAAGGTGAAAAGCTTGGTGTTGTGGATAACTTGTTTGAAACCGGTGCTAACGATGTGATCGTTGTAAAAGACGGACAGACCGAGCGTCTGCTGCCTTTTGTGGCTCATGTTGTGCTTAAGGTTGATCTTGCTGCTAAAACAATCTCTGTGGATTGGGGCCTTGATTACTAAGGCTGAGGTGTATCACTTCGACGTGGTCACTTTGTTTCCTGAGATGTTTGAGGCGATCACTCGTCATGGCATCACAAGACGAGCGGTTGAATTAGGTCTTTTTGGACTTAACAGCTGGAATCCACGTGATTTCACCGCAGACAAACATCGTACTGTGGACGACCGGCCATATGGTGGCGGCCCCGGTATGGTGATGTTGCCAGAGCCACTTGAAAGTGCGCTTGAAGCAGCTAAAAACAGGCAGCGTGAAGAGGGTGTTGCTGCTACGCATACCGTCTATTTATCTCCCCAAGGGGCGGCATTAACTCACGATAAAGTCTTGGAGCTGGCTCAAAAGCCAGGTTTGGTCTTGTTGTGTGGTCGTTATGAGGGTGTGGATGAGCGTTTGCTGGATCGTCAGATTGATGAAGAAATCTCAGTCGGCGATTATGTGCTCTCAGGTGGAGAGTTGCCTGCAATGGTGCTGATGGATGCCATCATTCGCCAATTGCCTGGTGTACTTAATACTGCAGCGAGTGCAGAAGAAGATTCATTTGTGGATGGGTTGCTGGATTGCCCGCATTACACCCGTCCCGAAAATTATCTGGGCATGAGCGTACCGGAAGTCTTACTTTCAGGAAACCATGCGCTGATACGGCGCTGGCGCTTAAAACAGTCTTTAGGCCGAACATTTTTGCGTAGGCCTGACTTGTTAACAAAGCGACAGCTATCAAAAGAGGAAGCTCGTCTTCTGGCCGAATTTAAGGCGGATCTGGTGATAAACCAAGATCAGGTGGTTTGACCACCTTTGAAGGAACAAGCTTCACATTGGAGTTATACCCATGAATTTGATTCAACAACTTGAGCAAGAAGAAATCGCTCGCTTAGCTAAGACTCTTCCTGAATTCGCCCCTGGCGATACCGTGATCGTTCAGGTCAAGGTTAAGGAAGGTACACGTGAGCGTCTGCAGGCTTATGAAGGCGTTGTGATTGCTAAGCGTAATCGTGGCCTGAATAGCTCCTTTATCGTGCGTAAAATTTCCGCCGGTATGGGTGTTGAGCGTACTTTCCAAACTTACTCTCCGCTGGTTGCTGGTGTTGAAGTGAAACGTCGCGGTGATGTTCGCCGTGCTAAGCTTTACTACCTCCGTGATCGTTCAGGCAAGTCCGCACGTATCAAGGAAAAATTGCCAGCTCGTAAGGTTGTTGCAAAAGCTGCTGCTTAATTTTTTAAGCAATACAGTATTCAAACGCGGGCCAAGTGCCCGCGTTTTCGTTTCCATAACATCTGGATTTGTTATGCGTATCGAAAGTACCGATCGTTATGCCGTTATTTCCAGCCCTGTTGGCCCCATTGGTCTGGCCGAGAGTAATGAGCGTCTTGTTTTAGTCGAATTTCTTCCCTTCTCTGCTCCTATGCAGATGGCTCATGGCACTTTGCTGCAGAATGCTGCTTATCAGTTGGCGGCTTATTTCCAGGATCCTTTTTTTATTTTTGATTTACCTTGGGCTTTGTCTGTCAGTGAGCATCAGAGTAAGGTCTTGGATGAAATAGCGACGATTCCTGTTGGGCAGCTGCAAACCTATGCAGAAATTTCTAGGCGAATTCATTCAAGCCCTCGTGCTGTTGGTGGTGCTTGTGGGCGTAATCCTTTACCTTTGCTAATCCCTTGTCATCGGGTTGTGGCCGCTGCAGGTTTAGGTGGTTTTAACGCTGGCCGCAATGGTGTGGACTGGTTGCCAATTAAGCGCTGGTTGCTGAAGCATGAGGGCGTTGAAATATGAACGAAGACCTTATGGATGAACAGCTGGTATTGATTGATGAGTTTTTGGATGGTGTATGGCTTAGTGATCAGTTATCTAAGAATACAATTGACAGCTATCGTCGTGATTTACTGATTTGGGCTCATTGGCTAATAACAGAGCGTAAATGCAATTTGCTGGCTGCAGACCGGGAGTGTGTTCAAGCCTTTTTGGCTAGGCAGGCGCGTGATATGAAGGCTGCAACTTTGGCTAGGCGTATGGCCAGCTTGCGAAAATTTTACCGGCACTGGATTTTATCCGGGCAGGCTGGTTTTGATCCAACTGCGGAGCTAACGGCTCCTAAGCGAGTGCGCCCTTGGCCAAAGGCGTTGGATGAAGCAAGGATAGAAGCGCTTTTGCAAGCGCCGGAGATTGATCAGGCTAGTGGTCTGAGAGACAGAGCCATGCTGGAGTTGATGTATGCAACCGGTTTACGGGTTACTGAGCTGGTTACTTTGCCTTTGGGGCAGATTAAATTACGTGAACGCTATGTGCAGATATTGGCTGGTAAAGGTGGCAAACAGCGTTTAGTGCCGATGGGGGAGGTGGCAGCCGATTGGGTTGAGCAATATTTAGCGCACTCTCGGCCAGCCCTGGTGGGGGGGCATCAGGTGGCAGAAGCTTTTGTAAATCAGCGGGGGCATGCATTAACTCGCCAGGGTTTTTGGTACATCATTAAACAATATGCAGCTGCTGCTGGAATTGATAACAAACATTTAAGCCCTCATGTTTTACGGCATGCATTTGCCACCCACTTGTTAAATCATGGTGCGGATTTACGTGTGGTGCAGATGCTATTGGGGCATGCAGATATTACAACCACACAAATTTATACTCATGTCGCGACAGCTCGTTTGAAATCGTTGCATAAAGAACACCATCCGCGTGGTTCTCGTTCATAAGCGCAATCGCTGTATGCTAACCTCATAATTAACCCGCCGTCTGGCGGCTTTTGGGGATAGAGAATGGATGCAACGTGGGCGCAAAAATACCAGGATCTTGCCATGGGCTATGTGGCTGAGTTTGGTGTGAAAATCATTGCTGCAATTGCTTTTTGGGTAATCGGCAGATGGTTAATTGGCTTAGCAGTACGTTTAGTACAAAGTTCTTTAGGTAAGCAGAAGGTAGATCCAACCGTTTTGCGTTATGTGGGTTCTGTCATTACGGTTACACTGAATATACTTTTAGTCATTGGCATTCTGGGGTATTGCGGTATTCAAACCACGACCTTTGCAGCTTTAATTGCTGCCGGTGGTATTGCAATTGGGATGGCCTGGTCTGGCTTGCTGGCTAATTTTGCTGCGGGTGCATTTATTATTGTTTTACGTCCATTTAAAGTGGGGGATTTTGTTGCCGTAGCAGGCATCGTAGGCACAGTCAGTGAGATTGGCTTGTTCTCTACCATGCTGAATACGCCAGACAATGTAATGACATTAATCGGAAACAATAAAATTTTTTCCGATAATATTCAAAACTTCACCTTGAATCCATTTCGTCGGGTTGATTTAAAAGCACAATTGGCCGGAAGTACAGATCATGTAGCAGCGATGCAGGTTTTGCGCGAAAAGATTGCTGCGATTCCGAATGTGCTTGCAGAGCCCAAGGTCGATGTAGAAATTCTTGAGTTTAATTTGGTTGGCCCGGTCTTGGTGGTGCGCCCGTATTGCCATAATGATCACTATTGGCAGGTTTATTTTGATACCAATCGCACTATTAAAGAGAGCCTTGCTGCAGCTGGGTTTCCAGTGCCTATGCCTGCACAAACCGTTGTGGTGCAACAACAGGTTTAATTCTTATTGGGTTTGGAATAAAAAAGCCCCTTCTTGAAATGAGAAGGGGCTTTTTGTTTAGGAGAATCAGGCAGGTATCGCTATTTTATTAGGGATTTCTAAGCTGACTTTTCCATCATCATCAATATCAATTGTAACTTCACCACCATGAATTAAGCGGCCAAATAGTAATTCATCGGCCAGCGCCTTGCGGATGGTGTCTTGAATTAATCTGGCCATTGGCCTTGCTCCCATTAATGGATCAAAGCCTTCGGCAGCAAGATGTGTTTTCAAGGCCGGGGTGAAATGTGCTTCTACTTTCTTTTCCTGTAGCTGGACTTCGAGCTGAATCAGGAATTTATCCACAACTTGCATAATAATTTCATGCGAGAGTGGGGCGAAAGGAATAATTGCATCCAGACGGTTGCGGAATTCTGGTGTGAACATGCGCTTAATTTCTTGCATCTCATCCCCAGTCTGCTTGCTGCTGGTAAAGCCGATGACCGATTTTGTGAGCGTTTCTGCTCCCGTATTCGTTGTCATGACGATAACTACATTTCTGAAGTCAGCTTTGCGCCCGTTATTATCTGTAAGCGTGCCATGATCCATCACTTGTAGCAGCACGTTAAAGATATCCGGATGAGCTTTTTCGATTTCATCCAGCAACAAAACTGCGTAAGGGTGCTTGGTAATTGCTTCTGTCAGTAAACCGCCCTGCTCAAAGCCAACATATCCCGGAGGTGCACCAATCAGGCGGCTTACTGCATGGCGCTCCATATACTCGGACATATCAAAGCGCAGCAATTCAATGCCCATCGTATAGGCAAGCTGACGAGCCACTTCTGTTTTGCCAACTCCTGTGGGGCCGCTAAATAAGAACGCACCAATTGGTTTTTGTGGGTTGCCTAAACCCGCACGAGCCATCTTGATAGAGGTGGCCACAGATTCAATCGCTTTTTCCTGACCAAACACAACATGCTTAAGATCGCTCTCAAGTGTTTTTAGCGTGTTACGGTCATCTGTAGAGACACTCTTGGGCGGAATCCGTGCAATCTTTGCAACGATTTCTTCGATCTCGTGCTTATTGATGGTTTTCTTTTGTTTCGATTTTGGCAGGATTTTTTGCGCCGCTCCGGCCTCATCGATTACGTCAATGGCTTTGTCTGGCAAATGACGATCGTTGATGTATTTTGCAGAAAGTTCCGCTGCAGTTGTCAGCGCTGCCAGTGTGTATTTCACGCCATGGTGTTGCTCAAACTTATCTTTCAGCCCCTTAAGGATTTCAATCGTTTGTTCTACTGTTGGCTCAGGTACATCGATTTTTTGGAAGCGGCGTGATAAAGCGTTATCTTTCTCAAAAATGCCGCGGTATTCGGTGTAGGTTGTTGCGCCTATGCATTTCAAAGAGCCGTTAGATAAGGCAGGCTTAAGCAGGTTAGATGCGTCCAGCGTGCCTCCAGAGGCTGCTCCAGCACCCACCAGTGTGTGAATCTCATCGATAAACAGCACCGCATTGCGCTCTTCCTGAAGCTGTTTGATTACTGCTTTTAAACGTTGCTCAAAATCACCACGGTATTTGGTGCCCGCCAGAAGCGCACCCATATCCAGTCCGTATACAGTGGCATCTTTAAGCACATCCGGTACATTGCCTTCAACAATCCGGCGGGCCAACCCTTCTGCAATCGCCGTTTTGCCTACGCCAGCTTCCCCCACGAGGAGTGGGTTGTTTTTGCGGCGGCGGCAGAGCGTTTGAATCACGCGCTCTAATTCGTGCTCACGACCAATCAGAGGATCAATACGTCCGGAGATAGCCTGTTGGTTTAAGTTTTCAGTAAAGCTGCTGAGCGCGCCCCCTGTTGTTGTTTCTTCTTCGTGTTCTTCATTTTGCTCTGTGCGCGGAATCGGCTGCTGGGCGTTGGCCGATTTTGCAATGCCATGAGCAATAAAGTTCACCACATCCAGGCGGGTGATGGCTTGTTGGTGCAGGTAATAAACAGCGTGGCTGTCTTTTTCACCAAAAATGGCGACGAGTACATTGGCCCCGGTAACTTCTTTTTTACCCGAAGACTGCACATGCAGGATGGCGCGTTGAATGACACGCTGAAAGCCTATGGTTGGCTGTGTTTCAACTTCACCATCTCCAGACACAACTGGGGTGTGCTCTTTTACAAAATCACCCAGCTGGCGGCGCAGCTCGTCCATGTGTGCACCGCAAGCGCGTAACACTTCAGCTGCTGAAGGGTTATCAAGCAGTGCAAGTAAAAGATGTTCCACGGTAATGTATTCGTGGCGTTTTTGCCTCGCGTCCGTAAAGGCCATGTGGAGGCTGACTTCTAGTTCTTGGGCAATCATTCGTTCACCTCCATTGTGCATTGCAGTGGTTGCTGATGTTGCCTGGAATACTGGCTGACCTCTGCGACCTTGGTGGACGCAATGTCCTTGGGGAAGACCCCACACATTCCGCGTCCCTCTGTGTGAACTTTAAGCATAACCTGCGTTGCTCGTTCACGGTTCATTCCGAAAAATTTTTCTAATACATTGATGACAAAATCCATCGGTGTAAAGTCATCGTTTAGCAGAAGTACACGCCACAAAGCGGGTGGTGGTGAGAGTGTCGATTGCTGATTAAGTTCGGCATCGGTTTGATGCTGTGCAGGCATTTTTCTACCATATCGTGTGGTTTATAATCATTTTGGTCCGCCCCTGTTCTTTTTCAAGCTCTGATCTGCATGAAGATGGGTAGATGGCGTGCCTGCTCTTTTTTATTGTGGTTTTTTTATTGAGTATAAGCATCTATTTTTAGAATTTTACTTGACCTCCGGTGTAAAAGTCGCGTAAAAAGGTGGCTCGAGTTTGATGTACAAGTTTCTGCAGTACCGGTTTGGCCGTTTTGCTGGTCTTGGACCTCAAACCTCATGGTGCCTCTTCGAGGCGGTTCATGTTTTACAAGTTGATAGGAAAGACCCCAAATGGCTCTGGGCACTGTTAAGTGGTTCAATGATTCTAAAGGCTTCGGCTTTGTTACTCCAGACGAAGGCGGCGAAGACATCTTCGCTCACTTCTCCGCGATCAACATGCCAGGCTTCAAAACCTTGAAAGAAGGCCAACGCGTTTCTTTCGAGATCACCAATGGTGCTAAAGGCAAACAAGCCTCTAACATCCAAGCTGCTTAATCTCAGCTAGGTGATATGGTATCCCGCTCACGCGGGTTTTTTCGGACCAATCCCTTAACCGGGCCTCATTTCTGAGGTGGTCCATGTTTCATCGTTTAGATAGGAAGTGCCAAAATGGCTCTAGGTACCGTAAAGTGGTTCAATGATTCTAAAGGCTTCGGCTTTGTTACTCCAGACGAAGGCGGCGAAGACATTTTCGCTCACTTCTCAGCGATCAACATGCCAGGCTTCAAAACTCTGAAAGAAGGCCAACGCGTTTCTTTCGACATCACCAATGGTGCTAAAGGCAAACAAGCCTCTAACATCCAAGCTGCTTAATTAGCCGCTGGTGATCAAAAACCCCGCCAAGGCGGGGTTTTTTCACGTCTGTGGTTTGTGCATCATCGTTTTGATTAAATAAAAACCCCGCCGAAGCGGGGTTAGATCTGGCTAGTTTGCCGGAGTTAGTATTACTACATACGTTCAATAATTGCTTTACCAAAGCCTGAGCAGCTTACTTCTGTAGGATTGTCCATTAGGCGGGCAAAATCGTAAGTAACAATCTTGTCGGCAATGGTTTTTTCCATCGCGGCGATAATCAGGTCGGCAGCTTCTTTCCAGCCCATATGACGCAACATCATTTCAGCAGAAAGCAGTAGCGAGCCTGGGTTTACTTTGTCCTGGCCGGAATACTTTGGCGCTGTGCCGTGCGTTGCTTCAAACATGGCAACGCTGTCAGATAAGTTGGCGCCCGGAGCAATTCCAATGCCGCCTACCTGTGCTGCTAAGGCGTCAGAAATATAATCGCCATTCAGGTTGAGTGTTGCAATTACATCGTATTCAGCTGGACGTAAGAGGATTTGCTGCAAGAATGCATCAGCAATTACATCTTTAATGACGATGCCGTTTGGCAGTTCAAGGTATGGGCCGCCATCAATTTCTACACCGCCAAATTCTTTCTTGGCTAATTCGTAGCCCCAAGTGCGGAACATGCCTTCGGTGTATTTCATGATGTTACCCTTGTGAACAAGGGTAACGCTCTTGCGGTTGTTGTCGATTGCGTACTGGATTGCACGACGTACTAAGCGCTCGGTACCTTCTTTGCTTACGGGTTTGATGCCGATGCTTGATGATTCTGGGAAGCGAATTTTCTTCACGCCCATTTCATTTTGCAAGAAGTCGATGACTTTTTTAGCGCCTTCCGATTGTGCGTCCCACTCGATGCCTGCGTAGATGTCTTCGGTATTTTCACGGAAAATAACCATTTCGATCTGTTCTGGGTGCTTAACAGGGGAAGGAACACCCTGGAAGTAACGAACCGGGCGCAGACAAACATAAAGATCAAGTTGTTGACGCAGTGCTACGTTCAGTGAGCGGATGCCACCTCCAACTGGTGTTGCCAGCGGGCCTTTGATCGATACAACATATTCTTGCAGTGCCGCTAATGTTTCTTCGGGCAGGTAAGTGCCATCCGGATACAATTTGGAGGCTTTTTCACCACAATAGATTTCCATCCAGTGGATTTTGCGGCCGCCACCGTAGCATTTCTTTACCGCAGCATCGACAACGTCGATCATGACCGGGGTGATATCTACACCAATGCCGTCGCCTTCGATGAACGGGATAATCGGATTATCTGGAGTCGCAAGGTTTTGGACGATTTTCGCGCCATCTTGCGGAACTTTGATCAGGCTCATCTGTGTATTCCTGTTGTGTCGAGTGGTTTGTCGCATTTCGTCGGCTGGTATTGTGAATTTCTTGTGGGGCGCCGACGAAAAAACAGCCTATTATCGCTGTTTTGTAGCAATACTGCCAAGCCGCTATGCCTCAGCTTATACTTTTAAATAAACCTTACGGGGTGATCTGTCAGTTCTCCCCTTCGCCACCGCATGCTTCGCTGGCTGATTTTGTTCCTATTAAGGATGTTTATCCAGCAGGGCGTTTAGATACTGACTCAGAAGGCTTGTTGCTTTTAACGGATTCAGGGCCTTTGCAGGCGAAAATTGCCGACCCTAAGCATAAATTGCCTAAAACATATTGGGTGCAGGTAGAGGGTAGCCCGAGTTTGTCAGATTTACAGCCTTTGCTGACGGGCGTGGATTTGGGCGATTTTATTACTCAGCCCGCGCAGGTACGTGTCATTGATGAGCCTGCAAATTTATGGCCTCGTGTGCCGCCTGTCCGTTACCGGGCAAGTGTGCCAACAACTTGGCTGGAAATTATTATTAGAGAGGGCAAAAATCGCCAGGTGCGGCGTATGACGGCCAAGGTGGGCTTTCCAACATTGAGATTGGTTCGCTACGCAATTGGTGATTGGTCTTTAGATTCTTTGCCTTTGGGGACTTGGCGGGCTGAGACGGTTGCAGCTCCTCGGCCCGTTCATGCTGTGGCTGAGCCAAGCAAGCCTAAACAGCGTGGCCGTCGTGGACCCAATAAAACGCGCTAATTTATTCCTTGAGGGGGACGTTAATGTGGAAGCCTAATGCAACAGTTGCTGCTGTTATTGAAGAAGCGGGGCGGTTTTTATTAGTTGAGGAGCGCATTCAGGGAGAGTTAAAGCTTAACCAGCCCGCTGGGCATATTGAGTATGGTGAAAGTATTGTTGAGGCGGCGATTCGCGAAACATTGGAAGAAACGGCCTATCATTTTGTGCCTCGTTTCTTAATTGGAATGTATCAGTGGTCGCCACCAGGGCGACCAGAGTTAACATATCTTCGTTTTGCATTTGCTGGTGATTTGGCTGGCGTTGAGCGCGGCCGTGTTTTAGATGTGGATATTGAGCAGGCCGTGTGGCTGACGCGGGATGAGATCGTGGCACGCTCCGAGCAGCACCGTAGCCCCCTGTTATTGGCATGTATTGATGATTATTTGGCGGGGCGTCGTTATCCGCTGGAAATCTTGCGTGATTTTGATCGTTGAAATGATCGTAGTTTGTTTACTGGAAATATAAGTATGTCTGACAAAATTGTAGTAGGCCTTTCTGGCGGGGTAGATTCCTCTGTAACGGCGTGGCTATTAAAGGAGCAGGGCTTCGACGTGGTTGGCGTCTTTATGCAAAATTGGGAAGATGATAATACCGATGAGTATTGTTCAATCAAAGAAGATAGTCTGGATGCGATCTCGGTGGCAGATAAAGTAGGTGTTGAGATTGAGCTGGTCAATTTTGCTCAAGAGTATAAAGAGCGGGTATTCAGTTATTTTTTGGCAGAGTACTCGGCGGGTCGCACGCCTAATCCGGATATCCTCTGTAATAGTGAAATCAAATTTAAATGCTTCCTTGATTACGCCATTAAATTAGGCGGCACTAAGCTGGCAACGGGGCACTATGCCTCAAGCCGGGTGCGCCCGGATGGTCGTACAGAGCTGCTTCGCGCTAAAGACAGCAGCAAAGATCAAAGTTACTTCTTGTATAAACTTAGCCAAGAGCAAGTTGCCCATGCGGTGTTCCCGTTGGGCAATATGCTGAAAACAGAAGTGCGTGAGTTGGCAGAGAGAATTGGCCTGCACAACGCCAAGAAAAAAGACAGTACCGGGATCTGTTTTATTGGCGAGCGCCCGTTCCGTGAGTTTCTTAATCGCTACTTACCTAAAGTGCCAGGGCCTATGGTTACGCCTGAAGGTCAACTTATGGGTGAGCATATGGGGCTGATGTACCACACCATTGGTCAGCGTCAGGGCTTGGGGATTGGAGGAGAGGGCGCGCCTTGGTTTGTTGCAGGAAAGGATATGGCTAAAAATGAGCTGATCGTGGTGCAGGGGCATGATCATCCTTTGCTGCTTAAAAACACTTTGCAGGCACAAGATCTTTCCTGGGTATTAGGTGAGTCGCCTGCGCTGGGGCGCTACACTGCGAAAACACGTTACCGCCAGCAAGATGCCGCATGTGAGTTGGTCTGGATAGACGATGGGCGTTGTGAGTTACGCTTTGATGAGCCGCAGTGGGCCGTTACACCGGGGCAATCGGTCGTGCTGTATGACGGAGAGGTCTGCTTGGGCGGCGGAATCATTATATAAAACACGATATACCCGAACATTACTTCTATTTTAAACGGGCCGCAGGAAGGTGCGGCTTGTTTGCTTTTTTAATACACATTTGTGTTTGATATAAATCAACTACTTAGCGTATTACTACAATTTTATTGCATGCTAGTGGTTGACGTCACAGGCCTAGGGCCGTATATTTCGGCCTCTCGCTGCAGCACACACAGCAACACGGTGATGTCACAGACGAGGCGATCTTTAAAAAAATACAGTCGATGAGTGTGAGTGCTTGATTCGGAAGCGAAACAAGTGCTTACATGAGTAAGGTGCATTCAGCGATGGATGTGCCGAATAAAGTAAGTCAGTAAGTACTAGCTTAGTGATTAAACTAAAGAGTTTGATCCTGGCTCAGATTGAACGCTGGCGGCATGCTTTACACATGCAAGTCGAACGGTAACAGGGTGCTTGCACCGCTGACGAGTGGCGAACGGGTGAGTAATATATCGGAACGTACCTAGTAATGGGGGATAACTATCCGAAAGGATAGCTAATACCGCATACGCCCTGAGGGGGAAAGAGGGGGATCGCAAGACCTCTCGTTATTAGAGCGGCCGATATCAGATTAGCTAGTTGGTGAGGTAAAGGCTCACCAAGGCCACGATCTGTAGCGGGTCTTAGAGGACGATCCGCCACACTGGAACTGAGACACGGTCCAGACTCCTACGGGAGGCAGCAGTGGGGAATCTTGGACAATGGGCGCAAGCCTGATCCAGCAATGCCGCGTGCGTGAAGAAGGCCTTCGGGTTGTAAAGCGCTTTTGTTCGGGAGGAAATCCTAGTGGCTAATATCCATTGGGGATGACAGTACCGGAAGAATAAGGACCGGCTAACTACGTGCCAGCAGCCGCGGTAATACGTAGGGTCCAAGCGTTAATCGGAATTACTGGGCGTAAAGGGTGCGCAGGTGGTTGATTAAGTGTGATGTGAAAGCCCCGGGCTCAACCTGGGAATTGCATTGCAAACTGGTCAACTAGAGTATGGCAGAGGGGGGTGGAATTCCGCGTGTAGCAGTGAAATGCGTAGAGATGCGGAGGAACACCGATGGCGAAGGCAACCCCCTGGGCTAATACTGACACTCATGCACGAAAGCGTGGGGAGCAAACAGGATTAGATACCCTGGTAGTCCACGCCCTAAACGATGTCTACTAGTTGTTGGGGAATTCGTTCCTTAGTAACGCAGCTAACGCGTGAAGTAGACCGCCTGGGGAGTACGGCCGCAAGGCTAAAACTCAAAGGAATTGACGGGGGCCCGCACAAGCGGTGGATGATGTGGATTAATTCGATGCAACGCGAAAAACCTTACCTAGCCTTGACATGGTTGGAATCCCTGAGAGATTGGGGAGTGCCGCAAGGAACCAATACACAGGTGCTGCATGGCTGTCGTCAGCTCGTGTCGTGAGATGTTGGGTTAAGTCCCGCAACGAGCGCAACCCTTGTCCTTAGTTGCTACCATTTAGTTGGGCACTTTAAGGAGACTGCCGGTGACAAACCGGAGGAAGGTGGGGATGACGTCAAGTCCTCATGGCCCTTATGGCTAGGGCTTCACACGTCATACAATGGTCGGTACAGAGGGTTGCCAAGCCGCGAGGTGGAGCTAATCTCATAAAACCGATCGTAGTCCGGATTGGAGTCTGCAACTCGACTCCATGAAGTCGGAATCGCTAGTAATCGCGGATCAGCATGTCGCGGTGAATACGTTCCCGGGCCTTGTACACACCGCCCGTCACACCATGGGAATGGGTTTCACCAGAAGTAGGTAGGCTAACCGTAAGGAGGCCGCTTACCACGGTGGGATTCATGACTGGGGTGAAGTCGTAACAAGGTAGCCGTAGGGGAACCTGCGGCTGGATCACCTCCTTTCAAGAGAAGACTTTTGGATTGAGTACTCACACTCATCGACTGTAGGTTTAGGGATTGTTGATTAGGATTCAGAATTGATGTGATTTAATAAAGTCACATTTATTCTGGTTTCTAAAATCAGCAAGACAGTAACTTGATCTTTAAAAAAATAGAAGAAGTAATACTCAAATTTAGAAATAAATAAGGGTAGATTGTATCAAAATCGATTGTTCGAAGTCAGAACTGAATAATCGATGTCGCAAACAAAGCGAAATCAGATACTTCGAATTGTATTAACTTTGTTGATACGTGTTTGAGGTTATAGGATCAAGCGACTAAGTGCATCTGGTGGATGCCTTGGCGATGATAGGCGAAGAAGGACGCGTTAGCCTGCGAAAAGCACGGGGGAGCTGGCAAATAAGCATTGATCCCGTGATATCCGAAT
Organism: Iodobacter fluviatilis; assembly: GCF_900451195.1. Lineage (NCBI taxonomy): Bacteria > Pseudomonadati > Pseudomonadota > Betaproteobacteria > Neisseriales > Chitinibacteraceae > Iodobacter > Iodobacter fluviatilis. The sequence continues at coordinate 258,839 of NZ_UGHR01000006.1, forward strand.
GGGGAAACCCGGCCCTTTTGGGTCATCCATGACTGAATACATAGGTCATGAGAAGCGAACTCGGCGAACTGAAACATCTAAGTAGCCGAAGGAAAAGAAATCAACCGAGATTCCCAAAGTAGTGGCGAGCGAAATGGGAAGAGCCTGCATGTGATAAATCAAACTTTAGTGGAACAGTCTGGAAAGTCTGGCGACAGTGGGTGATAGCCCCGTACACGAAAAAGATTGGTTGGTACTAAGCATGCGACAAGTAGGGCGGGACACGAGAAATCCTGTTTGAAGATGGGGGGACCATCCTCCAAGGCTAAATACTCATCATCGACCGATAGTGAACCAGTACCGTGAGGGAAAGGCGAAAAGAACCCCGGGAGGGGAGTGAAATAGAACCTGAAACCGGATGCATACAAACAGTGGGAGCCCTTGCAAAATGGGGTGACTGCGTACCTTTTGTATAATGGGTCAGCGACTTACGTTCAGTAGCAAGCTTAACCGAGTAGGGGAGGCGTAGGGAAACCGAGTCCGAATAGGGCGCATAGTTGCTGGGCGTAGACCCGAAACCAAGTGATCTATCCATGGCCAGGATGAAGGTGCGGTAACACGCACTGGAGGTCCGAACCCACTAATGTTGCAAAATTAGGGGATGAGCTGTGGATAGGGGTGAAAGGCTAAACAAACTTGGAAATAGCTGGTTCTCCTCGAAAACTATTTAGGTAGTGCCTCATGTATCACTGACGGGGGTAAAGCACTGTTATGGCTAGGGGGTCATCGCGACTTACCAAACCATGGCAAACTCTGAATACCGTCAAGTGCGAGCATGGGAGACAGACTGTGGGTGCTAACGTCCATGGTCAAGAGGGAAACAACCCAGATCGCCGTCTAAGGTCCCAAATAATCAGTTAAGTGGAAAACGAGGTGGGAAGGCATAGACAGCCAGGATGTTGGCTTAGAAGCAGCCATCATTTAAAGAAAGCGTAATAGCTCACTGGTCGAGTCGTCCTGCGCGGAAGATGTAACGGGGCTCAAACTGATAACCGAAGACGCGAATATGCACGATGTGCATATGGTAGAGGAGCGTTCCGTAGGCCTGCGAAGGTGTCTTGAGAAGGATGCTGGAGGTATCGGAAGTGCGAATGCTGACATGAGTAGCGATAATGCGGGTGAAAAGCCCGCACACCGAAAACCCAAGGTTTCCTGCGCAACGTTCATCGGCGCAGGGTGAGTCGGCCCCTAAGGCGAGGCAGAAATGCGTAGTCGATGGACAACGGGTTAATATTCCCGTACCGATATAAAGTGCGATGGGGGACGGAGAAAGGTAGGTCAGCCCACTGTTGGAATAGTGGGTTTAAGCGAGTAGGCGTGTGGCTTAGGCAAATCCGGGCTGCTTTAACGCTGAGACGTGACGACGAAGTCTTCGGACTGAAGTGATTGATCCTATGCTTCCAAGAAAAGCCTCTAAGCTTCAGCTTTATATTGACCGTACCGCAAACCGACACAGGTGGGTAGGAAGAGAATTCTAAGGTGCTTGAGAGAACTCAGGAGAAGGAACTCGGCAAATTATCACCGTAACTTCGGGAGAAGGTGAGCCCATATTAGGTGAAGGCCCTTGCGGCTGGAGCTGACATGGGTCGCAGAGAAATGGGGGCTGCGACTGTTTATCAAAAACACAGCACTCTGCAAAGTCGAAAGACGACGTATAGGGTGTGACGCCTGCCCGGTGCTGGAAGATTAAATGATGGGGTGCAAGCTCTTGACTGAAGTCCCAGTAAACGGCGGCCGTAACTATAACGGTCCTAAGGTAGCGAAATTCCTTGTCGGGTAAGTTCCGACCCGCACGAATGGCGTAACGATGGCCCTACTGTCTCCTCCTGAGACTCAGCGAAGTTGAAATGTTTGTGAAGATGCAATCTCCCCGCTGCTAGACGGAAAGACCCCGTGAACCTTTACTGTAGCTTTGCATTGGACTTTGAAGTGGTTTGTGTAGGATAGGTGGGAGACATTGAAGCATGGACGCTAGTCTGTGTGGAGTCGTCCTTGAAATACCACCCTGACCCCTTTGAGGTTCTAACCTTGGTCCGTTATCCGGATCGGGGACCGTGCATGGTAGGCAGTTTGACTGGGGCGGTCTCCTCCCAAATTGTAACGGAGGAGCTCGAAGGTCGCCTAGGTACGGTCGGACATCGTACTGATAGTGTAATGGCATAAGGCGGCTTAACTGCGAGACAGACAAGTCGAGCAGGTGCGAAAGCAGGACATAGTGATCCGGTGGTTCTGAATGGAAGGGCCATCGCTCAACGGATAAAAGGTACTCCGGGGATAACAGGCTGATTCCGCCCAAGAGTTCACATCGACGGCGGAGTTTGGCACCTCGATGTCGGCTCATCACATCCTGGGGCTGTAGCCGGTCCCAAGGGTATGGCTGTTCGCCATTTAAAGTGGTACGTGAGCTGGGTTCAAAACGTCGTGAGACAGTTTGGTCCCTATCTGCAGTGGGCGTTGGAAATTTGAGGGGGGCTGCTCCTAGTACGAGAGGACCGGAGTGGACAGATCTCTGGTGTACCGGTTGTCACGCCAGTGGCATCGCCGGGTAGCTAAATCTGGAAGAGATAAGCGCTGAAAGCATCTAAGCGCGAAACTCGCCTCAAGATGAGATTTCCCCAAGGCTTTAAGCCTTTTAAAGGGTCGTTCGAGACCAGGACGTTGATAGGTCGGGTGTGGAAGCGCAGTAATGCGTTAAGCTAACCGATACTAATTGCCCGTAAGGCTTGATCCTATAACCTGAAGCGCGTGTGTGCGACGGTATAATCTACCCAAGATTAGAGCTGAATTTGAGAAACAAGCAGTACAAAGTAATATATTACTTCTTCTATTGAACTGAACGCGTTGCAGAGTAGTAAGTGCAACGAGTTAACCCGTTAAAGTCTGGCGACCATAGCGAGGTGGTCCCACTCCTTCCCATCCCCGAACAGGACAGTGAAACACCTTAGCGCCGATGATAGTGCAGATTACCTGTGTGAAAGTAGGTCATTGCCAGACACCCTAAGCCGTACCAAGACCCCGTACTCGAAGAGGCGGGGGTTTTGCTTTTGCGCGGAAGAAATGCGCGCTGT
>NZ_UGHR01000007.1 GCF_900451195.1 Iodobacter fluviatilis
GACTCACCCTGCGCCGATGAACGTTGCGCAGGAAACCTTGGGTTTTCGGTGTGCGGGCTTTTCACCCGCATTATCGCTACTCATGTCAGCATTCGCACTTCCGATACCTCCAGCATCCTTCTCAAGACACCTTCGCAGGCCTACGGAACGCTCCTCTACCATATGCACATCGTGCATATTCGCGTCTTCGGTTATCAGTTTGAGCCCCGTTACATCTTCCGCGCAGGACGACTCGACCAGTGAGCTATTACGCTTTCTTTAAATGATGGCTGCTTCTAAGCCAACATCCTGGCTGTCTATGCCTTCCCACCTCGTTTTCCACTTAACTGATTATTTGGGACCTTAGACGGCGATCTGGGTTGTTTCCCTCTTGACCATGGACGTTAGCACCCACAGTCTGTCTCCCATGCTCGCACTTGACGGTATTCAGAGTTTGCCATGGTTTGGTAAGTCGCGATGACCCCCTAGCCATAACAGTGCTTTACCCCCGTCAGTGATACATGAGGCACTACCTAAATAGTTTTCGAGGAGAACCAGCTATTTCCAAGTTTGTTTAGCCTTTCACCCCTATCCACAGCTCATCCCCTAATTTTGCAACATTAGTGGGTTCGGACCTCCAGTGCGTGTTACCGCACCTTCATCCTGGCCATGGATAGATCACTTGGTTTCGGGTCTACGCCCAGCAACTATGCGCCCTATTCGGACTCGGTTTCCCTACGCCTCCCCTACTCGGTTAAGCTTGCTACTGAACGTAAGTCGCTGACCCATTATACAAAAGGTACGCAGTCACCCCATTTTGCAAGGGCTCCCACTGTTTGTATGCATCCGGTTTCAGGTTCTATTTCACTCCCCTCCCGGGGTTCTTTTCGCTTTCCCTCACGGTACTGGTTCACTATCGGTCGATGATGAGTATTTAGCCTTGGAGGATGGTCCCCCCATCTTCAAACAGGATTTCTCGTGTCCCGCCCTACTTGTCGCATGCTTAGTACCAACCAATCTTTTTCGTGTACGGGGCTATCACCCACTGTCGCCAGACTTTCCAGACTGTTCCACTAAAGTTTGATTTATCACATGCAGGCTCTTCCCATTTCGCTCGCCACTACTTTGGGAATCTCGGTTGATTTCTTTTCCTTCGGCTACTTAGATGTTTCAGTTCGCCGAGTTCGCTTCTCATGACCTATGTATTCAGTCATGGATGACCCAAAAGGGCCGGGTTTCCCCATTCGGATATCACGGGATCAATGCTTATTTGCCAGCTCCCCGTGCTTTTCGCAGGCTAACGCGTCCTTCTTCGCCTATCATCGCCAAGGCATCCACCAGATGCACTTAGTCGCTTGATCCTATAACCTCAAACACGTATCAACAAAGTTAATACAATTCGAAGTATCTGATTTCGCTTTGTTTGCGACATCGATTATTCAGTTCTGACTTCGAACAATCGATTTTGATACAATCTACCCTTATTTATTTCTAAATTTGAGTATTACTTCTTCTATTTTTTTAAAGATCAAGTTACTGTCTTGCTGATTTTAGAAACCAGAATAAATGTGACTTTATTAAATCACATCAATTCTGAATCCTAATCAACAATCCCTAAACCTACAGTCGATGAGTGTGAGTACTCAATCCAAAAGTCTTCTCTTGAAAGGAGGTGATCCAGCCGCAGGTTCCCCTACGGCTACCTTGTTACGACTTCACCCCAGTCATGAATCCCACCGTGGTAAGCGGCCTCCTTACGGTTAGCCTACCTACTTCTGGTGAAACCCATTCCCATGGTGTGACGGGCGGTGTGTACAAGGCCCGGGAACGTATTCACCGCGACATGCTGATCCGCGATTACTAGCGATTCCGACTTCATGGAGTCGAGTTGCAGACTCCAATCCGGACTACGATCGGTTTTATGAGATTAGCTCCACCTCGCGGCTTGGCAACCCTCTGTACCGACCATTGTATGACGTGTGAAGCCCTAGCCATAAGGGCCATGAGGACTTGACGTCATCCCCACCTTCCTCCGGTTTGTCACCGGCAGTCTCCTTAAAGTGCCCAACTAAATGGTAGCAACTAAGGACAAGGGTTGCGCTCGTTGCGGGACTTAACCCAACATCTCACGACACGAGCTGACGACAGCCATGCAGCACCTGTGTTCAAGTTCCTTGCGGCACTCCCCAATCTCTCAGGGATTCTTGACATGTCAAGGCTAGGTAAGGTTTTTCGCGTTGCATCGAATTAATCCACATCATCCACCGCTTGTGCGGGCCCCCGTCAATTCCTTTGAGTTTTAGCCTTGCGGCCGTACTCCCCAGGCGGTCTACTTCACGCGTTAGCTGCGTTACTAAGGAACGAATTCCCCAACAACTAGTAGACATCGTTTAGGGCGTGGACTACCAGGGTATCTAATCCTGTTTGCTCCCCACGCTTTCGTGCATGAGTGTCAGTATTAGCCCAGGGGGTTGCCTTCGCCATCGGTGTTCCTCCGCATCTCTACGCATTTCACTGCTACACGCGGAATTCCACCCCCCTCTGCCATACTCTAGTTGACCAGTTTGCAATGCAATTCCCAGGTTGAGCCCGGGGCTTTCACATCACACTTAATCAACCACCTGCGCACCCTTTACGCCCAGTAATTCCGATTAACGCTTGGACCCTACGTATTACCGCGGCTGCTGGCACGTAGTTAGCCGGTCCTTATTCTTCCGGTACTGTCATCCCCAATGGATATTAGCCACTAGGATTTCCTCCCGAACAAAAGCGCTTTACAACCCGAAGGCCTTCTTCACGCACGCGGCATTGCTGGATCAGGCTTGCGCCCATTGTCCAAGATTCCCCACTGCTGCCTCCCGTAGGAGTCTGGACCGTGTCTCAGTTCCAGTGTGGCGGATCGTCCTCTAAGACCCGCTACAGATCGTTGCCTTGGTGAGCCTTTACCTCACCAACTAGCTAATCTGATATCGGCCGCTCTAATAACGAGAGGTCTTGCGATCCCCCTCTTTCCCCCTCAGGGCGTATGCGGTATTAGCTATCCTTTCGGATAGTTATCCCCCATTACTAGGTACGTTCCGATATATTACTCACCCGTTCGCCACTCGTCAGCGGTGCAAGCACCCTGTTACCGTTCGACTTGCATGTGTAAAGCATGCCGCCAGCGTTCAATCTGAGCCAGGATCAAACTCTTTAGTTTAATCACTAAGCTAGTACTTACTGGCTTACTTTATTCGGCACATCCATTGCTGAATGCACCTTACTAATGCAAGCACTTGTTTCGCTTCCGAATCAAGCACTCACACTCATCGACTGTATTTTTTTAAAGATCGTTCTCGCTATCTGCACACTGTGTTTCCGTGTGTGCTGCAGCGAGAGGCCGAACTATACCGGCGGGGCCCTATTCGGTCAACACCTGAGCCACAACAAAAGCCACAAAAGTCGCTAAACCATTGATTTGTATAAAACACAAATCTTGTGTGCAAAAAGCAAAACTATACAAATCTTTCAACAAGCGCCTTTTGAACAGGCATAAAAAAGGACAGCACTACTCAAAAACAGGCAAAACACGAGAAAACCGCAGCAGACAACTTAAAACAGAAGGGTTCTTATCGGCAGCAGAGGATTTTCGATACGAAAAAAAAGGCGCTGTCTCTATACAGCGCCCTTTCACTACAAACTTACTTTTCGCTGAGGATGCGAACCGCATCTGCTAATGCAATTTTCTCCATCTCGCCACCGGCACGGGCAATGTATTCAACCATGCCTTCAGCCAAGCCTTTTTCACCGATCGTGATGCGATGAGGAATACCGATGAGCTCCATATCAGCAAACATCGAGCCCGGACGCTCATTACGATCATCCAGCAAAACATCAATACCGGCAGCCACAAAATCGGCATATAACGCGTCGGCTGCAGCTTTAATGGTTTCCGAACGATGATAGCCCATAGGCACAATCGCTACAGTAAACGGCGCGATGGCGGCTGGGTATTTAATCCCGCGCTCGTCATGGTTTTGCTCAATAGCAGCGGCCACGATGCGCGATACTCCGATGCCATAGCACCCCATTTCCATCGTTTTTAGCGAACCATCCGCATCCGTGAACTGACACTTCATCTTTTCTGCGTAAGTAGTGCGCAGCTGGAAGATGTGGCCAACTTCAATACCACGACAGATTTCCAATGTGCCTTTACCATCTGGGCTGGCATCGCCATTCACTACATTACGAATATCAGCAACGATATTTGGCTCTGGCAAATCACGGCCAAAGTTAACGCCTGCCAAGTGGAACTTAGGCTTATTTGCGCCACAAACAAAATCACTCATTACGGCAACGGTGCGATCTGCGATCACACGCACACCCGCAGGAATACCAACCGGCCCAAGGAAACCCGGCGGGCAATTAAAAGCGGCGCGGATTTCTTCATCACTGGCAAAGCGGAAATCAGCCATGCCTTCAACCTTAGCCAGCTTGACTTCGTTCAGATTGTGATCGCCGCGCAGCAGGGCAATGACCAGCTCATTGGCGGATGTCATCAAGGCCAGTAATTTAACAGTGCGCTCAATGCTGATATCTAAGAGTGCAGCAACGGCTTCGCAGGAGGTTTGTTTTGGAGTATCGACATCACGCATCGCCTCAGCTGGCGCACGGCGTGGCTCTGCAGGCGCAAACGCTTCGGCAAGCTCAGTATTGGCTGCGTAGTCAGAATCTGGGCAGTAGGCTAAAAGATCTTCACCCGCATCCGCCAAGACATGGAATTCATGGCTGCCCGAGCCGCCAATTGCGCCGGTGTCGGCCGCCACAGCGCGGAACTTCAAGCCCAAACGAGTGAACACATTAGAGTAGCTTTGGTACATCACGCCATAAGTAGCTTGCAGCGACTCAAAATCGGCATGGAAAGAATAAGCATCCTTCATCATAAATTCGCGCGCGCGCATCACGCCAAAACGTGGGCGAATTTCATCACGGAATTTAGTCTGTACTTGGTAGAAGCTTACTGGCAGCTGTTTATAGCTGCGTAATTCAGAGCGAGCGATATCGGTAATCACTTCTTCGTGCGTTGGGCCAAAGCAAAACTGGCGCTCATGACGATCGGTGATTTTCAGCATTTGTGGGCCAAACACATCCCAACGACCCGTTTCCTGCCACAGCTCTGCAGGCTGTACCGCAGGCATTAACATTTCTTGCGCACCCGCTTTATTCATCTCATCGCGGATCACGGCTTCAACCTTACGCAGCACGCGTAAGCCCAGAGGCATCCATGTATAGAGGCCAGAACCGAGGCGCTTGATTAAACCTGCACGCAGCATCAGCTTGTGCGAGATCAGTTCGGCCTCTGAAGGCGCTTCTTTTAAAGTCGAGAAATAAAGTTGTGACGTGCGCATGGCGGCAACCGAGTTCATTTAAAAAACAAAGAGGGGATTTTAGACGATAGACCCGCCCCTGTGCCAACCTTGCATAAACATTTAGCAAATAAGCAGCTGGGGCTGGGCTTTATTTAAGGCAGCTAAGGCCTTTAGCAATGGCTTCGGCCATATGGTTTTGGGTTGCAGGCTCTTGCAAAGCAAGTGCGTCCGCGCGATTTACAATTACACCGGCTTCAAACAAGATGGCAGGAATTTTGCCGAGACGAACCACAACAAAATCAGCGTCGTAAATGCCAAGTTTAGGGTCAAGCTGCAGACGATCTTCGCCTGCAATGCCTGGAGCATGGTGGTTCGTGGGCTTAAAGTCCTGAGCAAGCAGAGATTGCGATACGGCCTGAGCACAGGCAAAAGAGCGGCTAAACTGCGAGGCCTGCGAATGAACAAACAAAGAATATCCGCTAAATTGATCCGCATAGCGCTGGCTCTTACCTGCCACATCCCATGTCTGTAGGTACTGCGGCTGGACTGAATCGTGATGGATAGAAATCAACAAATCAGCCGCTGCTGCGGCCTGCACCCGAGCACGCAAGTCGCGCATCTGGCCATCCGCATTAATTAAGAGCACCTTATGCCCTGCGGTCTGCAATGTGCTTTCTACCCGTCGGGCAAGCGCTAGGTTGTAGCTAAACTCGCTCGAACCATAAGCACTGGTCGCACCGGGAGCCGCCAGATAATGCCCCACATCGACGGCAATAGTGGCAGCTTGTACGGATACGGCACTACTAAGCAGCAGGAGGAATCGCCACATTGGCTTTCTCAGCACGTTTAATTGCAATTTTAGGACGCAATATATTCATCATCACGACATCGCGTAGCCACATTAGAAGTAATAACCAAACAACCAGCACACCCGCATAGGGAAGACTGTTATTTTGAAAATCTGGCCATACCGAAGCCAAAACGGGATTGATTACAAATTGCACACTTGCAATCACCACCACGAGCAAGACCAAGGTCGACATGGCGCGTTCTTTTAAAAATGTACCGCGCAGCAAGACGCGTTGCTCCCAGCGGCTCAGGCCACCCAGCTCAGGGACATTATCGGGACGAAAATAAAATGACATGGCTACCTCACAAAAGAGCGGCTAGTGTCGCGACTTGTTTCTGACTTGGCAAGTCAAAAACTATTTTTTCACGTCATTTTATTCACCACTCCCAACCCCAGAAATACCATATCAGCCAGATATGCAAAAAGCATTGAAACCAAACATAGATCACAAAATCAAGTAACTATTCAATGAAGATAAAAAATAACAAGTCAGGTTAAATGCATACTTACCCACTAAATCATTAAAAGCCACAAGCCTTTACTGATTTATAAAGATAGCCTTTCAGCAAATCAGCTTATTGATGCCATCTTTTCGAAATCTGTCTTTCAAAAAAATGACGGGGTAGTTCTATGTCCTTTTTTTCAGCAGTAATTATTTCGGAAAATGATCTATGTCTCGTGCAAATTGGGGCTCTCGCCTCGGCTTTATTCTGGCCGCCTCTGGCTCCGCAGTTGGCCTTGGAGCCATCTGGAAATTCCCCTATGTAGCAGGTAAAAATGGTGGCGGCGTGTTTCTACTCGCCTACTTAGCCTGCGTATTCACCGTTGGTATTGCTCTCCTGCTCGCAGAAATGGTGATTGGCCGTGCAGCCAATCGCTCAGCGACCACGGCATTTCGTGATTTAAAAGGTGGTCTCTGGCCTTGGGCTGGCCGCTTATCTGTACTGTGTATTTTTATTGTAATGGCTTACTACAGCGTGGTCGGCGGATGGGTGATTGCTTACATTGGTAAATCCATTACAGGCGAAGCACTGGGGCAAGACACCAAGGCGCTTGCGGCCGCCTTTACGCACTTTATTGCTGACCCTGCCAGTGCCCTATTTTATACAGCGCTCTTTCTGGGCGTAACCGTTGCCGTTGTATTAGGAGGCGTACAAAAAGGTATTGAGCGCATGAGCAAAGTATTAATGCCCGCTCTCTTTCTTTTGATGCTGGTCTTAATTGCCCGCTCGCTCACCCTGCCTGGCGCATGGGAAGGCGTACGCTACTTTATGACCCCGGACTTTAGCAAGCTGACTTCCGCTATGGTGGTTGATGCCCTTGGTCTGGCGTTTTTCTCATTGTCTCTGGGCATGGGGATTATTATTTCCTACGGCTCTTATGTCGATAAAGACACCAACTTGGCCGGTGCAACGCTGTGGATTTCTATCTTGGCTACCTTAGCCAGCGTTTTGGCTGGCTTTATGGTTCTGCCTGCCGTATTTGCTTTTGGCGTTGACCCTGCAGCGGGTCCTGGCCTGACCTTTATCACCATGCCAGCCATCTTTGCACAAATGCCATTTGGCCAAGCGTGGGCAGTTGCCTTCTTCTTACTACTTTTATTTGCAGCACTCACCTCATCGGTATCGATTGTTGAGCCGATTGTCAGCTACTTCATCGATGAATTTGGCTGGGAGCGCCGCCGTGCGGCTTATATCACCACTGCTGCCGTATTTATTGCCAGCATCCCTGCGGCCCTTTCTTTTGGCCCGATGGCAGAGATGAAATTATTTGGCAAAACAGCATTTGATCTGATGGATTACACAACATCTAATATCATGATGCCAGCGGGCGGCATTTTAGTTGCCATCTTCGCAGGCTGGACCATCTGGCCACGCATCCATAGCGAGCTGCTCAGCAATGGAGGCGGACGCTGGATCCCTGCTTTCCGTGGTATTTGTGCCATCGTTGCGCCAATTATGATCGGCGTGATCTGGGTACATAATCTGTAAAGTAAGAAGTTAATTCGCATATAATCCAGCGGGGCTTCGGCCCCGCTTTTTTGACTCTTGGTGGACGCCAGCGTGAGCAGTTTTACCTTTCAGCCCATCGGCTACTTGGCTACTCCCTTTGCAGATAAATTTGGTATTCCACGCCAGCCCAGCTTAGCCCCCAACGCATTGGGGGTACTAAAGCTACTGCCGCCTTATAATCGCAGCGAAGCCGTGCGCGGGCTGGAAGACTTTTCCCATGTCTGGCTCACCTTTGTGTTTCACCAAAGTGCCACGGACTGGAAGCCCACCGTGCGCCCACCTAGGCTGGGTGGCAATACCAGAATAGGGGTTTTTGCCAGCCGCTCACCGTTTCGGCCCAACCCGATTGGCTTGTCTTTAGTTGAACTGATTAAAGTGGATACCCAATCTGGCGTCACCCTGACATTTAAAGGGATTGATTTAGTCGATGGCACGCCCATTTTAGATATCAAGCCTTATATCCCTTACGCTGAAAGCCTTCCTGATGCGCGAGGCGGCTTTGCTGACAGCCCTCCGCCAGAACTTAAAGTTGTTTTTAGCCCTGATGCAACAGCACGCCTAAGACCAGAACTGCGTGAATTAATTGAAGACGTATTAAAACAAGACCCTCGACCAGCCTATGCAAATGATGCAGACCGCATCTATGGCGTAAGGCTGTATCAATTTGATGTGAAATGGCGCTGCGATGGGCAAACCGCCTTCGTGATCGCCCTGGAGAAAGTAGTATGAAAAAACTGTTTGCAAGCTTAATCAGCCTGAGCTTTTTAGCCGCATGCACCAGCAATCCACCTGCTGAGCCCAAACCACTACCGAAACTTAAAATTGGCTTGGCACTCGGTGGTGGCGCAGCCAAGGGCTTTGCCCATATTGGTGTAATTAAAATGCTGGAAGCTAACGGCATCGTTCCAGACGTCGTTTCAGGCACCAGTGCAGGCAGCGTAGTTGGCGCACTGTACGCCTCGGGAATGAATGGTTTTACGCTACAGGAACGCGCATTTGGCCTAGATGAATCACAAATTCGGGATTTAAGTCTGATGTCAGGCGGTTTAGTTAAAGGGCAAAAACTACAAGATTACGTCAATAAACTTGTTGATAACCGCCCGCTGGATAAGCTCAACAAACCTTTTGCAGCAGTGGCAACTGAGCTGGATACCGGCACGCGAATTTCTTTTGCACGAGGAAACACCGGCCAAGCTGTGCGTGCCTCATCCAGCATCCCCGGTGTATTTGAGCCAGTGATGATTGCAGGACGCCGCTATGTAGATGGCGGCGTCATCAGCCCAGTGCCCGTTGATGCTGCCAAAGAACTAGGAGCCGATTTTATTATCGCAGTTGATATTTCATCCAAGGCCAACGGCAGCAACACCCCAAACAATATGCTTGGAATCGTAAACCAAGCGGTCATGATCATGGGGCAAAAACTAGGCGAGCAAGAAATGACGCGCGCGGATTTTATCCTTCGCCCCAAAGTGGGTAAGATTGGCGCAGCAGATTTTGATCAGAAAAACGTCGCCATTTTAGAAGGTGAAAAAGCAACGGTTGCCGCCATCTCAGAAATTAAACGCCGTATGCTGGAAAAGCAAAAAACACTGGCTAAATAAGCAGCACAGATCTGCGCACCTAAGCTTGTTGCTTCATCTGACCTGGTAAAAAAGTAAGTAAAGCGAGTATTATTTTTTTATCAGACACGCTGCTTCCGCTTAACGCTAAGCAGCACAATCTTAAAACCAGAGAGCGCAGAGTACGCAGAAAAAAGGGGTAACCCGCTTTCTATGTGAACTCCGCGCTTTTTTTCCAGAGCTTCAAGCTTGGCAAACTGGCACAACAAATTACAGAGCCTTGTTAAGTGCCAATTGTTTAAGAAAAAAACCAGACCATTCTGTTATGCGGGCCACAGGCAAAGCTGCTCTGGCTGCACTTTAGCCTCTTCAAATCTGGCCCCTACTCCCAAAAGCCTCACGGGCTTTTTGCCCCGCTCAAAGCCTTCAGCCAGTAAAAGCCCAAAGGTTTCTATGGATGGATGCGGGCAAATGCACTCAACGGTAGTCTGACTAAAATCACTGAATTTTATTTTGACGAAAGCTTTATGCTGACGCTCACCAATGGCACGCTGCATCCGCCTCTGCCAATCACTTACCAGAGCAGGTAATGCTGCATGACAGGCCGCCAGGTCAGGTAAATCATGGTCAAAGGTATTTTCTACTGATAAGGATTTTCGCCGCTCATCATTAGCAACCGGCCGTAAATCGATCCCCCGGCACTGCTCGAATAACTGGCTGCCAAATTTACCGAACTCACGCAACAATCGCTCCAATGGCCAGCCTTGCAAATCAGCACAACAATGTGCACCCTGCCTTGCCAGACGGGCAGCCGTAACCTTACCCACGCCCCAAAGCTTTTTTAGCGGCAAGCCAAGCATAAAGGCATCGATATCCTGCGGGCGAATCACAAACTGTCCGTTGGGCTTATGCCAGTCACTGGCAATTTTGGCTAATAGCTTATTTGGGGCAATGCCCGCGCTGGCGGTAATGCCGACTTCTGCGGCGATACGCGCTCTGATTTCCTGCGCCATGCGTGATGCGCTGCCCTGGCAATGCAACAGGCCAGTGACATCTAAATAAGCTTCATCCAGCGATAAAGGCTCAATATTGTCGGTGTAATCGGCGAAAATAGCGCGCATCGCCTGTGATGCAGCGCGATAACGGGGGAAATCAGGGGGAAGTAAAACAAGCTGCGGGCACATTTGCTGAGCGCGATAAGTAGACATCGCCGAGTGCACGCCAAACTTACGAGCCGGATAATTACAGGTTGCGATCACACCACGCCGGTCGGCCTCTCCGCCAATGGCCAAAGGCACATTGCGCAGCGCAGGCTGATCGCGCATTTCAACTGCTGCGTAGAAGCAATCACAATCAATATGGATGATCTTGCGCTGGGCGTACACGGCGTAATCCAAGAAGAATCTGTACCCTTATTGTACGATCGTTCTATAAGATTGTCAGCCTCACATTCGCTCATACTGATGTAAGGCGTGCCCAGCCCCATGATCTATGGCTTTATTCCTGATGCTGATGCAAAGCAAGCAAATCAAAAAGCTGAGGCTCGAAATACTCGCCCTTCTCATCCCAGTGCCGCAGCTGGAAAGCCAGTTTCTCTAAAGAGATGTGCCCTACTCCAAAACGATCACGGGTTCTTTTTAGCATCTGGGCCTGGCCTAATAAAAAAGCACGCCGGTCTTCAATTTCTTTTCTTTCCCGCCGATGCGCACCCAAAGACAAATGCAGCCAGATCACCATGGGGGCAGCAAGCCACCACCATTCCATAAACAAGCTCACCAGCGCCAGCAGCGATAAAGAGATATACCAGCACTGATCGGCAAATTCGAATTGAGGCATCCAGTTTGATAAAGAGGGCCAGCGGCGCTTCAGTAACGATGCAGTAAGCTGGTCATCCAATGCATCATGTTTTTTCCGTGCGAGGCCGGTATCTAGGGCTAGGGTGACATACCACTGGGTAATCAGGGGGCAATGCAGCCATGGTGAAGCCAGATAACGCTGCAAGTGCTCACTAAGCTGCGTTTTGAATTCTTCACTCAGCAGGGGCGGCACGCTGTCATTTTGCATTTCGCTATGTGCATGCTGAACCAGCAACGGATAGCCTGCCACATCCGTCAGCTCGCGGCGGCGGTTAGACAGCAAATCAGGGGGCAGCGCTAATGTTGGGTGATCAAGGCGTACATAATTAAACAATAAAGCTTCTAAAACGGTGAAGTCTGGCGTTTTTCCCTGCTCATTTTTTAGCTGATCACGTAAGCGAATAATTTCAGCCGAAACCAAGGAAGCAATGGGCAATGCTTCAGGCACCCATGTAAACCGAAGTAAGTTTTCTGCTTTATAAAACGCCTCTTCATACTGGCGGGCATAGCCTTCGTAATACATGCCCATGGCTTCAGCATCGCGCGTTTTATCTCCGGTCAGCAGGGGCAAAGTAGGCGGTGAGCGTTTTAAATCCAGACAAATCCGATTGGCGATGGTGGCCAGCTCAGGGGCAATCCCAGCACGGGCAAACAGGGGATCAAGCTCGCGCTTTTTTTGCCGAACCTGTTCCAACGCCTTCCAAACACTCCATTCCGCCATTATTTTCCTGAATTACCGATTACAGAGAGAAACACAAACTTAAAAATGCACAGCATAAATAAAGCCGCGAAGCACCTGACTCATCAACGCGGCTTATTTTCCCTACAGTTTCAAAAAAGATTATTCAATCCGGCAAGCTTGAGCAAAATCCAGGCGAGGATTTCTTGGGTAAAGCTGAGTGGTATCGCCATAACCCAAATTAATCAGAAAATTAGAACGCCATTGGCTACCGGCAAAAAAAGCCTCATCCACTTTGCTCTGATCAAAACCAGACATTGGCCCGCAGTCTAAGCCTAATGTGCGTGCAGCCATAATTAAATAAGCACCTTGCAAACTACCATTTCTTTGTACTGTGCTATTAATGGCTGCTTCATTACCAGCAAACCAGCTTTTTGCATCTGCTTGCGGAAATAACACAGGCAATTGCTCATAAAACTCTAGATCATGGGCCACAATCACCGTCACCGGTGCTTTCATGGTTTTTTCAATATTACCTTCACTCAGGCTAGGCAATAATTTGGCCTTAGCCGCTGGGGATTTAACAAAAACAAACCGTGCCGGGGCCGCATTAGCCGATGTAGGTGCCCATTTTAATAAATCATAAAGCTGATTCAATAACTCATCACTTACATCACGATCCTGCCAAGCATTATGTGTACGTGCTTCAGTAAATAATTGCGCCTGAGCTTTGTGATTTAAAACTGAATCTATAATTAAAGTCATTTTTTCTTTTCCTTGCTTTGTAAACGAGACTCTAAAGCCTCACAGAGTTTTTCTAAAATGCTGATTCTGGCCTGGTATTTATTATTCGCGCCTATCATATGCCAGGGTGCGTGCAGTGTATTGGTACGGTCAATCATATCGCTGGCCGCCACAATATATTCATCCCATTTATCGCGGTTACGCCAGTCTTCATCGGTGATTTTAAAACGCTTAAATTCAGTTTGCTCGCGTTCTTCAAAACGCCTTAATTGCTCTTCCTTGCTGATGGCCAGCCAAAACTTTAATACGATACTGTTAGCGGCATCTAATTCTGCTTCAAAATCGTTGATTTCGTTATAGGCACGCATCCAGTCTGCACGCTGAGCAAAACCCTCGACCCGTTCAACTAAAACACGGCCATACCATGAACGATCAAAGATAGTCATGCGCCCATGTTGAGGCACATGCCGCCAAAAACGCCAGAGGTAGGGCTGAGCGCGCTCTTCTTCTGTTGGCGCAGCAACAGGAACCACCCGGTACTGGCGAGCATCCAGTGCAGCGGTAATCCGCCGAATACTGCCACCTTTGCCCGCTGCATCCATTCCCTCAAATACTAAAGAAACCGACATTTCTTTAAATTTTGGGTGGCGGGTCAGCAAATTAAGGCGGCCTTGTAATTCTTCAAGCTTAACCGAGTAATCTGCCTTGCTTAAATTGCTATCTAGCTGCAATTTATCCAGGAGGCGTAATCCATCAATCGAGGGGAGCAATGGTGCGGCTTCGATTCGCTTCTGCGTTAAAGTGCCGCGCTCCAAATGGTGCTTAATTGCTTCTTCAATCTGCTTGCCTACCGTGAGCGAGCGATAATTTGCATCCGTCCCTTCGATAACCCGCCACGGTGAATCTGCCAGATTTGAGCGCATGACCATAGCCAATTGCGCTTCCATAATCTGATCGTAATATTTCAAAAATTGCTTATCCTGATCGGTAACACGCCAGGCGGTGCGATCATCGGCCTCCAGCTTCTTAATGCGTTTTTTCAGCTCATCTTTGGGCAAGTGCAGCCAAAACTTCAGCAGCAATACGCCTTCATCGGAGAGCATTTTCTCAAAACGCGCAATGCGCTCTACTTCATGCTCAAAGCGATCCGCGTAGCCGCCCTGCAAGTAATCCCACATCGGCCCCGCATACCAGCCACCAAACATCAGTGAAATTTTGCCTTTGGGAGGAAGTGCCCGCCAGAAACGCCACATGGCGGGCCTAGCCAGCTCTTCATCACTTTTAACCCCAAAAGCATGGCTTTCAATCAGCCTAGGATCCAGCCATTCCAGAAGTAAATTAGCGGTTTCTGCCTTCCCCGCAGTGGGCACGCCCCCCAAAAGAATCACCACAGGAAAATTAGCCTGCTCTTTTAATTGGTATTGCACGGCCAGCAAGGCCTCACGCAATAAAGGCTCTTGCTCTTTATAAATAGCTTTATCTACTTTGTGGCCTAACTGTGCAGATTCAAACATGCCTTACCCCCAGCGTTGAGTAAGTTCATTATCAGTCAGGAGTGCGAAATTACACCAGTACCAATATGACGAAAAATGTATTTAATACAGAGCAGTTTAAAAACCTAGCCGCCTGAGTACGGCTTGTTCAGACGAAAAAAAAGGAAGCAAGCTTCCTTTTCTGTGATGGTGCTAAAGAGTTTACACCGAGAATGAAGAACCACAACCGCAAGTGGTCGATGCATTCGGGTTCTTAATGGTGAACTGAGAGCCTTCAAGGCTTTCCACATAATCGATCTCGGCCCCCACCAGATATTGATAGCTCATCGGATCAACCAGCAAGGTGACGCCGTTTTTTTCAACCGGGGTATCGTCTTCATTCATGATTTCGTCAAATGTGAAACCATACTGGAAGCCAGAACAGCCGCCGCCGGTTACAAACACACGAAGTTTCAGATCCGGATTGCCTTCTTCGATAATTAAATCACGGACTTTTTCCGCAGCAGAATCAGTGAAAACAAAGGGGATTGGCATGTCGGTCACAGTGTTCATGGGACACTCCAAAAATAGTTGACTAAAAGGATAAGGTATTATCTACCGCGCAAGCTACAGCGGTCAATATTCGGCAGCGGCAACGGTCATTCTTCTACCGTTGCTACACTGGCCGGATCAATTTCTTCCTGCTTGCCATTGCTTAAATGCAGCAGCTTGCCCTGAATCATTGCCCCAGCATGCATTTCTAAAGTTTTATAGCTCAGGTCACCCTTAATGCGGGCCTTGGTTTGCAGTTCAACATATTGAGCCACTTCAATCGGCCCAATAATCTCGCCGTTATGAATCAGATGAGAGCATTGTACGCTGCCTTCAATACGTGCTTTTTCACTGATGACCAAAGTACCACTTTTAGGATCACTGGCGGAGACACGGCCAATCACCGTCCCATCAATTCTTAAACCACCCGAAAAACTAATATCGCCCCGCACCGTCGTACCTTGCCCAATCAGGCTATCAATCTTGGTTGAACCTTTTTTACTTTTAAACACGCTCATCCTCCCTTTTTCTGGCAGCTGGCAACCGCCTGCTTATTGTTATCCGTAAAAATACGCGCTTCAAATAATTGAGGCAAAGCACCTGAGGGCAGAGTCAGCTCGCCTTCCTGCCGCAAATAATGGCTAAATTTCACCGGTAAGGGTTCGATCTGCATATTTTGTCGTTTGCCGTGTTCCTGATATTGCACGCTGGCCTGTAAACGCCCAGCAAACTCTGTGCTGCGGTCAGTTCCCTGCACCAGCAGCAAGCGATAGCGCCAACGCCCGCCGCCCACTGATTGCAACTCGCACGCGCTAAAGCTTACGGCTCGGTTACGATCATTGCTTTGTAATAAAGATTCAAAAAAAGACAGGGCCTCCTGCTTTGCAGCCAATTCGCTCTGCGCCGTGCTTAAGGCCTGAACCAAACCATCGCGCTCGCCCTGACCCACTTTAATTTGCTGCTCCAGCAGTTGCAGCTTCGCCTGCCCCGCGCCTAATTGCTCAGTCTGGCTTGCGAGACGCTGCATTTTTTCTGCCAAATACGCCGCATTGCGGTTTAAAGCATATTGATAACCCACATAGGCACCAAAACCTAAAAAACTCATCGCCATACAAAATAAGGCAGCAATACGCAGCAGTCGCCCCCGCCAGCCAATCACAGGCTGCAGCGACAAAGGCGCAGCCATCAGCCGCGCACGTTGCAAACGATAAAAACGCTTGATAGGCATTTAAGGCAGTAAAGGCACAACGTCGAGGCCGGTACCTTCAGGCAAATCGAAGAGGATATTCATATTTTGCACTGCTTGCCCTGCCGCACCTTTGACCAGATTATCAATGGCCGACAAGATTACCACCGTGTCGCCGCCTTGCGGGCGGTGCACCGCAATCCGACATATATTGGCACCACGAACAGAGCGTGTTTCCGGATGCGAGCCAGCAGGCAACACATCAACAAATTGCTCACCCTGATAACGTTGCTCAAACAGCGCCTGCAGATCAACATCTTTAGTTATTTTGGCATAGAGCGTGGCATGGATACCGCGGATCAGCGGTGTAAGATGAGGTACAAAAGTTAAGCCTACAGGAGCGCCTGATGCACGGGCCAAGCCCTGACGAATTTCTGGCAAATGCCGATGGCCTGCCACTCCGTATGCCTTGAAATTATCAGCCGCTTCGGAAAATAAAGCACCTAATTCGGCTTTGCGCCCGGCTCCGGAAACACCCGACTTACAATCTGCAATCAGGCTGCTGGTATCAATGACTCCCGCCTCAATCAAGGGCAAGAAACCCAATTGCACTGCAGTAGGATAGCAGCCAGGATTAGCAATTAAACGAGCCCCTTTAATTGCAGCACGATTAATTTCCGGCAAACCATAAACGGCCTCTTCAACCAACTCCGGCGAGGCATGTTGCATGCCATACCATTTAGACCACTCTGCGAGATCTTTAATACGGTAATCCGCAGCCAGATCAATCACTTTGACCCCAGCATTTAATAGCTCACGCGCTTGTTGCATCGCAATGCCATTGGGGGTCGCAAAAAACACCACATCGCATTCAGTAAGACAGGCTTCTTCAGGTGTAGAGAAAGCCAAATCTACCCAGCCTCGAAGGCTTGGGTACATTTCTGCCACTTTCATGCCCGCTTCTTTACGAGAAGTCACGGCCTGTAATTTCACACCAGAATGACGAGCTAACAAACGTAATAGTTCTACGCCGGTATACCCCGTACCACCAACAATCCCCACCTTAATCATGCTGTATCGTCTCTTTTTGTTAGGTATGCCGAATCTTAAAACAAAAAGGGCACTACTCGCCCAAACATTTCACGAAAATATTAGAAAAACTGCTTGTTCAGTCAAACTTCGTAAGCTATTTACTAGGCCCAGATAACACAAAAGCCACCCGAGGGTGGCTTTTGTAGAAAGCAGTTCCAGCGAATTAACGCTTGGAGAACTGTTTGCGACGACGAGCGCCGTGCAGACCCACTTTCTTACGTTCAACTTCACGAGCATCGCGAGTAACAAGACCTGCTGCTTTGAGGCTGCCTTTAAGAGCTGCATCAAATTCAATCAGAGCACGAGTTACACCGTGACGAATCGCACCGGCTTGGCCGGTTTCACCACCACCAACAACATTAACCATAATGTCGAAGGATTCGAGGTTTGCGGTCAGTTCCAGAGGCTGGCGAACGACCATGCGACTAGTTTCGCGAGGAAAGTAAGAATCAACCGGCTTGCCGTTGACTATGATATTGCCGCTACCTTTGGCTACGAACACACGAGCAACTGCGCTCTTGCGACGGCCGGTACCGTAATAGTATTTACCTACCATGATACAAATTCCTTAGTAGAAAACGCGTTAACGCTTAGATAGAAAAGGTTTTAGGCTGTTGCGCGGTGTGCGGATGTTCGCTACCTGCATAAACCTTCATCTTTTTGATCATAGCGTAGCCGAGAGGACCCTTTGGAAGCATGCCCTTAACAGCCATTTCTAGCACGCGTCCCGGGAATTTTTCTTGCATCTCGGAAAAGGTGCGCTGGTAAATACCACCTGGGTGACCAGTGTGGCGGTAGTAAATTTTATCTGTTGCTTTGTTGCCGGTTACGCGGATCTTGTCTGCGTTCACCACCACGATGTGGTCACCACAGTCTACGTGAGGGGTGTACTCAGCTTTGTGCTTGCCACGCAGACGTTTAGCGACTTCAGCCGCGAGACGACCGAGAACCATATCGGTAGCATCAACAACGAACCACTCGCGCTTAACTTCGTGCGGTTTGGCAGAAAAGGTTTTCATGACTGCTCTTCCACGTTACGATTTTGAGAAAGTCGCGGATTATATCTGTACCCGCATTTACTTGTCAAATCTAGTGACTACCCATTTCAAAAATGGGCCTAGTCTAAAAAAAACGCAACCCATCTGGATTGCGTGAAATCCCACCAAAAAGGAGGATGGAGGAGACAACAACAAAGTAAAAAACACTCTGATGTTAGGGCCATTATCACGTGAGACAGAAAGCATGACAAGACATATTTTGCGATGCAAAATACCAGGCGCGATGTCCGGCATGCTACCAGGGCAATAAACCATGCATAAAAACCCCGGCAAACACAGGAAAAACGAAATGAAAGTGCGCGTTAAATGGGTAGAAGAAGTGAGTTTTTTAGCTCAGTCAGAATCAGGCCATGCAGTGCTTATGGATGGCCCGCCAGAGGGTGGAGGCCGGAATCTGGGCCCCAGACCGATGGAAATGGTACTGATGGGCACGGCAGGCTGCTCGGCTTATGATGTTATCCATATCCTCAAAAAAGGCCGGGCAGACGTCAGGGACTGCGTTGTAGACGTTGATGCAGAACGCGCAGATACAGAGCCCAAAGTTTTCACAAAAATTCACTTGCACTACACCGTAACAGGTAAAGATTTAAAAGCCGAACAGGTGGAGCGAGCGATCAAATTATCTGCAGAAAAGTATTGTTCTGCATCGATCATGCTGGCAAAAAGCGCAATTATTACCCATGACTTTGTGGTGATTGAAGCCCAATAAAAAACGCGCCACTGGCGCGTTTTTTACAAAAAATATAGATTTCAGATTTTTTTTGCAGCTGCTGTATTTTTTTGTGGTCTGGTATAGATATAGGCATACGGCAGCCCCACAAAAAGAGCCCCCCCCACTAAATTACCCAGAGTAACCGGCAATAAGTTAGCAGTAAAAAAGTGCGCCCAAGTAATATCCAGCCCAGCCAGCATCGCTGCCGGAATAAAAAACATATTGGCAATACTGTGCTCCATGCCCAGCGCAACAAACGCCATCACGGGAAACCAGATCCCCAGCATTCTGCCCAGCGTATCTTTAGCAGAATATCCTTGCCATGTTGCAATACAAACCAGAAGATTGGCCAACACCCCACGCATAAAACTCACCATAAAGGGATTTGCCAGCTTATGCTCAGCCACGCTAAGCAGGTATTGAGTGCACGGCTGCCCTGCAGGGAAAAGCTGGGTCATATGGGTAAACGCCCAGGCCGCTAAACATGCGCCAATAAAATTACCTGAATATGAAACACTCCATACGCGAAGCACCTGCGCAGGATTAAGCTTTTTTCTCCATAGAGAAACAACCTGGGTTGCGCAGTTTGAAGTGAATAAATCTGCACCTGTCAGCACCACCGCAATAAAGCCCAAGGGAAAAAGCGCCCCGAACAAAAGCTTTGCCAGCCCAGGATTACTTGCCAGTAATTCTACAGAGCCACCAGTCACCACAATCGCCAATAAGCCCCCCAGGCCGATAAATGCACCGCCCAGCATCGCCATCACAATTAAACGGGAAAAAGGCAGCGCGGCTTTATCGAGCGCAGCGTGGTCAACATAATCAACAATCTGTTGTGGTGAGTTCATTTCAGACATAGGAGGCCCCAGAGCAAAATAACGTAAATCGTTAATCAGCGTTATATCTGTAAGCCTAAGCGCAAATCTGTAAACTATTTACTCGTCATACACCCTATTTTAATTTGCTCTGATTTAGCTCAATTTTTAGAGCCGGTAAGAAAGTGAAGTCATCACAATTGAGCTAAGTTTCATGGCTTTAACAATAGGGAACGGCAAAGGTGCAGCTCCTAATTCTTCTGCTTTTTCTGCATGATGGGTTTCATCAATATGCATCTGGGCAACAATCGCCCTGCTCTTTGCATCCTGCCCGGGCAACTCGCGCAGATGCGATTGCAAATGATCAGCAACTTGGCGCTCGGTTTCTGCCAAAAAGCCTAAATTCCACTTATCCCCAATCACCCCCGCGGTAACGCCAATCGCCAGAGAGCCTGCGTACCAAAGCGGGTTAAGCAGGCTTTTATGGCTACCTAAATCAGCAATGCGCGCTTCTGTCCATGCCAAGTGCTCAACTTCTTCATGCGCCGCTTCACGTAAAGCATCGCGGGTAGCCGGATCACGCGCAGTTAAGGCTTGGCCCTGATATAAAGCCTGAGCACACACCTCCCCGCAATGATTTACCCGCATCAGGCCTGCCGCATGCTGCTTTTCTGCCGAACTCATTTCAATATCTGCAACTGCAGCATCAGGATGCGGGCGTACGCTTTGCGCAGAAGCCGCCAAGGTACGTAAGACGGTATCAAACTCAGAAATAAACTGGTCCAGAGAAGGGAGTTTCAGCATAAGGGTATCAATCCATAGAATGAAGCTATTTTACCCCATAAATGCAGTAAAACCATGGCAATTGCGGGGTAAACCATTGCCAGTAATGGATTTGAGCCATGTAACGGGCGCAGTTACCGCGTGCTATAATTGCGCGAAATTTCGCCCTTTAATCACATCTTTGGAAAAACACGATGAAACGTCTTGTTGTTGCAGCAAGCCTGGTTCTGGCCAGCCTGAGTGCATTTGCAGCCAATCCGCAGGTTGAATTGATCACATCAAAAGGCAAAGTGGTGATCGAGCTTTATCCAGAAAAAGCCCCACTGACTGTGGCAAATTTTTTACAATATGTTAAAGACAAACAATACGATGGCACTATTTTTCATCGCGTGATTCGTGATTTTATGATTCAAGGCGGAGGCATGGACGAGAAAATGGCCGAAAAGCCAACTCGTTCGCCTGTTAAGAATGAAGCCAAAATCGCTTTTGAAAAAGGCTTAAAAAACGATCGCGGCACCATTGCGATGGCCAGAACAGCAGATCCTGACTCGGCCACCGCACAGTTTTTTATTAATTCAAAAAACAACGATTTTCTCAACTACCCAAGCCGTGATGGCTTTGGTTACACCGTCTTTGGCAGAGTGATTTCTGGCCTGTCGGTAGTCGATCAAATCAGCGTCAGCCCGACAGCACCCGGCGATGTGCCCGTGAATACTATTACCATTCAATCAGCCCGCGAGCTTGGCAAAAAGTCAGGCAAATAACACTCAAAAAGGAAGCATCATGAGCAAAGTAAAACTCACCACTACTTTTGGCGATATCATCGTTGAACTCAACGCTGAAAAAGCACCAATTACCGTCGCTAATTTCTTGCAATACGTAGAAGAAGGCCATTACGACGGCACTATTTTCCATCGCATCATCAATGGTTTTATGGTGCAGGGCGGTGGTTTTGCGCCAGGAATGGATGAAAAGAAAGAAGGCCGTGCTCCGATTAAAAACGAAGCAGCCAATGGCTTGAAAAACGACGCCTACACCTTGGCTATGGCGCGTACGCCAGATCCACATTCTGCTTCTTCACAATTCTTTATTAACGTCGCGAATAACGACTTCCTGAACTACCAAAGCGCAACCGCACAGGGCTTCGGCTACTGCGTATTTGCCAAGGTTATCGAAGGTAAAGAAGTGGTTGATCAGCTGAAAGCCGTAAAAACCGGCAGCAAAGGCTTTCACCAGGATGTGCCAAAAGAAGACGTAATGATCATTAAGGCTGAAGTTTTAGCTTAATGTTTTCAGGTGCCGGCCTTCGCTGGCACCTCTCATTGCCTTACCTCGCAAGCTAGCCAATTTAATGCCATCTCCCATTCTATTTATCTCAGACCTTCATCTTTCTCCCAACGATCCGGCAACGACAGCGGCTTTTCACGCCTTTTTGCAAGGGCCTGCACGCACCGCCAGTGCCTTGTATATTTTGGGAGATTTATTTGAGTTCTGGATTGGGGACGATAGCTTAGACGAAGCATTTAATGCAGAAATTGTGCATGCGATCGCACAGCTGGCCGGGCAAGGCGTTAAAATTTTCTTTTTGGCAGGCAACCGTGATTTCTTACCTAGCGCGCGCTTTGCATCTGCAGCCAAGCTCAGCATCCTGCCCGACCCCAGCCCTATTCTATACAATGGGCAAACACTATTAATTGCCCACGGCGATGCACTCTGTACCGATGATCTCGCTTATCAGCGCTTTCGGCGTATTGTCCGGCACCCCTTGGTACAAACCCTGTTCCTAGCTCTGCCCAAACGCTGGCGGCAAGGTCAGGTCGAAAAGCTACGCCAACGTTCTAAAGCGTCCAATCAAATGAAGCGCAGCGACATTATGGATGTTAACCCTCAAGCCGCTGCACAACTGATGGCACAGCACCACGTCCAAACACTGATTCACGGCCATACTCATCGCCCTGCCATGCACATACTCCCACAAGGACAACGCTGGGTATTGCCCGACTGGTATCAGGGCCAGGGTGGCTATTTAAAGCTGGAAAACAACACGCTCAGCATTCATCAGCTTGATGGTTCACCGTTTTAACCGGCTAGCTTAATCTGCATCGACCTTAAGCCACACCTGATATTGCTGCCGCCCTTCAGACGGCAAGCCTGTTGATACTGTCTCGCCAGCTAATACCCACTCCCCCAGTCGAAATGAAATATCGCTGCTCATCTGATGAGTGACCATACTTCCATCGCGCTCAAACCGGCTACTTTCAGGAAAAATGCGCAGGTGAATGGTATCACCCACTAAACGAGGCTCCGCCCAAAAACCACTCGCGGCCGTTTGCCACTCCCCCGCAAAACCTGAGCGCCTGACTGGTATAAATCGCTCACTTCCTAGCTTGATCATGGCCCGGCCACCATCCATCACACGCAGAGTTTGCAGAGACTGCTGAGAAGATGCCCGCTCATGAGCAGAGATTTGCACTCCGCCTTTTACGCCTTGATTGGAGATCAGCACCTGCCCGTCCAGCGCCAATTGTGCGGATGATGCGCTATCTCGCTGCTGCACGCTGATTTGCAAACGGCGGCTGGGCTGATCCAGTTTGCGCACCATAGCCGCAATCTGGTCGAAGTGAGCCTGATCTGCGGCACGGATCAATAATCGCCCCTGAATCCCTTGGATAGAGGCTTCTGGGAAAGCCGCACGTAATACCGGCACAAGTTCATCGGGCACTTTGTGCTGTAAAACCAGCGTATCAAGCTGATCAGCAAAAGCGAGGGATGACAACAAACACGTCAGCAAGAAAATACGCATACGCCCTCCTTGCATTACAAAGGCAAGAGCAGGCACACCGCCTGAGCCTCAACTGCTTCTGAGGCGCCAACAGGCCCCAGTTTCTCGTACGTTTTAGCCTTCACATTAATTTGCCCCAGAGCCACCCCCAAATCACTGGCAATATTAGCCACCATCGCAGCAATATGCGGCGCCATTTTAGGCTGCTGAATTAAGATGGATGCATCCACATTGCCGATCTGCCAGCCTGCTTCCCGCACTCGGCGCACGGCCTCCCGCAGCAAAACACGGCTGTCTGCACCTTTAAACTCAGCCGCTGTATCAGGAAAATGCCGCCCAATATCGCCTAAACCTGCTGCACCCAACACGGCATCGGTAATCGCATGCAGCAGGGCATCGGCATCCGAGTGGCCGAGCAATCCCTTATCAAAAGGAATATCCACTCCGCCCAAAATTAATTTACGACCTTCTACCAGACGATGTACGTCCCAGCCTTGTCCTATTCTCATTGTTTTTCCTATTGGCCTGCTGCCAGAATTCAGACAGCGAGGCATCACGTGTGGGTAAGTGGCTTTTAACTCCGCAGGCAGCTCATTAAGAACAGCCTGCACGTCAAGCTTTGCCAGATTGATCCTGTTGGCCCGCTACCAGAATCAGCGCTGCAAGGCGTAAATCTTGCGGGTAAGTGACTTTTAAATTCCATGGGCTGCCCATGATTAATTGGGGCTGCAAACCGAGTTTCTCCAGTGCACTGGCTTCATCAGTAATATCCGGCCCCATGCCTGTGGCCAAGGCATGAGCCAGTTGCGCTACACGAAACATTTGCGGCGTTTGGGCCTGCCACAGGCCGTCTCTTGGGTGGGTATGTGCAATATGCTGGCCAGCCTGTGCCAGCTTTAAGGTATCCGCTACAGGCACAGCCAGAATACCGCCTACGGGGTGGCCAGTGAGCGCGGCGATCATTTGGCTGACTAAAGCCGGATCAAGACAGGGCCGGGCCGCATCGTGCACCAAAACCCAGTCATCCTCAGCAGCCTGCACAGCGTACAAACCATTAAGCACCGATTCAGCACGGCTGGCACCGCCACAGCGCAACACTTCCAAACGCGCGAACCCGCTCCAATCAAAACTATCCCACCATTCATCTTCCGGCGAGATGACCACCACAATACGATCCAGCTCGGCCACTTTGGCCAGGGCGGACAGGGTATGCCAGATCAGTGGCTTACCTGACAGATCAAGATATTGCTTGGGTGTAAGCGATGCCATCCGTGAGCCGCTACCCGCAGCAGGAATCAGCGCGATATGCTTCATGCACCTTTTTCCATCTGCCGCCACAGACACTCACCCTTCACGCTTTTATCTAACACAGCCAGATAAGCTTCATGCTCTGCCCGCTCTTCCGGTGTAGCCTTAATAATGCGCAGTGGTTTTCGATTACTTTTAGCAAAAGCTAAAGCCGCATCGTTACCTGCATAAGGATCAAAATCAATCAGCAGGCTATCCTGACCACGGGTCAGCCCCAGATAAACTTCTGACAACAACTCGCAATCGATTAATGCACCGTGCAACGTACGATTACTGCGGTCGATATCAAAAAAATCGCACAGTGCATCCAGATTATTACGCTTGCCTGGCCGCTGATCTTTAGCCATAACCAGCGTATCAATCACATTGGCCACATGATCAGTAAACTTGCCACGGCCAATTTTACCCAGCTCCATATTCAGATAGCCCACATCGAAGGGAGCGTTATGAATAATAATTTCGGCTCCGGCGACAAAATCAAGGAACTCATCTGCAATCTGCGCAAACTTAGGCTTATCAGATAAAAACTCTGTTGTTAAGCCGTGCACATTCAAAGCGCCTTCTTCACTGTCCCGGCCCGGATTGATATAACAGTGGAAATGCCGGTCTGGCGACGATAAACGCCGATCTATCATTTCTACCGCAGCAATTTCCAGAATTCGGTTCCCGTCTTCAACTCGCAGACCGGTTGTTTCGGTATCAAGAATAATTTGCCGCATCAGCCACGTCCCTGCGCAATTTCTACGCCTTTATTTGCCAGTTGATCTGCACGCTCATTGCCCTCGTGCCCGGCGTGCCCTTTTACCCAGCACCATTCAATCTGATGCCGGGCCTGAGCCACATCCAGCTCACGCCATAAATCGGCGTTTTTAACCGGCTGCTTCGCGGCCGTTTTCCAACCGTTTTTCTTCCAGCCATGAATCCATGTACTGATGCCATTTTTAACGTATTGCGAGTCAGTCCAGATCACCACGTCACAAGGGCGGTTTAAAATACCCAACGCTTTAATCACCCCCATCAATTCCATGCGATTATTGGTGGTATCAAGCTCGCCTCCGCACAATTCTTTTTGTTTATCGCCATACTGTAACCAAGCGCCCCAACCTCCGGGACCGGGATTGCCTTTACACGCACCATCGGTGTAAATCACTACTTTATTCATTCTTTTATCCTGGAAAATCGCAGTATGAAACGACTATTAATGATAACGGCCCTATTGAGCAACGGCGTCTTTGCTGCGCCCTTTTGCCCATGGCCTGTGCCGGGCAGCGAAACAAAACGATTTATCAATCTCACCGTAGTGCAAACCATAGAGATTACCGATGAAGAGCTGCGCATCGCATTTGGCGGCGGCAATCTGGGAAGCGGCCATGAAATTAAACTGTCCATCAAAAACCGGGCAGATGGCCTTAAAACCTTACAAGAAATGAGTGATACCGCACGCCGCTGCGATCAGCCCAGCCCGCATAATAAAACTTAAATCACTTCATCAGGGGATCACTGCCTTGCAAATCTCTTTTTAGTACATGTCTTTTATCAACACCTGCCACTGCAGCGCCCGTAACAACAGGTGCAGTGCGCCATTTGTGACCTATTAAACGCATGCCATGCACTCGTTTCACCACATCTAAGCAATACACGCCCCCTGCAGCAGGCCACCACCGATCCCCCGCATCTTCTAGAAACCGGCTTCTGGACAGCCATTTCTCTCTTTGCACTGGCAGGCCATAACAAAGAAATTCAGCCCGCATGGTTTCAAAGCCCAGCAAGGCTAACCAATCTTTCAGCCTAGGCAAAGACACAAAATTGCCACGCCATGGTGCAGGATGAGCGCCATTTCTTAACCGGCGCAGCCCCCACAGGCTCCACGGATTAAACCCCGTGATCAATAAGCGCCCTTCCGGCATTAATACGCGCTCTGCCTCACTTAACACGGCTTCTGGGTTAGCCGCAAAATCCAGCACATGGGGCAGAACAAGTAAATCGATGCTCTGATTAGCAAAAGGCAGCGCCTCACCCGTGCAGCACAAAGCCACACCCGCAGTTTGCCCAGCCTGAAAACGCCATGCCATGCGATTTGCCCGCAGGCAATCGAGCTGAGGCAATTCAAGCTGCACCGCCTTATAGCCAAAAATATCAGTCACAGTACGGTCGTACCAATCCATCTCCGCACTAGCCAAATAGTGACCTAATGGGGTGGCGAGCCAATCCGCAAAGTGGTTCAATCGAGCATCAACATTTAAAGGCATTCTTTTATGATCCGCATCAGCGCCGTGCCAATTTTCGAAGACAATTATATCTGGGTTTTGCAAAAAGGCCGTCATGCCATTGCTGTAGACCCAGGCGATGCTCTGCCTTTGATTCATTATCTCAAAGAAAATCAGTTAGAACTGGCGGGGGTTTTGATTACTCACCATCATCACGATCATATCGATGGCCTGCCTGTACTCTGGTCTCACTACCAGATGCCTGTATTCGGACCCGCCGGAATCAAAAATGTTTCCAACCCGGTGCAAGAAGGCGAAACATTACACCTGCTTGATACGGATTTTAAAGTTCTGGCCGTACCTGGCCACACTTTGGATCATTTGGCCTACGTAGGGGCAGATGCACTCTTTTGTGGTGACACGCTGTTTGCCGCTGGCTGCGGACGGCTTTTTGAAGGCAATGCTGAGCAAATGTATACGTCCCTGCAGCGCTTTGCAGCGCTTCCTGATCACACGCTTGTTTGCTGTACCCATGAATACACACTCGCCAATCTTAAGTTCGCTCTTGCAGTAGAGCCTGATAATCAGGCCTTACTCGAACGGATACAATCCGACACGGCACTGCGTCAGCAAGCACTCTCCACCCTGCCTTCAACTATTGCTAAAGAAAAAGCCAGCAATCCTTATTTACGCTGCAATCAAAAGAGTGTCATCCACGCCGCCCGCCAGCAAAATCCACATACGGAAACAGCGGTAGAGATTTTTGCTGCGCTGCGCAAGTGGAAAGATAACTTCCGTTGATTTCAAAGGAATATCTGCCATTAAGCATAAACAGATTGACAAGATTAGACAGCAGCGGCAGCATCGCTCGATTATTTGTATTTATTAGCGCAGGTACCCATGAAACAAAGCATCCTCGTTGGTCTCATCTCAGGTCTGTGTTCCTTGGGTTCTTACGCAGATACTGACGCCCCAGCCAAGCTGGATTATCAGCTGCATAATCCCAATTTCGATCCTCAAGATGACACATATCGTACAATCGATGCGCTGTTTTCTGATGTGGTCAGCGCCCCGGAGTACGCCGATTTGTGGGCCCGTGTCCGTACCGGATTTACCATCCCTGAGCTGGACCATCAATTAGTCAGCAAATGGGAAAACTACTACGCCAGCCGCCCTGAATACCTGAACCGCATCATCAAACGTGGCACACCCTATTTGTATTATGTGGTGAATGAAGTTGAAAAACGCGGTATGCCTATGGAAATCGCGCTTTTACCCATGATCGAATCCGCCTTTAACCCTAGGGCAGAATCATCGGTAAAAGCAGCGGGTATGTGGCAGTTTATGCCTGCCACAGGCAAGGATTACGGCCTTGAGCGCACATGGTGGTATGACGGCCGCCGTGATGTTGTTGCCGCCACCAGCGCCGCTCTGGATTACCTGAGCAGCAGTTACGGCCAGTTTGGCGACTGGCAGCTTGCTTTAGCCTCGTATAACTGGGGCCCGACCGCAGTAGCACGCGCTGTAGCAAAAAATGAAGCAGCAAGCCTAGGTACTCAGTTTATTGATCTACGTATGCCAGACGAAACACGAAACTATGTGCCAAAGCTACTGGCTGTACGGAACATCATTGCTAATCCTGGCGCCTATGGCGTAACCCTTGAATCCCTGCCTAATAAGCCTTATTTTGCCACCCTGACTGTTGGCAAACATATGGATGTAAAAGTGGCAGCGGAGCTGGCCGAAACGCCTGTTGAAGAATTACTGCGACTCAACCCGGGGTTTATCCGCCCCGTGATTGCTTATAAAGATGATCGTTCATTGGTATTACCTGTCGCCAAAGTAGCGGCTTTCCAAAAAAACCTAGCTGACTACGACAAGCCCCTGCTTAACTGGCAACCCTATGTGACCAAGCAGGGTGAATCTTTTGAACAGCTAGCAAGCGCATTTGGCGTTGCAGCAAGTGAGCTGAAAGAAATCAATGATATCGGTGGCCGAGAGCGCATCGCCCGTGGCCAGACGATTCTGGTGCCTAAAATTACCGGCCTCGATGTCTCTGACCGGCAGACCCTCACTGCCTTAGCAGCCAATCGAGCCGCTGAGCCCGTTGATACAGGCGCCAATGATAAACCTCATGCGCCCGTGCTCGCGAGCGCGGAGCATCGCGTCATCAAGGGTGACACGGCTTACAATATTGCAAAACGCTACGGCATGAATGTAGCCCAACTTCAGGCCATGAATAAAGCAGCTGATGCTCAAGTGCAAATCGGTCAAATTTTACGTGTCTCAGCCCGGCCGGAAAGTGTGGCGGCAGGCAAAGATGGCCGTGAATATATCGCCAAACGCGGCGACACCTTTGCATCGATTTCTAAACGCTACAAAGTAGCCACTGCCGATCTGAAAAAATGGAATGGCGCCAAATCAATTCAGGCAGGCACTAAGCTCGTTATTTATTAAAAAAACCGCTTAAATAAAAAAGCCTCTGAAAAGTTCAGAGGCTTTTTTATTTCTTTATAAAGAAGAACCTACAATTTGCCATTTCTCATGATGCTCTCTGATCAGCTGAACAGCATCTTCAATCGTATCAACGACAATAGGAATCTGCATATCCACTTCACTGGCAAGACCCGCATTATTTTCAACCATATAACGACGGGCCCAATCGACCTGCTCGTGCCACATCTCCCCGACCAGAATCAAAGGCGTGTCATAAAGTTTACGCACCTGAATCAGCTGCCATACCATCGATAATTCTAATAAAGTACCAATCCCGCCTGATGTAACAATAAATGCATTTGAGCGCAAAATAAAATGATGCAAACGGGAAAAAAATGTTTTGTGCTCATAAACTTTGCCCACAAAATCATTCACATTTTGTTCAAAATCTAAATCAACCCGAATGCCTACTGATGCTTCCGGCCGATCCGGAGCCCCTTCCCTCGCCCCTTCATTCGCGGCCTGCATCAAGCCTGGCCCTCCACCTGTAACAATACGACATCCCATTGCAGCTAATTCACTTGCCAGCTGTTTAACCGCTTCATAAGCGGCTGATCCATCCTGAATACGCGCCGAACCAAAGATTGTGACATGATAATCCGGCGTATGCGCAGGACGTAAGCGCGCCAATTCATCAACCACGTCCCAGAGCTTAAGCACGGCATCACCCACAATATCCAGCGCCTGCTCATCATCAATCACGCCTATTGGCTTATTGTTTGGATTTATCATTTTTTTTATCCCATACGGCAAATTAATAATACAGAGCGAATTATCACAATATTTATTGTGAATAAATGTATCTCTCCAAAAACCATAATATTTTCAAGTCATTACTTATTTATCATTAAAAATAAGACCAATAAAAAATGGCATCACTAAAGTATATACACATACAAATAATTAACCAAAGTACAATTACACGCGCCATTTCACTCAGATGATCTGCGCAGCTGCAAAATACAACCAACACAGCAGCAGAGACTATCTCGGTGAATCAATTACAAAACCAATAAGCCCAGAATCATCGTTTAACAGATAAGGCAGAACAGGCACCTGTAGACTTTATTATTAAGTCCAAACCGTCTCGAATCTAAGCCCC
This sequence comes from Iodobacter fluviatilis, assembly GCF_900451195.1. Taxonomy (NCBI): domain Bacteria; kingdom Pseudomonadati; phylum Pseudomonadota; class Betaproteobacteria; order Neisseriales; family Chitinibacteraceae; genus Iodobacter; species Iodobacter fluviatilis. The sequence goes on from NZ_UGHR01000007.1 coordinate 30,593, forward strand.
TGCGAATGCAAACACCACGCAATATGGAATAAATCAGGAGGATTACCCAGAAAAACAGCATCCTGAGCACAACCCGCTGCGGCTCAGCCCTTGCAAATACGCATGGCTACCCTAACAATAATCACCGTTATGCCAAGCCGCACATTCACTATACTAGCGTTTTAAGGAGAGTTATTTTGCAATTAGAGCACTTGGTCGCCGTTAATGACCCATCCAATGATTTTATCCTGAACAGAGCAGAGCTCTGGAAGGGCTTAGTGCTTCGTGCAGAAGCTCCTGATCTGTTTATGGCGCATATTGATAGTGTAGAAATTATTGAGCGCAGCGATGTGCATCTACTTAGAAAAATCATCATTGGTGCCTTGCACATCCAGGATCGCATCCATCTGCTTAATGAAGTGCATGTGCGTTATGACACCGAGCCGGGTGAACAACATGCCGGCGGTACCCTGCTGATGAAAATCGAAGAACCTGAAACCAATATGCTGTTTGTTCGCTTCCATTATCAAACACCGATGAACGATCAGGGCGAAGAAGAAGAGTATGCAAAGTTCCTGAAAGCTGCTTGGCAACAAACGGATTTGGAAACGATTCAAAAAATTAGAGAATTGGCCGCAGAAGGCCGGTTAAATACCCCGGCCAGCCCAGTTTAAAGCGCAGTAAAATCAATTTCTCCGACATGATTGAACACATAATCCGGTTTATACGGAAATTGTTCAATCATCTCGGTATTTGATACACCAGAAAGCACCAAAGCAGTTTTCATGCCCGCCTCCATGCCCCCTACAATATCCGTATCCATTCTGTCACCAATCATCAACGTATCTTCGGGATGCACACCCAATTTACGCGTCGCCAATGTCATCATCAAAGCATTAGGCTTACCCACGATATAGGGTGTCTTGCCCGTAGCCGCTGAAATAGCAGCAAGGATTGTTCCCGCAGCAGGCTCGCTCCCGCCTTCAACCGGATCAATCATATCGGGATTAGTACCAATAAATTTAGCGCCACCGTCAATAAAGCGTACCGCTTTTTTCATCTGATCGAAATTAAAGCTGCTCGATTTTGCTACCACCACATAATCAGGCTTACTTTCTGAAATAGAAAAGCCCACATTATAAAGTTCGTTAATTAAGCCTCCGCCACCAATAATAAAAACGGTAGCGCGCTCTTTCTGGCTGCGTAAAAACATCGCAGTTGCCATGGCACTGGTAATAAAATTCTCTTCGCTTAACCCGTGAATACCCAACGCTTCCAGCTTTAGTTTTAAATCGAGCGGGGTTTGTTCAGCATTATTAGTTAAAAATAAAAACGGTAATTTACTACTTAATAAACGCTGAACAAACTCATTTGCACCGGGGATTAATTGTTTACCACGATAAATCACACCATCCATATCAGAAATAATACTTTTAACCATTTCCCTCTCCTTATAAATATATCCCTGCTTTAAGCTTACTCTTACTGCCATTTTATTAACAGGCCAATACGAAACGCATGATTTTTTACCCCCTATAAAAAATCATGAACGCTAAAAACTCCCAAGGCATAACCCCTTATTACAAAATCATTCAGACCACATCTAACTTATCCATTAAAAACAAGAAGATAGCACCGTTCAGAAGGTAAATACTGCCAAGTTAATCTAAGCCAAATTTTTATCTGAAGAAGCTCGGTATAATCGCGCCTCTTTAAAAATTCAAACAGAACTTAATATGTCTCAGACTCTTCATACGCATGATCAAACCGCCAATCCAGCTCCATTAGGATTACTGGGCTTTGGTATGACAACCATACTACTAAATCTGCACAACGCAGGCGTAACAGAGCTTAGTGCGATGATCATCGCGATGGGCATTTTCTACGGAGGTATTGCTCAAGTGATTGCAGGCCTGCTGGAATGGAAGAAAGGCAATACCTTTGGCACCGTCGCATTCACGTCCTACGGCATGTTTTGGCTCTCACTGGTAGCCCTACTGATTTTACCTAAGCTGGGCCTAGCAGAAGCAAGCTCAGTAAACAGCATGACCGCCTACCTCACCATGTGGGGCATTTTTACGGCATTTCTGTTTGTTGGCACGCTCAAACTCAATAAAGCGACCCAATTTATCTTTGGCTCTCTCACGATTCTTTTTGCCCTGCTCGCCCTTGGTGATTACACTGCTAATCCAATGATCAAACAACTAGCAGGTATTGAAGGTATCATTTGCGGCGCATCTGCTATTTATGCAGCAATGGCTCAAATACTGAATGAGATGTATGGAAAAGAAGTGATGCCACTCGGCTAACACCTTACTCTCTGTTTTTTCAACACAAACAAAAGCCCCGATATCAAACGATATCGGGGCTTTTGTTTTGAGTGAATATGATATCTACTCAACAAAGGGGTGTCTGGTAATGACCTACTTTCACACAGGTAATCTGCACTATCATCGGCGCTAAGGTGTTTCACTGTCCTGTTCGGGATGGGAAGGAGTGGGACCACCTCGCTATGGTCACCAGACTTAAACGGTCTGTACTTGCTCATTATACTCAGCAAGTAGTCTAATTTTTTAGCAAAAAACAACTGCTTCACTTATAGCAAAACCCCCGCCTCTTTTGAGTACGGGGATCTTGGTACGGCTTAGGGTGTCTGGCAATGACCTACTTTCACACAGGTAATCTGCACTATCATCGGCGCTAAGGTGTTTCACTGTCCTGTTCGGGATGGGAAGGAGTGGGACCACCTCGCTATGGTCGCCAGACTTTAACGGGTTAACTCGTTGCACTTACTACTCTGCAACGCGTTCAGTTCAATAGAAGAAGTAATATATTACTTTGTACTGCTTGTTTCTCAAATTCAGCTCTAATCTTGGGTAGATTATACCGTCGCACACACGCGCTTCAGGTTATAGGATCAAGCCTTACGGGCAATTAGTATCGGTTAGCTTAACGCATTACTGCGCTTCCACACCCGACCTATCAACGTCCTGGTCTCGAACGACCCTTTAAAAGGCTTAAAGCCTTGGGGAAATCTCATCTTGAGGCGAGTTTCGCGCTTAGATGCTTTCAGCGCTTATCTCTTCCAGATTTAGCTACCCGGCGATGCCACTGGCGTGACAACCGGTACACCAGAGATCTGTCCACTCCGGTCCTCTCGTACTAGGAGCAGCCCCCCTCAAATTTCCAACGCCCACTGCAGATAGGGACCAAACTGTCTCACGACGTTTTGAACCCAGCTCACGTACCACTTTAAATGGCGAACAGCCATACCCTTGGGACCGGCTACAGCCCCAGGATGTGATGAGCCGACATCGAGGTGCCAAACTCCGCCGTCGATGTGAACTCTTGGGCGGAATCAGCCTGTTATCCCCGGAGTACCTTTTATCCGTTGAGCGATGGCCCTTCCATTCAGAACCACCGGATCACTATGTCCTGCTTTCGCACCTGCTCGACTTGTCTGTCTCGCAGTTAAGCCGCCTTATGCCATTACACTATCAGTACGATGTCCGACCGTACCTAGGCGACCTTCGAGCTCCTCCGTTACAATTTGGGAGGAGACCGCCCCAGTCAAACTGCCTACCATGCACGGTCCCCGATCCGGATAACGGACCAAGGTTAGAACCTCAAAGGGGTCAGGGTGGTATTTCAAGGACGACTCCACACAGACTAGCGTCCATGCTTCAATGTCTCCCACCTATCCTACACAAACCACTTCAAAGTCCAATGCAAAGCTACAGTAAAGGTTCACGGGGTCTTTCCGTCTAGCAGCGGGGAGATTGCATCTTCACAAACATTTCAACTTCGCTGAGTCTCAGGAGGAGACAGTAGGGCCATCGTTACGCCATTCGTGCGGGTCGGAACTTACCCGACAAGGAATTTCGCTACCTTAGGACCGTTATAGTTACGGCCGCCGTTTACTGGGACTTCAGTCAAGAGCTTGCACCCCATCATTTAATCTTCCAGCACCGGGCAGGCGTCACACCCTATACGTCGTCTTTCGACTTTGCAGAGTGCTGTGTTTTTGATAAACAGTCGCAGCCCCCATTTCTCTGCGACCCATGTCAGCTCCAGCCGCAAGGGCCTTCACCTAATATGGGCTCACCTTCTCCCGAAGTTACGGTGATAATTTGCCGAGTTCCTTCTCCTGAGTTCTCTCAAGCACCTTAGAATTCTCTTCCTACCCACCTGTGTCGGTTTGCGGTACGGTCAATATAAAGCTGAAGCTTAGAGGCTTTTCTTGGAAGCATAGGATCAATCACTTCAGTCCGAAGACTTCGTCGTCACGTCTCAGCGTTAAAGCAGCCCGGATTTGCCTAAGCCACACGCCTACTCGCTTAAACCCACTATTCCAACAGTGGGCTGACCTACCTTTCTCCGTCCCCCCATCGCACTTTATATCGGTACGGGAATATTAACCCGTTGTCCATCGACTACGCATTTCTGCCTCGCCTTAGGGGCCGACTCACCCTGCGCCGATGAACGTTGCGCAGGAAACCTTGGGTTTTCGGTGTGCGGGCTTTTCACCCGCATTATCGCTACTCATGTCAGCATTCGCACTTCCGATACCTCCAGCATCCTTCTCAAGACACCTTCGCAGGCCTACGGAACGCTCCTCTACCATATGCACATCGTGCATATTCGCGTCTTCGGTTATCAGTTTGAGCCCCGTTACATCTTCCGCGCAGGACGACTCGACCAGTGAGCTATTACGCTTTCTTTAAATGATGGCTGCTTCTAAGCCAACATCCTGGCTGTCTATGCCTTCCCACCTCGTTTTCCACTTAACTGATTATTTGGGACCTTAGACGGCGATCTGGGTTGTTTCCCTCTTGACCATGGACGTTAGCACCCACAGTCTGTCTCCCATGCTCGCACTTGACGGTATTCAGAGTTTGCCATGGTTTGGTAAGTCGCGATGACCCCTAGCCATAACAGTGCTTTACCCCCGTCAGTGATACATGAGGCACTACCTAAATAGTTTTCGAGGAGAACCAGCTATTTCCAAGTTTGTTTAGCCTTTCACCCCTATCCACAGCTCATCCCCTAATTTTGCAACATTAGTGGGTTCGGACCTCCAGTGCGTGTTACCGCACCTTCATCCTGGCCATGGATAGATCACTTGGTTTCGGGTCTACGCCCAGCAACTATGCGCCCTATTCGGACTCGGTTTCCCTACGCCTCCCCTACTCGGTTAAGCTTGCTACTGAACGTAGTCGCTGACCCATTATACAAAAGGTACGCAGTCACCCCATTTTTCAAGGGCTCCCACTGTTTGTATGCATCCGGTTTCAGGTTCTATTTCACTCCCCTCCCGGGGTTCTTTTCGCCTTTCCCTCACGGTACTGGTTCACTATCGGTCGATGATGAGTATTTAGCCTTGGAGGATGGTCCCCCCATCTTCAAACAGGATTTCTCGTGTCCCGCCCTACTTGTCGCATGCTTAGTACCAACCAATCTTTTCGTGTACGGGCTATCACCCACTGTCGCCAGACTTCCAGACTGTTCCACTAAAGTTTGATTTATCACATGCAGGCTCTTCCCATTTCGCTCCCACTACTTTGGGAATCTCGGTTGATTTCTTTTCCTTCGGCTACTTAGATGTTTCAGTTCGCCGAGTTCGCTTCTCATGACCTATGTATTCAGTCATGGATGACCCAAAAGGGCCGGGTTTCCCCATTCGGATATCACGGGATCAATGCTTATTTGCCAGCTCCCCCTGCTTTTCGCAGGCTAACGCGTCCTTCTTCGCCTATCATCGCCAAGGCATCCACCAGATGCACTTAGTCGCTTGATCCTATAACCTCAAACACGTATCAACAAGTTAATACAATTCGAAGTATCTGATTTCGCTTTGTTTGCGACATCGATTATCAGTTCTGACTTCGAACAATCGATTTTGATACAATCTACCCTTATTTATTTCTAAATTTGAGTATTACTTCTTCTATTTTTTTAAAGATCAAGTTACTGTCTTGCTGATTTTAGAAACCAGAATAAATGTGACTTTATTAAATCACATCAATTCTGAATCCTAATCAACAATCCCTAAACCTACAGTCGATGAGTGTGAGTACTCAATCCAAAAGTCTTCTCTTGAAAGGAGGTGATCCAGCCGCAGGTTCCCCTACGGCTACCTTGTTACGACTTCACCCCAGTCATGAATCCCACCGTGGTAAGCGGCCTCCTTACGGTTAGCCTACCTACTTCTGGTGAAACCCATTCCCATGGTGTGACGGGCGGTGTGTACAAGGCCCGGGAACGTATTCACCGCGACATGCTGATCCGCGATTACTAGCGATTCCGACTTCATGGAGTCGAGTGCAGACTCCAATCCGGACTACGATCGGTTTTATGAGATTAGCTCCACCTCGCGGCTTGGCAACCCTCTGTACCGACCATTG
>NZ_UGHR01000008.1 GCF_900451195.1 Iodobacter fluviatilis
CATCGCGACTTACCAAACCATGGCAAACTCTGAATACCGTCAAGTGCGAGCATGGGAGACAGACTGTGGGTGCTAACGTCCATGGTCAAGAGGGAAACAACCCAGATCGCCGTCTAAGGTCCCAAATAATCAGTTAAGTGGAAAACGAGGTGGGAAGGCATAGACAGCCAGGATGTTGGCTTAGAAGCAGCCATCATTTAAAGAAAGCGTAATAGCTCACTGGTCGAGTCGTCCTGCGCGGAAGATGTAACGGGGCTCAAACTGATAACCGAAGACGCGAATATGCACGATGTGCATATGGTAGAGGAGCGTTCCGTAGGCCTGCGAAGGTGTCTTGAGAAGGATGCTGGAGGTATCGGAAGTGCGAATGCTGACATGAGTAGCGATAATGCGGGTGAAAAGCCCGCACACCGAAAACCCAAGGTTTCCTGCGCAACGTTCATCGGCGCAGGGTGAGTCGGCCCCTAAGGCGAGGCAGAAATGCGTAGTCGATGGACAACGGGTTAATATTCCCGTACCGATATAAAGTGCGATGGGGGGACGGAGAAAGGTAGGTCAGCCCACTGTTGGAATAGTGGGTTTAAGCGAGTAGGCGTGTGGCTTAGGCAAATCCGGGCTGCTTTAACGCTGAGACGTGACGACGAAGTCTTCGGACTGAAGTGATTGATCCTATGCTTCCAAGAAAAGCCTCTAAGCTTCAGCTTTATATTGACCGTACCGCAAACCGACACAGGTGGGTAGGAAGAGAATTCTAAGGTGCTTGAGAGAACTCAGGAGAAGGAACTCGGCAAATTATCACCGTAACTTCGGGAGAAGGTGAGCCCATATTAGGTGAAGGCCCTTGCGGCTGGAGCTGACATGGGTCGCAGAGAAATGGGGGCTGCGACTGTTTATCAAAAACACAGCACTCTGCAAAGTCGAAAGACGACGTATAGGGTGTGACGCCTGCCCGGTGCTGGAAGATTAAATGATGGGGTGCAAGCTCTTGACTGAAGTCCCAGTAAACGGCGGCCGTAACTATAACGGTCCTAAGGTAGCGAAATTCCTTGTCGGGTAAGTTCCGACCCGCACGAATGGCGTAACGATGGCCCTACTGTCTCCTCCTGAGACTCAGCGAAGTTGAAATGTTTGTGAAGATGCAATCTCCCCGCTGCTAGACGGAAAGACCCCGTGAACCTTTACTGTAGCTTTGCATTGGACTTTGAAGTGGTTTGTGTAGGATAGGTGGGAGACATTGAAGCATGGACGCTAGTCTGTGTGGAGTCGTCCTTGAAATACCACCCTGACCCCTTTGAGGTTCTAACCTTGGTCCGTTATCCGGATCGGGGACCGTGCATGGTAGGCAGTTTGACTGGGGCGGTCTCCTCCCAAATTGTAACGGAGGAGCTCGAAGGTCGCCTAGGTACGGTCGGACATCGTACTGATAGTGTAATGGCATAAGGCGGCTTAACTGCGAGACAGACAAGTCGAGCAGGTGCGAAAGCAGGACATAGTGATCCGGTGGTTCTGAATGGAAGGGCCATCGCTCAACGGATAAAAGGTACTCCGGGGATAACAGGCTGATTCCGCCCAAGAGTTCACATCGACGGCGGAGTTTGGCACCTCGATGTCGGCTCATCACATCCTGGGGCTGTAGCCGGTCCCAAGGGTATGGCTGTTCGCCATTTAAAGTGGTACGTGAGCTGGGTTCAAAACGTCGTGAGACAGTTTGGTCCCTATCTGCAGTGGGCGTTGGAAATTTGAGGGGGGCTGCTCCTAGTACGAGAGGACCGGAGTGGACAGATCTCTGGTGTACCGGTTGTCACGCCAGTGGCATCGCCGGGTAGCTAAATCTGGAAGAGATAAGCGCTGAAAGCATCTAAGCGCGAAACTCGCCTCAAGATGAGATTTCCCCAAGGCTTTAAGCCTTTTAAAGGGTCGTTCGAGACCAGGACGTTGATAGGTCGGGTGTGGAAGCGCAGTAATGCGTTAAGCTAACCGATACTAATTGCCCGTAAGGCTTGATCCTATAACCTGAAGCGCGTGTGTGTGACGGTATAATCTACCCAGATTAGAAAACTAGATTTGAAATGTAAGACATTACTTCTTCTATTGAACTGAACGCGTTGCAGAGCAGTAAGTGCAACGAGTTAGCCCGTTAAAGTCTGGCGACCATAGCGAGGTGGTCCCACTCCTTCCCATCCCGAACAGGACAGTGAAACACCTTAGCGCCGATGATAGTGCAGATTACCTGTGTGAAAGTAGGTCATTGCCAGACACCCTAAGCCGTACCAAGACCCCCGTACTCGAAAGAGGCGGGGGTTTTGCTTTGCGCGGAAGAAATGCAGCCTAATGACCAGCGCAGGTAGTTTGTATTTCGGTGCAGGCATACTGCCCGTTTGGTTTTTTCAGCTCCCCCACGATATCTTGGATATTTTCTACTGTTTTGTATTTTAAAAATACAGAGGCCTAAGTTTTCTCAAGTTTGTTGTGTTTCTCCAACTTCAGAATTATCTAAAGTTTTGAACTAGAATTAATTGTGTCTGCATTTGGCTGTAAGAGTGTGCCGTGTCTTATCTATTGAGATGAGCGTTGGTGATGGGTATTCATTCTTACGGATCGCATCAATAAATATTGAGGCGAGGGGATAGGGGGGCTGATGAGTGGGGTACGTGGTGTGCAAACTAAAATAAAATTACTTTCGGGCGCAGAGCTATCGTCAGAATTTCAGCAGAAGCTTGCTGCAATTTCTGATGTGCATCTTCGTACCTTGGAGCAGAGTAAGCAGAAACAAAGGGAAACGGACGCGAATTATAAAAGTATTTTGAATTTTTCATCAGAAGCATTGCTGCTGATTAATACAGATGGAAAAATTATTTGGGCAAACCAGGCTTTTGCCGTTTTATTTTCATCTTCACCCTCTGTTTTTGCGGGGGTAGGAGCTGAGCAATTGCTGGTGGCTGATCAGAGAAAAGAATTTTTAGAGCAGCTGGATAGTTTTACTTTGATGAGTGATGGGGAGCAGTTGAGTGATAGTGCTGCTTTTTCATGGCAATATTTAAATAGTGAGGTGTTTAATGCTGAAATGCGTTTGAATTTGCTGCCACATCAGAGTGAAGAGGGCGCAAGCATCTGTCTGTTAATCGCGGTTAACCCTTTGCTGAGCGATGCAATGAAAGCGCAAGAGCGCATTAAACAAATATTAGATGAAACACTAAAAATAAAAAGGGATTTTTTAGCTAATATCAGTCATGAAATTCGCACTCCAATGAATGCAATTATTGGTATGACTCATTTGGTATTAAAAACCGATTTGAATATAAGACAGAAAAATTATATAGAGGTGATTCAAAGATCAAGTGAGCATTTGTTAAGTATTGTGAATGATATGTTTGATTTTTCAAAGATGGAAGAAGGGAAGCTTAAATTAGAATTTTCTGCATTTTATTTACATACTATTTTAGAAGATGTGCTGAACAGACTTGGTGTTGAGGCCAGAGCAAAGGGGTTGATTTTGCTTTCCCAAGTTTCCCCATTATTGCCTTTTTCTGTGATGGGGGATGCGAAACGGTTAGAGAAAGTTTTATTACATTTAATTGAAAATGCGGTGAAGTTTACATCAGAGGGCAAGATTGAGCTGATCGTTGATCTTGAATCAGAGGATGAAAATGAAGTAAACGTTAGGTTTTCAATTGTTGATACAGGCGTTGGAATAAGCAAGGAGCAGCAGGCTCAATTGTTTCAGGCATTTACTCAGGCAGATACCTCTGCAACCCGAAAATTTGGCGGTTTAGGCTTGGGGTTAGTTATTTCCAAGCAATTAGTCAATTTAATGAATGGCAGTATTGGATTAGTCAGCGAAGAAAATAAAGGAAGCTGTTTTTGGTTTAGTGTTCCTTTAAAGAAAAATAAACAAGATGTGGTAGATATTGCACCTTCCGTATTAAAAAATCAGCAGCAGCATGCTTTAGCAAGCCGCTATGGATCGCGTATCTTATTAGTTGAAGATAATGCTTTAAACCAGCAGGTGGCGAGTGAGATATTGGTTGATGCAGGGATGCAGGTTGCAGTAGTTGGCGATGGGCAGCAGGCCTTGCAGATTATAGAAAAAGAAATATTTGATCTGATCCTTATGGATATTCAGATGCCAGTTATGGATGGCTGGCGTGCCTCTGCGGCAATACGTGCTGGCCAGTATTTAAATGAGGTACCAATTATTGCACTCACTGCATTAGCGATGGATGAAGATAAGCAAAAGTGCAAAGAATCTGGGATGAGTGATCATTTGCTTAAACCCATTGACCCCGATTTATTGGTAGAAAAACTGATTCAATGGTTGCCAGAAGTTAAAAGAGAATTCGTAGAAAAAGTAGCTAATCCGGTTGTAAGTGATAGCCACGCGGTAGCGGGCTTACCTTCCTGTATTACGGGGCTAAATATGGAAGTTGGCCTTAAATACGCAATGGGAAATCCTGATTTTTATCGGCGATTACTCATTAAAGTACTGGATGAAATGCCAAAGATTCAACTGAGCTTAGTTGACGCACTTCATACAGTAAATGGAATGGATGCTAGACGGCATGCACATACCTTAAAAGGAATTGCTGCAACGATAGGAGCGGATGTTTTACAAAAAGTGGCTGCGGAGCTTGAGCTTGCTTTGGATAAGGGTGAAATTAATGAGCAGGCTCACAAATTGCAACACGCGCTTTCTTTAGTTATTAATGAGCTGGTTGGTGGTTTGAATTCATTTTATTTTCCACAAGACAACCTTAGTCTTGTAACCGTATCGCTTGCCAGTGCTGATGAGCTTTCTTTGAATCAGGATGAAAAAAAGAAGTTGTTTGAGGATTTAAAACGTTTATTGCAAGAAGGAGATGCTTCCGCTGTCGAGTTTTTTGAAGAGAATCAGCGGGCATTTCAGCTCTTATGGCCAGGGCAAAGTCATGATTTATTAAGGCTTATTAATCAGTTTGCATTTAATGATGCGCTTGAATGGATGAATAAATTTCCGATTTAATTGTATGAAAATGCTTAAGATGTAAGGGGTCAATATGGAACAGCTGCATATGCCGGAAAACAGGTCAACAATCCTGGTTGTTGACGATACGCCTGATAACCTGATGTTGCTCAATGGCCTGTTGAGGGAAAAATATCGGGTAAAAGTTGCGAATCACGGCGAAGTTGCTTTACGGCTGGTGCTTGCTGATCCCCGCCCTGATCTCATTTTATTAGATGTGATGATGCCTGATATGAATGGCTATGAGGTATGTACGAAATTAAAGGCAAATCATGAAACAGAAGATATCCCTGTTATTTTTCTGACAGCTAAAACAGCGATTGAAGACGAGGAAGAAGGTTTTTCGGTAGGCGGTGCTGATTATATCAGTAAGCCAATTATTCCTTCTATTTTGCTGGCACGCGTACAAACCCAATTGGCTTTAAAAGCAGCTCAGGTGTTTTTAAAAAATCAGAATCAATATCTGGAACATTTAGTACAAGAGAGAACGCGTGAGCTGGCCCATTTACAGCAAGCAACGATTTTAGCGATGGCTTCATTGGCAGAAACGCGGGATAACGAAACCGGCAAGCATTTACGGCGTACGCAGCATTTTGTGGCGCTGCTGGCTTTGGAATTATCGGATGATCCACGCTATAGCGATGAATTAACGCCAGCCAATATACAATGGCTCTATAAATCTGCTCCGATGCATGATATTGGCAAAGTGGGGGTGCCTGATCATATTTTGTTAAAGCCGGGCAAATTAACAGATGAAGAATTTAATTTAATGAAAATGCATACTGTCTATGGTCGGGATGTCATTACTTCGGTAGAGAGTTATTTAGGTACAAAAGAAGATAAATTTTTGCATTATGCGCGGGAAATTGCTTATAGCCATCAGGAAAAGTGGGATGGAAGTGGTTATCCGCAGGGCTTGAAGGGCGAAGAGATTCCATTGTCGGCAAGGTTAATGGCGGTGGCTGACGTTTATGATGCACTGGTTTCAAGGCGCGTGTATAAGCCTGCGTTTTCGCATGATGAGGCGATGAATATTATTGTAAAAGGCGGTGGCTCGCATTTTGACCCCGCTGTTGTAGGGGCTTTATTGCGAATTCAATTCTCTTTTCCTGATATTTCTGTTTTATTTGCGGATGATGAATCAGAGCCGCATCATTAATCTGATTATTCGTTATTGGCTTGTTTGTTTGCTGACAAAAGCACATTTAACTGATTTTTGATTGATGCAAATAAAGGGCGTTTATTTATATCGGGATGTGCACAGTCCGTTTGTAATTGTTTTAAGGCGTCTGAATCTGGTGTGTCTGTGAGATTGATTAATTCTTCAAGCAGGTAAGAAAACGCACGCACTTCAATATTTTGTAGCAGCTTTTGCCCGGTGGTATAGAAAGACGCTGCACCAAAGTCTCCCAGCTTTGTTTCTCCTTCCCCATTAATTAAAATATTATGCGCATATAAATCGCCATGCAAAATGCATGAGGAATGCAGGTGGGCTGCTGCATCTGCAATACTGAGAGCGATATTCAATGTGGTTTGTAATTTAAAGCGCTGATTTTCAGCGTAGATATCCCGCGTGCATGATTCTAGGCTTGGGGGCGCTGCTAAATTGCGATAGTGCTCATCAATAAAAGGCATCAGCAGTGCGGTGGTATTATCGGGATGATCCGTTACTTTGCCAATAGAGCCAATAAGATGAGGGTGCTGCCCGGCCGCAATGCATGCGGCCATTTCACATTGTGGCAGTCCGTCACTGGTAAGCGCTCCTTTAAATAGCTTGATTGCCACTGGTGAGCCATTGGCATGCTGCCAGTGCGCTTTATAAATATGGCCTGAAGCGCCCTCACCCAGCTTTTCTTTGATACTGAGATCTTGCCAGCGGACTGACGAAGAAGCTTGCTCCGTTGCAGTATGGCAAAAGGGATTACCCGCAAAAGCGAGCCATGCCAGCTTAGGCAGGCCCAATAGCCAGTTGGGTAGGGCAGAGAGCTGGTTGGCAGAAATGCGGATCAGCTCCAAATTGGTACATGCTGCCAGCGTATCGGGTAAGGATTGAAGCCGGTTACCGGCTAGCATGAGTTTTTGCAGGGCATGGCACCGGCCCAGCTCATCTGGTAAATGGCTGATTTGATTGTCGGTAAGGATCAGCCAGCGAAGCGCAGAGGGCAGGGCGGCGGCACTGACTTTTTGAATTTGATTGGCTTTAAATCCCACCATGCTTAATTTGCTGCAGCGCCCCAGTACTTCGGGCAAATGATCGAATTGATTGTCCGAGCAAAAAATCACTTTCAAATGCTCTAACCGTGGCAAATCATCGGGCAGGCTGGATAGCGCATTGCCGGATAAATTAAGTATCTCTAAGGAATCAGCCAGAGAGAAAATTTCATCTGGAAATGTGGACAGGCCACAAGATAAATCCAGCCGCTTAATGCCTTTGAGTTGCCCGGAGCGAAGTTGTGAAAGTGTGTGCATGCAAGAGTGGCTGGGCAAAAGAAAGGGGGGATTATCCAGTAAAGAACGGGGGAGCGCAGCTAAACAGTGGGTATTTGTGATTAAATCGCCCGCCACACGCTGGCCAGCCAAGGCTGCTGTTCACGCGGCAATCCTTCTGGGCGGTAGTAGTGCTCCAGCTCGGTAAATCCTGCTGCGATTAAATACTTTTGCCAGGTTTCCAGATTGTAATACGCACCGTAGCGGCCTTGATTCCAGCCTTCCACATTATCGCCGCGTGGGTTGGAGCTAAACAGCACGCCGCCTAGCTTAAGAGTGGCATGAAGCTGGCTTAAAACGCGGGGCAGTTCTTGGCTGGGGATGTGGAATAAAACGGCGTTGGCAAAGATACCGTCAAAGCGGGCTGCTGGTAAGTTGAGCGCCAGAAAATCCTGCTGCCACACCTCTGCGCCGCTGTCGGTTTTGGCCATTTCTACAAAACGTGCCGTGCCGTCCAAGCCCACAGGGTGATGGCCGAGTGCCACGAACTGCTTTAAATCTCTACCGGGGCCGCAGCCAAAATCCAGAATATCGCAAGGCGCAGCCGTGTGGATATGGCGCAGCAGCGCTGTAATGTTCTGGCTGACATCATGGTTTGCCGTACCTGCTTTAAAGCTTTCTGCACTGGCCTGATAGTGCGCCAGTGTTTGCTGGCTGATCAGGCTGAGCGGATGGTGTTTTTCTGAGCTCATTGTGTTCTCTCTGTATGCCGCGTTCTTGCTGCTTGCCGCAGTTGCCGGAAGATCGATATTTCTTTAATCTGGCTGATAGCAGGCTGGGTTAATGGTTATTCTGCTGTAATTTATTCCTGAAGATGCCTTGCGCCTCATTTCCTTATTACATACGGGTCTTTTATGTTTTCTCTGTGCTCTGCTTTTAAACGCCGAGCACTCATTGTCTGCAGATTTCTTGGTCTGAGCTCATCAGAAACGTTACGATTAAATAGGAAGCAAATGAAAATTCACTCCTTGCTCTTGGGCGTTTTGCTCAGTAGCCCTGTCTATGCAGCCGATTATGCGGGTTTGGGTGCGGAAAGTGTCAGTAAAGAAACCCTCGAAGCGTTTCGCCCTAAGCCACTTGAGCCCGCTTTATCACGGCGCATTCAAAGCATGCTGGATATTTCCAGCCCATCTGCGGGCCTCTTGAGCCCCGATGCAACACGGCTTTATTTTAACTGGCGGGTAACGGGGGTGAGCCAAGTGTGGCGTCTGGATGGCCCGCAGCGTTTCCCCGTGCAAATGACAGGTGGAGAAGACGCCACGCAAATTGCAGGCATGAGCCCAGATGGGCAGACCTTGGTGATTCAGCGCGATCGCAAGGGCGAAGAAAACCCAGGTCTTTATTTGCAGCCCGCAGCAGGCGGGGCACTTAAAGAAATCCAGCACATTGCTGGAGTGCAAACCCGCTTTGCTTTTGTTTCTGATGATAATCAGTACGTTTATTACAGCGCCAACGATAAGCAAAAAGACAGCTACACCATTTACCGCTACCACATTGCCAGCGGCACCAAGCAGGTGGTGCTGGATCAGCCGGGCTTATGGAATATTGCAGATCAGCGCCACGGGCGCATCTTGCTGGAAAAAACCATCACCAATCTGGCAGCAGAATATTACGAGCTTAATAATGGCGAACTAAAACCGCTGTTTGGCCAGAATGAAAAAGAAGAATATCAGGCTGCTTATGGCGCAGGTGCTGACGAGCTGATTGTGCAAACCTCAAAATTTGGCAATTTCCGCCGACTTTACCAATGGAAGGCGGGCCAGTTTAAAGCCATTTCCCCAGAGATCAACTGGGATGTAAGCAGCTTTGATCTGGATAAATCACGCAGGCATATCAGCTATAGCGTGAATGAGGCGGGCTATATCCGCAGCTTTGCGCTCGATGCCAGCAATTTGCAGCCGATTAAGCTGCCCGCATTTAAAGACGCCGACCATGTGATGATCAGCGGGCATAGCCCGGATGGGCGCTTTAGCCTGATCAGTGTTGAAACGGCCAAATCGCCACGCTTAAGTTATCGCTATGAATGGGCGACTGGCAAGCTGCAGCAGTGGCAGCAGGCGATGAGCCCGGAAGTCGATACACAGCGCTTTGCCAGAGCCACATTGGAAACTTATCCCGCCAGAGATGGCACACCGATTCCGATGTTTGTGCGTAGGCCAGCCCAGTGTGCCACGGTGACTTGCCCGGTGGTGGTGCATTTTCATGGTGGGCCGGAGGGGCAGACCAAGGCTGGTTTCTCTCCCGTGGCACAGCTCTATGTGGATGCCGGGTTTATTTTTGCCGAGCCAAATGTGCGTGGCTCGGATGGCTACGGTAAGGCTTGGCTGGCGATGGACGACGGCCCTAAACGCTTGCAAGTCGTGAGCGATATCGAAGACGCCTCGCGCTATATCCGCGCTAAATGGGGCAAGGGTGGGCAAGTGCCTAAGGTGGGGATTATCGGCGGTAGCTACGGTGGTTATTCCACCCTGGCAGGGATGACGATGTTTGCGGGCGCTTACGATGCAGGTGTATCTACCGTGGGCATTTCCAATTTTATGAGCTTCTTGCAAAACACCGCGCCTTATCGCCGTGCGCTGCGCATCGCTGAATATGGCGATCCGGTCAAAGATCGGGATGCTTTAATCCAGCTCTCGCCCATTAACCACATCGACAAACTGATTGCTCCGCTGATGCTAATCCAAGGCGTGAGTGATCCGCGTGTGCCGGTGGGTGAAGCGGTGCAAATGTACGATGCGGCTAAAAAGCGCAATGTACCCGCCGAGCTGATGCTGTTTGCCGACGAAGGCCACGGCGCGGCCAAGCGCGAAAACCGCGTTTATTCGATCGGGCATACGATTCGGTTTTTGGAGGCGTATTTGAAGTAGGAGGTGGTAGGTGAATAAACGGGCCAGATGGTCCGTTTTTTTTTTTTTGAATGGGGCTATCTAAACCCCAATTATCGCCGGTTTTGCTTGTAGCTTCCCCATTGGTAAAAGGGGGACTAAGGGTAATGCCGTTCACATTAAGCGGCTTTACCTTATCCGTCATCCCCGAGTGTACTTATCGGGGATCCAGTATCGCAGCTGGATTCCCGACAAAATCTCTCGGGAATGACGATCAAAATGGGGCGCCATTTTCTCATGCTGCGGGCTTTAGTGAACGGCATTAGGGACTAAGGGGGATTTGCTTTTGTTTTTTTGCTAATTTAAGCCCAGCATCGAAGAAATCCCCCCTGCCCCCCTTTTTCAAAGGGGGGATAAGCGTATCAAGTTTATGCAAATACTTATGACAACATGGTTTGAAGCTTGGGTTTTAAACCCAAGCCCTTCCCTTAATTCAAACCATTATGTCTTAGCAAAGCCGCCACTTCTGGTTTACGGCCACGGAATGCAGTGAAGGAGTCGATGGCTGGGCGGCTGCCGCCCATGGCGAGGACTTCTTTTCTGAAGCGTGCGCCGGTGGCGGGGTCCAGAATCGATTTGCCAGCGGCAACGGCTTCTTCAAACGCAGAATAGGCATCGGCAGACAGCACTTCCGCCCATTTATAGCTGTAATAACCTGCTGCATAGCCACCGGCAAAAATATGGCTAAATGTGTTAAACCAGCGGTTATAGCTAGGGGCGACTGGGGTTTCAAATTCGGCCACCAGCGCGGCATTTTGTGCGGTGGCGTCAATCGCTTCAGTGCTGGCGTGCAGCTCCATATCAAAGAGCGAGAGTAAAACTTGGCGCACCATGGCGCTGCCGCTCATAAAGTTTTTGGCCGCCAGCATTTTGTCGAACAGCTCGCGTGGCAGGGCGTTGCCGCTGTCTACATGGTGGGTCAGATCTGGCAGTACTTGCCATTCCCAGCAGAAGTTTTCCATAAACTGGCTAGGTAGCTCGACCGCATCCCATTCCACACCGTTGATGCCCGATACGCCGGATTCATCTACTTCAGTCAGTAAATGATGCAGGGCATGGCCAAATTCGTGGAACAGGGTGATCACATCGTCGTGCGTCAAGAGGGCCGGTTTGCCATCGACGCCTGCAGAGAAATTACACACCACCAGGGCAACGGGGTTTTGTACGTCGTCGCCTTTGCGATCGCGGCTCAGTACATCGTTCATCCACGCGCCGCCTTGCTTGCCGGTGCGCGCATAGAGGTCCAGATAGAGGCCACCCACGGCGCTGCCATCGAGGTTTTGCAGGGCGTAGTAATTGACATCTGGGTGCCACACCGGCGCGCTGGCTTTCACAAAGCGCAGGCTGTACAAGGATTCAATCACTTTAAACAGGCCAGATAAGACCGTTGGCTCGGTAAAGTAAGCTTTGACTTCTTGGGCCGAAAACGCATATTTGGCTTCGGAGAGTTTTTCGGCAGCAAAGCCATAATCCCAAACCGCCAGCTCGTCTAAGTCCAGCTGTTCTTTAGCGAATGCTTTGAGTTCTGCACGATCTTTGGCCGCAAAAGGCTTGGCACCGTGGCCCAAATTACGCAGGAATTCTGCCACTTCGGCAGGCGTATCGGCCATTTTAGTGGCCAGTGATTCTTCGCCATAATTATTAAAGCCCAGCAATTGCGCCGCTTCTGTACGTAAGGCATGGATGCGCTTAATTAGTGGGCCGTTGTCGCGCTCTGCCGGGCCAAATTCTGAGGCACGGGTGGCATTGGCGTGATAAACCGTTTCGCGCAGCTTGCGGTTGCTACAGAACTGCATCACTGGGCCTTGGCTAGGCTGCTTTAGCGTGACTTTATAGCCGGTTTTGCCGTCCGCTTCGGCGGCGCTTCTGGCGGCTGAAAGCCAGTCTTGCGGCAGGCCGTCTAGCTCGCTCAGTTCTTCAATATATAAAGCCCACTCATCGGTGGCATCCATCACGTTCTGGCCAAATTTCACCGTCAGCTCGGATAGCTCTTCGGCGATTTCGGCAAAGCGCTGTTTTTGTGCTTCGGGCAGCTCGGCACCGCTCAGGCGGAAATCTCGGAGCGTGTCTTCAATAATGGTTTTTTTTGCGGCGTTGTAGTCGGCAAATTCGTCGCTGGCAGCAATCAGCTTGTATTGCGCGTATAGCTGCTCGTTCTGGCCCAGCTCAGTATAAAAATTGGAAATGCGCGCGATATTGGCGTTATAAACCTCACGCAACTCTGGTGTGGTGACCACGCTTTCCAAATGGGCAACCACGCCCCAGGCTAAGTTGAGTTTGTCCAGCGCTGCATCCAGTGGCTCGACAAAGCTTGCCCATGTCGGGTTTTGCACTTGCTCGGCAGCGGCAACAGCGGCCGCAGAGCTGGCTAAAAGCGTGTCTAGTGCTGGGCTGACGTGCTCAGGTTTAACGCTTGGATAGTCGGGTAATTGACCGCTTAGATTAAGAAGAGGATTAGTCATTCGGCTGGCTCGTGTGTAGTGGTGTGGGTATTTGTATCGTAGATGCGAGCGATTTGCCTTTATTTCAAGCCATCACGCCATTAGTTCACTGAATAACTTGGCGTTCAAACCAAAATCAGGTGGTTGTCCCATTTAATGCCGGTGTGGCTGGAGATCGGCGTTAGTGTGCCGTCTTCTGGGTCAAGCAGGGTAATGATGCCCAGCTCGGTGCTGATATAGGCTTTGTTTTTCCATGGGGCGATGCCTGCGGGGCGCAGCAGGCCGCTTTGCCTTTGGGCTTTGCCTTGGCTGTCCCAAATAGCCAGCGCATTGCCTTCCAGACAGCTGAGGATAAATTGCGTGCCAACGGCGGCGATGCTGGCGGCGTAGCCCCCTAGGCCTAGCACGGTTTCAGCGATGCTCAGCTTCCCATCCCGCAAGATGGCTAGGAGTGGCGCATCGTCCACGCTTTGGCCCGTAGGGGATTCGGCCTGAATGGCGATGCCGAGCGCACCATCGCGGCTGAGTGCTAGATGGCGCAGGCTAAGGTTTGTGTCGGGCAGGCTATGTTCGCTGATCTTTTGCCCAGATGGCCAGGCTAGCAGCACAACGCTGGGCTGCATGCTGGCTAGATTCAGCTTTTCGCGCCCGCTCGCAGGCAGGGTAAGGATGCCACCGTTGGCAATCGCCAGTGTGTGGGAATCAATAAACAGCAGCTCGTGCGGGCCTATGCCGTGGCTGGGTAGCTCGCCCAGTCTTTGCAGGGTTTGCGGGTGATAAAGACCGATGATGCCTTGGCCAGTCTGGATATTGTTTTCGCTGGTGAGCAGGGTGCGGCCATCGGGGCTGAGTACGGCGTGGCCAAAGAAATGACGGTTTTCTGTGGCGGCGATTTGCCGGACGATCTCTCCCGTTTGCCAGTTGATGCGCATCATCCAATAGCCGGGGCGACGAGCTAATAAAATAGCTTCCTTGCCTGCAATGGGGATGATGCCGTGGCCGCGCGTGGGTGTGGCAATCGCCGAGCCGCCCACTGCGCCAAAGTGTTTATCCAATTGGGCTGCGAGTAAAACTGGCGCTGCTTCACCCGCTGCCCAGGCGGGCAGTGGCAGGGCTAAGAGCGCTAGGCTTTGCAGCAGGCGGCGGCGGCTCAGCTTAATCGCCATCAGACTCAGACAATCCTAAAGTCAGGTCTAAAGCTTCGGCAACATCGGTTTCAATGCTGTGTTTCAGCTGCTTAATACTGGCTAGATAATGGCTGCGTGCTGCACTGGCAGCGGGGCTGTCGAATGCTTCTGGAATACTGGCTTGGGCTGATTTTGCATTGCTAAGGGCTTGTTTTACTTTGGTGATGATATCGGGCTTATCGGCCAGCAAAATGCCGATGCCTCCACCTGGGCTAAATAAGGTGTTGTCGATGGCGTTGAGTACGGCCATAGAGCTGGCCTTACCTGTGCCACTGCGCCATTCGGCAAAGGCGGTCCGGCTCGCTTCTTTGGGTAGGCGTTTAGCTTGGCTATCCAGTGCGCCCAGCATCAGGTTGAGTGTTTCTGCTAGTAAGTTTTGGCGGAAAAATGGGTTTTCTGCGCCCAATTGTTCGCGGTAATAGCCCCAGCCATCGTTAAGCAGCGCGATGTCGCTGACAATACGCTCGCTAATGCCCACTAGATAAAGGCAGCGCTCTTTGGCTTTAAGCTTTGCCAATTGGGCTTTAGGCTCGCCATTGCCCCAAAGCAAGTATTCGGCGGCGGGCAGGCCGCGGGCTCCTACATTGCGCTCATCTAAGCCCTTGGGGATCATGGCTTCAATATCATCTGGACGAGTTGGCCAAAAGTCGATTTTACGGCCGGTTCTTTCTAAAATGATTGGCCCGCCCGGGGCGGCATCCATTGCATGCCAAGCTAGGGCTGTTTTTTTCCAAGCGTTACGGGTGGTGGCGAGGTTTTTTTCTGTTGTGGCAGCGCAAAAGGTTTTGCTCTCTGCGGCAAAGGCATTGCTGGCTTTGACCAAGGCCTGATGGCGCGGCAAATAAGCTTCGTCCAGCCAGCGCACGCTAAATTCAGGCGAGGGTAGTACGGGCTCCGCATAGGCTTGAGCCATGCAAATCATCAGGGCGGCGGTGATGCATTGTTTAAGTTGCATGGGGGTACCTAGTGTAAGGAAGGCGTATCTTTTAATTAAACGTTCACCATGAAAGCAAGCACGCAGATTTTTTTCCCGCAATTCTAAATCGCATCTTGTAGGAGTGGCTTTATCCGCGAAAGCGTAGCTCATCGTACTGCATTCGCGGATAAATCCGCTCCTAGGTCAGTGTTTTTGCTGCATTGATGTCGATTTAAAATGACTGGTTTTCTTTGTGTAACTCCACATCCTCCATGGTTCAAGATTCAGGTTTGTGTGTGCTTTACAGCGACTGCAAAAATTTCAGTAAATTATCTCTGTCGGCTTTAGATAATTTCAACACCGCTTGTTTGGCGTTTTCTGCCTCGCCACCATGCCAAAGCACGGCTTCCATTAAATTACGGGCGCGACCATCGTGCAGATAATTGCTGTGCTCATTCACCGCAGGGACTAAGCCTAAGCCCCACAGCGGCGGTGTTTTCCACTGCTGGCCATTGGCTTTCCCGTCAGGGCGGCCATCGGCTAAGCCAGCTCCCATGTCATGCAGCAGCAAGTCTGTATAGGGCCAGATTTTTTGTGCGGATAAGACCGGCACAGGTTTAAAGTTGCCCGTGGTATAGCTGGGTGTATGGCAGCTTACACAGTTACTTTCTTTAAAGACTTGCTTGCCACGCAGCACATCCGGGTTTTGCGGATCACGACGAGAAGGCACGGCTAAGGTGCGGCTGTATAAAATCACTTTATCCAGTGTTTTGTCGCTGATTTCTGGCTGGCCGCCATTGGGTGCACGTAGGCAGTCCTTCTGGGCTGGCATGCATTCTTCCTTAGGGAAATGCTTGGAAGTAATGCCAATATCGCCATTGAATGCGCCTGCGGATTGATGGGCGACGGTGGCCACATTGGCTTTCCAGCCAAAGCGGCCCAGCATGGTTTTATTGGCGTAAACATCGTGCACATAATTGGGCTGCCCCTTAATGCCCAAGCCTTCGGCTTTTTGCCTTGCTGCATTGGCCAGAATATCTTTTCCGCTGATGGCTTCCAGTAAGCCAAGACCGATCATTTGCGGAGCCACGCGGGGGGAAATCATCAGCTTAGGGTGGGTTTTGCCATAGGCTAGGTCAGTTAGCGTGTAAGTGGGCGCGCGCAGGCTGTATTTTTCCCCATCGGCAAATTGCCCTGCGATTTCACGGTAAGTGATTTGAACCTTACCCTCGGGCTTTACGCCATCGACCGCATCATTATTAAACTGGCCGCCATATCGCGGGTCGGGTTTATTGCCGGGTATGGACAGGCGTAAGAGTAAAGACAGCGGCTGCTCGTCTTGCAAGCCATTTGTAAAGCTCGGCGGCGAGCCACGGCCGTCTTCGGTATGACAGGCGCCACAGGAGCGGGCCACAAAATGCGGCCCCAGGCCATCTCTGGCCGTGGTAGAAGAAGGCGCGGCAACCCAGGGCTTTTTAAAGAAGGAATTGCCGACAGCAAAATCGGTTTTTTGCTGCTCGCTCAGGGCTTCAGCATCCAAAGAAAAAGCATTGCGGCCATGGTCTTCTGTGGTGGCTGCTGCGCCACCGGGGCGGTCTTCACCTTCTTCAAACGGCGCTAATGTGCCTGTGCCGTAGGCAATCGCGGCTGACGCAAGTAAAACCGAACTGAAAAGGGCAAAGCGGAGCGGTGTTGGTTTCATGGTGGCTCTAAAAAGCAAATACCCTGCCAGCAGGTGAACGCGAGCAGGGTGGTCATTGAAGAGGGGGGTTAAGGCTGCTTGGTGCTCAGTCGTTTTACGCCAAGTGTTTCGGCTGCTGCGACCAGATCCTTACCCTGTTTTTTTAGTGCGTCGATTACGGCTTGCACCCGCTTGCGGCCCGGCGCATCTTTTTTACCGATGATTTCCTGATCAAATGGAGCCTGAATTTCATTCGCCAGTTTCAGGCTTTGGAGAATATCCGCACTCACCAGATCGGCAACAGCAGGGTTCTTTTGTGCGACCAGTGCTTTCAGGCTGGCCCCTTCCAGTGTCTTGCCGTCTTTGCCTGTGTAGCGGCCTTCCCATACGTTTTGCATGCCGACCACATCGCCAATGATGTCGCGGTGGGTGTTGTCAGAAAAGCAGGAGTGTTCGTCTTCTTGGTTTTGGGTATCCATCGCGACTTCCATGCGCTGGCCTGCTAGCTCGCCACGGGTGAGCACGCCCAAGCCCGTGAGGGCTTTTTTCAGGCTTTCTTTATCCCCTGCGACAAATTTGCTGCGGTAGTTTTGTTCCGCAGGCATCCATTGTTTGGCTACGTTTTCTAGATCTTCGATCATTAAGCCGGTAACCACTTTCATGTACTGACGGCGGCGGTCTGCATTGGGCGCTTTACCATCAATAAAGTCTGTGAACTGACGGTCACCCGGGCCTTTGGCATTAAAATCTTGGCCCCAGAGTAAAAACTCAATGGCGTGCCAGCCGGTGGATACGTTTTCTTCGCCGCCTTTTTCGTTCAGGGATTTAAGTTTGTCTTTAGTGATGGCCACTTTAGGATTATTGATAATCCCTGCTTTGGCTTTGCCTTTTACATAATCAATATAGCTTTCATCGATTGGCCAGGCATTGATTCGCGCTTCCGGCCCTTGGGCATCATCAATCGGGCCAGAGTAGAAGCGGTAAGCTTCTGTTGGCAGATAGAATTCACGGGCAGCCAGCCAGGCTTTGCGCGCAGCAGCAAGGCTTTCTGCACTTGGCGCGGCTAAAAAGGCGTCAATCACGGCTTGCATTTCACGGGCAGCAGCAATGCTGTCGCTATAACTGGCATAAACCACGTTTGAATAGTGTTCGAGTACGGCGCTGTTGGTAATTTCTGTAGCTTGAGATGGTAAGGCAGTTGCAAATAAACTGGCTGCAAAAGCGCTGCAAAGAAGTCGATTCAAACGTGTCATTTATTGTCTCAGACCGATGGCATAAAGTAATAATGATAATGATTCCTATGTAATGTGCAATATATTATTCGTAATATCTTGTGCGTGATCACTTACAATAGGCTTTTAAAAAGGATAAAAATCATGGCGATTGGCGTATTCGATGGCATCAAGCCTGAAGTAAAAGCAGGTGCCTGGGTGCACGATTCGGCGCAAGTCATTGGCGAGGTGCTGCTGGGTGAAAATGCCTCGGTATGGCCAGGCGCGGTGATACGTGGCGATGTAAACGCAATCAGCATAGGCAAAGACAGTAATGTGCAAGATTGTGCCGTACTGCATGTCACCCACAAACGTCCTGATGATCCGGCTGGTGCGCCGCTGGTGATTGGCGAGCGGGTGACGATTGGCCACGGCGTAATGCTGCATGGCTGCACCATTGGCAATGAGTGCCTCATTGGTATGGGCACCATAGTGCTAGATAGAGTGGTGATTGAAGACCGAGTGATGATTGGTGCGGGCTCTTTAGTGCCGCCCAATCGCCGTCTTGAATCGGGCTGGTTGTATATGGGCCGCCCGGCAGAGAAAAAACGCTTATTGAATGAGGCCGAGCTGGCCAATTTCAATTATTCAGCCGCGCATTATGTACGGCTGATGGCAAAGTATCGTGATGCTGAGTAATCATTGAAGTGGCCGGGTGAGGATGAGTCACCCGGTGCAAATGAGCCCAAGCGAAAACGCGCTACAGAAGTGTTGTTGGGCCATTTCACCTCAGTACCCGCTTGCTGATAAAACGGCATGCGCTTTTTGAGCAGGAAGAGTGAAAAGCAACAAGTTTTAAAGACAGAATCAAATGGCTAAATAACGCGCTGGCTTTATAATCGAGGCTTGTTCTCAGACAGGTTTTAGTAATGTCCCAGCATGTCATTGCTCCGCCCACGCAAGGAACCAGCCCCAAGGCTTGGTATCAAGGCCTGAGTGCCAGCCCCAGTTTTATTCCAGACCCGGCTCAGGCCGATGCCATTGAGCGGCTGGATGCGCTATACCATCAGCTTTTACACTTCAAAACCAAGCGCAGCCGCTTGTTTGGTAAATCACTCTTGCCGCAGCCCGATTTGCCGCGTGGTCTGTATTTTTGGGGCGGCGTGGGGCGGGGTAAAAGCTTTTTGATGGATGCGTTTTATGCGGCTCTGCCTTATAAGCGTAAGAAAAGACTGCATTTTCATCAGTTTATGCAAGAAGTCCATCATGAATTGCGTCAGCTGAAAAGTGAAACTGACCCGCTGGCGGCGGTAGCCAGTAAGATTGCCAAATCGGTACGGGTGCTGTGTTTTGATGAATTTCATGTGTCCGATATTGCTGATGCCATGATTCTGGGCCGCTTGATGGAGCATTTATTTAAGCGCGGCGTGGTGCTGGTCACCACCTCTAATTACCCGCCTGACGGCTTGTATCCGCATGGCTTGCAACGTAATAACTTTTTGCCCACGATTGCTTTACTCAATAGCACGCTGGATGTGTTTAATCTGGATGGTGGTCATGATTACCGTATGCGCACGCTCACCCAGGCCAGAACTTATCTCTCGCCTAATACGGCAGAAAGTAGCGCAGAGCTGGATGCCTTGTTTTCGGCGATGGCCACCAGCAAAGACGGATTGCCCCAGCTAAAAATCGAAGGCCGTACCATTAAAGCGAAGCGAGTGGCTGCAGGCGTGGTGTGGTTTGATTTTTTTGCAATTTGTGGCGATACCCGTGGGCAGGCCGATTATTTACAAATTGCGCACACCTATCACACCGTGATTGTGTCTGATATTCCTAAGCTGGCCAGTCATCAGGCATCTGAGGCGCGGCGTTTTACCTGGCTGGTGGATGTGTTTTACGACCACCGCGTAAAACTGATTATCTCTGCAGAAGTGCCCGTGGATGATCTTTACCAGGATGGCGTGCAAGCCAGCGAATTCTTCCGCACCGCCAGCCGTTTAACCGAAATGCAGGCAGAGGAATACCTAGCCTTGCCGCATCAATCGATTGCGGCACAGCTGACGGGGATTAGTGAGACTTAGTTTTCTGGTTATAGACTGATGCTATGCAGTGATCTTCTTTTTAGTGCCTTCGGCACGTTGATTTAGGTGCGGGCGTCCCGCGGGACCTTCCTTTCTTGTGTGGCCAAGAAACGAAGCCAAAGAAGGCCACCCCACGAAACACGAAGGCCCCTGCACTGCGGACAATCGGGTCGGCGGCGGGCGGGATTGGCTCGCTGCCTCGCTCCCAAGCGATCCCCCGCCCCGCTTGTTCCTCGCTCCGGCGTGTTTCAAGGGGAGATTTAAGCCCCGTGCCACCACACCAGCTGCGATAAGAATACTAATTGCTGGGTTTTAAAATACTCACAACCAACCAACTTAATTCAATCCATGTTTTTCTCCGTAAAACGCCATGTCTTCTGTGCTTCAAAATTTGGGTTTTATTACGCCATATCCGCGTTCTAACGGCCCCTACTCAAACGCCCCCAAACGTTTTTGCTCCTGCACCGAGAAATACTGATCGCGCAATTTCTGCACGGCAGTATTTTGCTCGGCAAGGGGCAGGGTGCTGATTGCGTTATTTCTTGCGGCTAAGTAAGTCTCTATTTTGCTCTGCCACTGGCTTTCCTCCTTGTCTAAAGCGGCAAGGCGGTTTGCGGCTTCTTCCCCTAAGCTTTGGCTGCGTATTTGATGCAGCTGCCCGGCGCTGGCCCCGGCTTGCCCGGCGCTGGCCCCGGCTTGCCTGGCGTTATCAATGCGTGCCGCCAGTGTCAGGTGTTGCACCAGCTCTGCCCGGGCTTGCTGAGCGGCGGGGCTGAGCTGGGCGTCGAGTGCCGCAAGTTTTTGCACTTTTTGCGCGGTACTTAGCTGGGCATTCTGGCTGATGGCTAAGCGCTCCAGCAGCAGATTATCCTGCTGATCATCTTCACCAAATAAGGCGGCGATTTCCTGGCGGCTAAAAAATCGGCTGCGTGTGTCTTGGATGGCCGTGAGACGCAAACGAATGGTTTCTAGGTTTTGTCCTGCCATCGCAGGGTTTTTAGCCAGCTCGCCTAAGGCCCGTTTGAACTGCAGATATTGCGCCAGAATTCGCCGTGCTTCTTTGGCGGCTTCAGGTTTTAACTCATGGTCTAAATCCCGCCCGATTTGGGCCATGATGTCGGCCAGCGGGCGCTCTCCTGTGGCGGACAGATAATAATCAAAGCGCATTAACAGCGCCTGATTCAGCTGCAAATCACCCTTGCCTTGTGCGATTTCTCCATCGGCCTCTGTGCCGGATAAAGAAGGCGCAAAGGCAATTGATGGCTTTGCTGGTGGAAGCGCCGTGTGGCTGGCCGGGGCGGGTTTGAGTGACCATGCCGCAGCCGCCACCAAAAAAACGGTGGCGGCCATGCCTGCAAAGAGCCAGCGCAGCATCAGAGGCCTGCGTTTTTCAGGCGGTTAGCATGTTGGCGGAAGACGCTGACCGGGTTGGTTTCAAATAAGCTGACAATGCCCACAAATTGATTCACTTCATCCAAGTGATTCATCTGGTAATCATCACGCAGCACTTGGCCCAAATGGCTGGAGCAGGATGAAACCAGCCCGTCATTTTTTTCATTGAAAGCCAGTGAAGTCAGCCCCATCGCCGCATCGCTAACATCAATAATATTTGTGACCGGGCTGGCACCGCTCCAGGAGTAATAGCGCACGCCATTCACCTGATAAGCCCCTTCATTGCAAGCTCCTAGCGGCAGGCCTTCGGGAAATTTGGCGTTGAATTTGGCTGAGCCCTGAGTGGTGAGTGCATCGAGCGCTGCATTGGCGTTTTGGGGGAGAGAGCCATCTTTGGAGGCCAAGCCGATCAGTTTGGCCAGCCCTTCGGCGATCAATATCGCCGCCGATTCGCTGACCGTACCGGGCGCTGCGGTTTTTCTGACCACATCGGCTACTTTAGAGCCCTTATTTACCCCCGCAATATTGGTGACGGATGCTACTAAATCAGGCCTTACCGATGCCACATAGCGTGTGGTTGGCCCACCGTGGCTGTGGCCAATCAGGTTAACCTTGCCTGCCCCCGTGATGGCTAAGATTTGCTTTACCTGCGCTAAAAGCTGCTCGCCGCGTAGCTCACTGGAATTCGTTGCTGAAACTTGCGCTACAAAGACTTTGGCCCCATCAGCTTGTAAGGCTTGCGGTACTTTATAAAAATAATCGACCCCCAGTAGCTGATCAAAACCAAATAAACCATGGACTAAAACGATGGGGTAACGTGTTTCGGTGTAGCCCGTTGCAAGGGCTGGCATAGCAAGAGAGAACAGCAGAGCGAAGCATTTCAGCACAAATTTCATTCTAAAATCCTCATGATATTTAGCGTATCAGAGCGCCAGAGCGGCGCGTTTAAAACAGAGTTAAACGTGTGTTTTATCTGCTTGCTTACGTCATAGAATATTTTTTAAATAAATCCCATTTAAAACAGCAATTATTTTGTAATGAAAAACTGACAGGGCGCTGGCAATTGATTTTCAGCTTTTCGTCGCCATCTTTGGGGCAGAGGTCAGCGATCTCTCTTTTTTCTTCTCAATAAGCAGGTTGCTATGCGCGCTGTCATTCAAGAAAATCAAACTTTATTGCTGGGGGAGGCTGCATTGCCAAAAGCTGCAGCCGGGCAATTACTCATTCGTGTACACGCAGCAGGGATTAATCGCGCTGATTTAGCCCAAGCCGCGGGCCGCTATCCGCCGCCAGCAGGCGATTCACATATTCTGGGGCTGGAAGTCGCCGGTGTGGTAGAGGCGCTGGGCGAGGGCGTGGCTGATTTTGCCGTGGGCGATGAAGTTTTGGGTTTGGTGGGCGGTGGTGCTTATGCCGAGTTTTGCCTGCTGGAATCTGCGCTTGCCATTAAAAAGCCAGCTCATTTGTCTTTTAGCGATGCAGCTAGCCTGCCCGAAGTGTGGATGACAGCATGGTTTAATCTAGTCGAAATTGGCGAGCTAAAAGCGGGCCAGAGGGTATTGATTCATGCTGGGGCCAGTGGCGTGGGCGCGGCCAGTATTCAGCTGGCTAAATATCTGGGTGCTTGGGTGGCAACGACGGCAGGCGGTGCGAAGAAAGCGGAATTTTGCCGCCAGCTAGGCGCTGATTTGGTGGTGGATTACCAGCAGCAAGATTTTGCCAGCGTCGTGAAAGAGGCGGGCGGGGTGGATTTGATTCTGGATGGTGTAGGCGGGGATTACCTAGCAAAAAATCAGGCCTGCCTGAATACAGACGGGCAAATTGTATTGATTGGCTTATTAAGAGGCATTAGCACAGAAATTAATCTGGGCCAGCTTTTAATGAAACGCCAGCGCCTGACCGGATCCACCCTTAGAGCCCAGCCATTAAATGTAAAAGCAAAACTAGCTCTGGCGCTCAGGGATAAAATTGCACCTGCCATTGCAGCCGGGCAATTAAAAGTAACGGTTGATCGTATTTTTAATTGGGAGGAAGCGGCGATGGCCCATCAATATATTGCAGATAACCAAAATATTGGCAAAGTGGTGCTGCAAGTTATTTAAAACCTTAGCAGTGGATTTAGCCGCGACTGTTACAGGCGGAGCTTTCGCGGCTAAAGCTACCACTGCTAAAGCACTTATTTTGCTGGTTTTACCATATAAAGTTAAATTTAATCAGGGTTTGGTATCCTCTTCATCGCCTCATTAGGATGGCACCAGCCGGGTAACTGGCAAATTGCCGCCAGCCAGCGTTTAATATTTGGATAATCAGCCACATCAACTCCTATTTGATCCAGCCAAAATAAATAGGCCGAGCAGCTGATATCGGCAATACTTAGTCCTGATTTTAAAAGAAATTCCCGCACCGCTAGTTTTTCATTCAGCGTATTTAAATCAGCCAATACGCGCTGCTGTAAATAGCGCATCACTTCCGGCGGCTGGGGCTGCCAATGCAGGGCAAAGCGGTAATTGGGCAGGCTAAAGCCAATTCGATTGGCCTCCCAAGATAGCCATTCCAGCGCGCCTTGCCATTCTTCCCCGCCTGTGAATTGCCCGCTTCTTTGTGCCAGATAAATAAGAATGGCATTCGATTGGCAAAAAATCCGCCCCTGATCAAGCAATACCGGCACTTCGCCAAAGGGGCTGATGGCTAGAAA
This sequence comes from Iodobacter fluviatilis, assembly GCF_900451195.1. Classification (NCBI taxonomy): domain Bacteria; kingdom Pseudomonadati; phylum Pseudomonadota; class Betaproteobacteria; order Neisseriales; family Chitinibacteraceae; genus Iodobacter; species Iodobacter fluviatilis. Next base: position 23,976 of record NZ_UGHR01000008.1, read on the forward strand.
TGCTGATGGCTTATTACTTAAATCAACCCATTGGTAATCATGGGGCGTGTTTGTTAGAAGCAGAAAAGATCTAACTTTGTAAGAATGACCGGAATCGGTGCTACCGAAGAGTTGCATAGGAATCTTCTTTTTAATAGAGCTGAAAGGGTAAGTGCTTTCTGTGGGGCTCAGAGACAAATAGCGAAAGTGATCTGTGGCTTTGGTATGATGAGGCCTCTGTTTCAGTAAGGGCACTCATGTTTTCCTGGCGCTGGTTTTTTGTTGTGGTGATTGTATTGGGCGCTTGGCATCAATGCCAACATCGCGCACAGAAGCCGGTTCATCAGGCCAATGGCGTTTTGGTGCAGGCAGACCCCCTGCAAAGCATGCTTGATCGTGGTGAGGTCTGGCAGAAAGATAATTACACGATCAAGGCCCTCGCGGATTTTGCTATTGAAGCCCGTGTATTGTCTAAAGAGATGTACTCCAGTGGCCGCGAAGCGGATTTGTCGCCAGTCGATTTGGCTCTGGGCTGGGGACCGATGTCTGATTCGGAAGTTTTGTCTGAATTAAATATTTCTCAGAGCAATCGTTTTTACTTTTATCGTTGGGAAGATCAGCCACCACGCCCGCCTGCGGAGATCGCAAGTCATAGCGCCAATATGCACATGATTCCGGCAGATGCTCAGATCGAAAAAATATTGAAAGCGGTCAGGCCAGGTCAAATCATTCGATTGCACGGTAAGCTTGTTGAAGTAAGTGCGCCCGATGGCTGGCGCTGGCAATCTTCGCTGACGCGGGATGATACTGGCGCGGGTGCTTGCGAGTTGTTTCGGGTGGAAAGCGCTGAAATTCTCTAAGGGTATCCGGTCTTAATGGTTTGTTTTAAATGTAAGCTCAGTGTTACTTTTTAAACTGGCGATCAAATCTTGCAGTGATACAATCAATTTTATGAAAAAAGTGTGGCTTGTCTTTTTGTTGCTGTCAGTCTTGGCCCTGAATACGGCCATGGCAGGCTGGGTTGCGCCTGTGCCCGGCAAGGCTTGCCACATGATGCAAATGCCCACTGCTGAAAAATGCCAGATGGATCAATCGTTGTTAATGGCTGATTGCCTACAGTCTTGCATGAGTCATTACACGGGCTTGCCCATCGCTTTTAGTTTTGCGCCCCCCGTTTTATTGCCGCCGGTATTCAATGCCGTAGCTGAGTTGCTCCTGCCTGATCCCCCGCTCAAATCCCCCGAAAAGCCGCCCAAATTAGCTTGAATTCTTGCTACTGACTTGTAGCGGTTCTCGTTTTCAATTTATGTTTGAATAATCTGCCATTGCAGGCCGCTTGCGGCTGGCTGGCTTATGGGTGTCTGTCATGAAAAAATTATTATCTATTCTTGCTTTAATGTTATTGGCTCAGCCTGCGCTGGCGGCGATTAACGCGACTTTGTATAAAAGCCCCTCTTGCGGCTGCTGCGAAGAATATGTGAAATATCTGGAAAAAAATGGCTTTAAAGTCAACGCCATCAATAGCAACGATATGTCGGCGATTAAAACGCAAGATGGCTCGTCCAATCTGGCGAGTTGCCACACCACCCGCATTGGCAATTACACGGTAGAAGGCCATGTGCCGGTGGCGGCGATTCAAAAATTACTGCGTGAAAAGCCGTCTATTGCAGGGATTAGCGCGCCGGGGATGCCACAAAATTCACCAGGAATGGGGCCGGAAATCAAAGGCACTTTAAAGATATATCAGCTGGGCAATGCGGCCGAGCCAAAATTATTCTCAGTAGAATAAGGGGCATAAGATGAATCGCAGACACTTTTTGCAAGCCGCTTTAGGTTCGGCGGGTTTTGCCTTGGCTTCAAATTCGCTATGGGCAGCGATGGATCACAGCGCACATGCGGGCCACGCATCAGGCACACCTGCCATGCCGCAGAAAATGGCCCCGGATAATATCAGCCTGCTGCCGCTAGATGCTCTGCCTGCTGGCAAGCCCCATGCTGCTTTATTCCTCTTGCCTACACTCAGCACAAAACCGTCCGTGCTTGCGGCGACGGTGACCGCCGAGCCCTTTGAAGCAGAGCTGGTGCCGGGTAAAAAAACCGTGGTCTGGGCGTATAACCGCAGCATTCCAGGGCCGCTGATCGAGGCATTTGAAGGCGATACGGTGGAAATTCGCTTTATCAATAAGCTGGCACAGGCTACCACCTTGCATTGGCATGGCATGCCGGTGCCCGCCGATCAAGACGGTAACCCGCAAGATGCCGTGCCAGCAGGGGGAGAGCGGCTTTATCGCTTTACCCTGCCGATCGGATCTGCAGGCACATATTGGTATCACCCGCATCCGCATGGTGATACACCTGAGCAGGTGTATCGCGGCTTAGCGGGTCTTTTTATTGTGCGGGCTAAAAACGATGTGTTGGGGCATTTGCCCGAGCAGCATCTGGTGATTTCTGATTTGCGCTTAGCAAGTGACGCCAGTATTCCAGATAACAATATGAACGACTGGATGAATGGCCGCGAAGGGCAGTTTGTCTTGCTTAATGGCCAGCGAGAGCCGGTGATTACCGTGGGCGAGACTCAGCGCTGGCGCATCTGGAATGCCTGCAGTGCCCGCTATTTACGGCTTAGCATTCCTGGCAGAAAAATCATCGTAGTAGGCAGCGATGGTGGGCTTTTAGAGCGGGCGCAAGTCGTGGACGAGCTGCTGCTGGCACCCGGTGAGCGGGCCGAATGGGTGCTTGCAGGGCCAGCTGGGGGCGTCAGTCTGATGGCACTGGCTTACGATAGAAGCAAAATGGGCAGGGTAGCGCCTGAGCAAGATATCAAGCTGGCCAGCATCCAATTTACCCAGGACAGCGTTGCCAAACTGCCAGAGCGCTTACGCACCCTGCCGCCTAAGCTCAAACCCGTAGCCAAGAAACGCGTGGTATTTAGCGAGGTGATGAGCATGGAAGGCGGCCAACACAGCATGCAATTCTTAGTGAATGGCAAAAGCTACGATATGCAGCGGGTTGATTTGCATAGCCGCCTTGGTGATACCGAGCTATGGGAGATCGTGAATGATTCGCATATGGATCATCCTTTTCATATTCACGGCACGCAGTTTGAGGTGTTGGATACCACGCTCAAAGGCAAAACCACGCCCGCGCCGTGGCGGGCATATAAAGACACTTTCAACCTAAAACCTTACCAAAGCGCCCGCATTTTAATCACCCAGCAACACCGTGGCTTACGCATGTTCCACTGCCATATTTTGGAGCATGAAGGGCAGGGGATGATGGGGCAGGTGTTGGTGAAGTAAGGGGGGATAGCATGGATGAGTAGACCGGCGAATAAGCTTTGCTTTATTTCGTCATCTATCGCATAAGCCCTGATGCCGTTTATTTAAGCAGTTTTGATAGCCTCCCCCTCTGTAAAAGGCATGTCTGCGCTCAATGTTGAAATATAGTTGAGGGGATGCTTATGCATTTATAGGGTGTGCAAGTCGTTTTTCTTGCGCACCGATTTCTGCGCTCTGACTGCGTCGTTGTACACCCTATAAAAGTTCAGTGCCTAAGTTGTTTTTCTCTGTGCTCTTTGTGGTTCAAGATGTGTGTTTTGCTAAGTTAAACTGTTTAAAGTGGATAGGATTACCTCAGCCCGCCTTCGCCAAAGGGGGACGCACGGTGCGTGGCTTATGCGGCTTCATCCGCCACAGATAGGCGGTTTAGCAGAGAGATCAACTCGAGTTTTTTAGCTTTATAAGGCTAAAAAGAAACATTAATGATGGAAACGAGCCGTCTTAATGCGCTGTGAGCTGGCCTTTGCGCTCGATATGTTGCCCAGCCTTAATCGCAATCACAAGCGCAATTAAAATCAGCCCTGCAGCAAGAGTAAAGGTGATTTTCAGGCCGTGAGCCACCGCTTCGGGACTTGCGCTGCTCAAGGTGTTTGTGCCTGCTGCTAGGGCAAATACCGCGCCCATCAGGGATGCGCCGGTGATCAGGCCAAGGTTGCGGCTCAGATTAAGCAGGCCGGAAATCAGCCCGCGCTGATCTTTGCCCATCCCGCTCATTACGGCGGTATTGTTTGCGGTTTGGAACAGCGCGTAGCCGCTGGTGATCAGCACCATGGGGGCAATATAGCCGCCCAATGATGCGGGCAGCAGAGCCAGTGCCAAGCAACCGCCCGCCATGCTGCTCAGCCCGATCAGGCTGGAGGGCAGAGTGCCCAGGTGATCTGATATTTTGCCAGCAGGCACACCGCTTAGCGCGGCAGCGATGGGGCCGATGGACATCACCATACCCACATGAGCAGCATCCAGCCCAAATGCGCGGGACAGATAAAATGGCCCCACCACCAGCGTGGCCATGATCACGGTGGCGACCAGTGCGCTCGTGGCAAGGCCGGTATTTAAGGCCGCATTGCGTAATAGATCCAGGCGGATCAGAGGGGCGGTGGTGTTTTTTTCTGTATAAATAAATAGGCCCATTCCGCAAGCAGCAGCCAATAATAAGGCCACATTTAGCAGGCCAAAATGGCCACGTCCCATCGTCATTGCCAGTGCATACGCCGCAAGTGTGAAGGCGAGTAAGAGCGTGCCAAGGTGATCGAAACGAGGGGGCTGGGCAGTAGGCCGGTCAAGCGGTAAATGGTGCTGCGCCAGCACAAACGCCAATATGCCAAGCGGAATATTAATTAGAAATATCGCCTGCCAGCCTAGCCCCGCAATCAACATGCCGCCCAGTGATGGCCCCAGCGCCGTGCCCACTGCCGACATACTCCCCAGCAGGCCCATAGCGCTGCCGGTTTTTTCTTTTGGAATCGTTTCGCCCACAAAAGCCATGGCTAAGCTCATCATCATGGCGGCCCCTAGGCCTTGAACGGCACGCGCAGCAATCAGCCCATTGAGCGTGGGTGCAATGGCGCTCAGGATGGAAGCAAGCGTAAACAGCAAAATCCCCGCCAGAAGCAGCCGCCTGCGCCCGGCCAAGTCCCCCAGCCTGCCTACGCTGACAATCAAAGTGGTCATCGCCAGTAAGTAAGCGATCACCACCCATTGCACCTGTTGAAAAGTCGCGTTAAACGCCTGCGCCAAAGCAGGCAAGCCCACATTAGCGATACTTGTGCCCAGCGATGGCAGCAAAATAGCCAGCGACAGGCTGGCGAGTATCCAGCGGGTTGAGGGTGCGTTTTGCATCACGGCTGGATTGGGTGGGTATGGTTTCAAAATGAGCACCTTAAGGGTTATGAAGATGTTTGCCATGCATCCCGCTACGCGTTTGCAAACATCGAACCATCGCAGGGCGGGTGAAATCCGCCGTTTTCATCGTATTTCGTGGCAAAGCCTGGTGGGTTTCACCCCAATCCTGTCAACTTAAGAAAAACCAACGGGAAAGGATGCTTTTGTAGCTTGGGTTAGCTGGTTTATTCGCCGATTTTAGGGCGGATAAACCAGCGTAACCCAACACTTCAGCGTAAACAGAATGTTGGGTTACGCGATAAAGCCCGCTAACCCAAGCTACGAATTCCCCTTAAGTCGATAGGATTGCGTTTAATCCGCCCCACAAAAGCCATTCCCTGCAAGATAGCCCTTAGCCTGATAAGGCGGAAGACGCGTGGTCTGCACCTTGTTAATGCGTTTAACGCCATAGCAAATTAGGTTAATATCCAGCGATGACGACACCAGATTTCAATTTGCTGATTACCCTTGATGCGGTGCTGGCCGAGGGCAGTGTGGCGAAAGCGGCCAAAAGACTTGGGCTTAGCCCATCGGCAATGAGCCGTGCCTTGGCACGCTTGCGGGAGACAATGGGCGACCCGCTACTCGTCAGAGCTGGGCGCGGCCTTGTGCCTACGCCGCGCGCACTGGCGCTGCGGGAGCAAGTTAGCCAGCTCGTTCAAGATGCAGAAGCCGTGCTCCGCCCTGCCGGTCAACTCAATCTTAAGCAGCTAGCCAGAACTTTTACCTTAAGAAGCAGCGACGGCTTTGTAGAGAACTTTGGCCCCGCGCTGATCGCCCGCATCAGCGCAGAGGCACCCGGCGTGCGGCTGCGTTTTGTGCAAAAGCTAAATAAAGACAGCGCCTCGCTGAGGGATGGCTCGGTTGATTTAGAAACCGGCGTGATTAGTGAAACCACTGGCCCTGAAGTGCGCACTCGAGCCCTGTTTAGGGATCACTTTATCGGCGTGGTGCGCATGGGGCACGCGCTTAGCCAAGTGGACATCACTCCCGAGCGATTTGCCAGCGGCCAGCATGTGCTGGTTTCAAGGCGCGGGCTGGATAGGGGGCTGGTCGATGAGGCTTTGCAGCCACTGGGCCTCACACGAGAAATCACCACCATCGTTAGCGATTTTTCCGCAGCGCTGGCACTCGCCAGATCCACAGACCTAATCGCCACCGTGTCCAAGCACCACACACAGGCTTTGAGCGATGGAATGTACCGCTTCCCCCTGCCTTTCCCTGCTCCAGAAATCACCATTTCTATGCTCTGGCACCCCCGCATGGAGGCCGACCCCGCACATCGCTGGCTGCGGGGCGTGGTGTTTGAGGTTTGTGGGGGAGATAAATAACATCATAGCCTTGCTTAATTTCTCATCGCCTTCCGCCTCATTCTGTGGACTATCCACTCCCATATTTTTTTAAACAGGGCCCGCACACAGCGGGCCTTGTTTATTACAAGCAGCGCTCTGCTTCAAATACTTTTCGGCCTTTAAACATGGTCCAGATTGCTTTGGTCTGGGTGAATTCCCTAGGGTCGATTTGCTCTAGGTTTTTGTCTAGCAGTACAAAGTCGGCACTTTTGCCAACGCTGAACGAGCCGACGTTTTTATCTTGGGCAATCAGCTTGGCTGCGTTGAGGGTGTAGGCTTGTAAGACGTCGCTGCGGCTGATTTTTTCATCGGCAGGGGCGAGTTCTCCTAAGTCGCCTTGTCGGGTCAGCGCTGTGTACATTGCCAGCATGGGATTGGGGCTGGAGACGGGCCAGTCGCTGGCTCCGGCCACAATTGCGCCACTGCGAATCAGGCTGCCTGCTGGGTAAAGTCGTGTGAGCAGAGGGGCGGGGACGATGTTTTCTATGAGGGATGTGCTGGAGAAATCTTTACCAGACCAAAGAAACTGCATTGACGCCGCTACATTAAGCGGCTGAAAGCGTGCCACGCTTTCAGGGCTCACAATTTGTAAATGGGTGATGCTGTGCAGGGTGCTATGGTCTGGATTGTGCTGTCTGGCATAGGCGATGGCATCCAGCGCTTCGCTGACGGCGCGATCGCCAATGGCGTGAAAGTGGGTAATCAGATGCTGGGCATCGGCTCGGCGGATGAGCTCGTTAAAGCGCGTCGGTTTGAGATCTTTTAGTCCGCTATAGTCGTGGCGATTGAGGTAGGGCTGGCTAAGCTTGGCAGTTTGCGATGGAAATTCGATCACGCCATCTTGCAAGATTTTGATGCCGATCAGGTTGACATCGCTAGTGCCAGAAAACTGCTGCTTTAGCGCCATCACATCGTCGATGATGGCGGGTTTAGCATGAATGCCAACCAAGGCCAGTGCAGAAACATGCCCGTTTAATTCTCCTTTACGGGCTAGCTCGGTATAGGCAGGCAGCAGGCCGGTATCTTTGCGAGTAGGCGCGGCGCTAAAGGCGGGAGAGAGAGGGCGGATATTGCTGACAGGATCCATCCACGCGGTAATGCCTACTCGATTGAGCTGGCAAGCCGCCAGCTTGATTGCTTCGCCAATTTGCGCGTCGCTTACCTTGGGCATGGCTTTTAGAATGCGATCCCAGCCTCCTTCAGAGGCAAAGCCGTTGAGGCTGCCATCTTTGCGGCGGGTAAAGCCATCATTGGGTGTGGCAGACTTTTTGGTCCCTACAGATGCCAGCAGGCCCGCTTGTTTAAGCATTGCCTGATTGGCCCAGCCTGTGTGGGCATCAGATCCGGCAAGGACAACCGGAATATTGCGATAGGCGGCTGCGTTAAAAACTTGTTCCAGTAGCTCGATATGATTCCAGTATTCAAGGGATACGCTGGTAAAAAGCTGCACATTACCTTGCATTAGCTTGGCATCTTTAGTGGCTTGGCTGGCAAAACTGCGGATTTGTTCTGCAGTGTTCAGATCGCTAGGAAAATGCACGGTCATTTCTTGAAAGCCAGCAAAGGCAGCATGTACATGGCTATCAATTAAGCCAGGCATAAGGAATTTCCCTGCAAGATCGATATGAGGCGTGGTTTTGCCCATTTGCTGCTCAACAGCATCGCGTGAGCCAACGGCCACAATCCGGCCATCTGCAATGCCTACCGCTTCGGGGTGAAGGTTGCTCACATCGGCGCTGTAGATGCTGCCCCCAGAAAGAATAGCCCGCGAGGATTCCGCCCAAGTGCTGGGTGAGCCGATGATCAATAGGCAGGATGCAAGAAGTGAAAGGCGTTTCATTGGCGTAGCTCCGCTCGCCCGGCGAATGTGCGCAGGGTTGAGCTTGATTGTGAAGAGAGCCCCGCTAGCGCGAAGTTAGCGGGATATAGATGTCGAAGGCGTAGTGATCACGGGCCGTATTGGTTGCTGCGTCATAGCGCTCAAAGCAGGGTAAATCCGCACAAGCCAAGCCTTTTGTCACTAAATAGCGAAAGGCAATTTCCCAGCTAAGGGGCAGCGAGGCTTCATTGCACTCAAAGCTAAAAATAGCGTATCGGCCCGCCGTAACCTTCTGAATCGCAAGCCGCCGCTCTGCCGGAATCACGCCATTAAGCTTGATGCAAACATCAGTTCGGCAGTGTGTTGGCTCAGTGATTTCTGGATCATCCCAGTACAGGCTTAGCGTGCCTGCTGGGGTGAACTCATCGCTCTGCCCAAGCAGGGATAGCAAATCACGATGCGCCTGCTCACATCTCTCTCTGCCATAGCAACCCAGTTGGCGCATATATACCACCTGAAAAGCGGCTACCTGCTCGATACGCACATTTTGTAGCAAGTTAAATTGCTCGGGGCCCGTGCCCCATGTCTTGACCCAGCGATCATAATCATCTTCCACGCTGCGGGCGTTTCCAATCTTGCGCTTCTGCTGAGCTTGCAGGCGATAGTCAGAAGGCGTGGTGCCAAAGTGCTGGCGGAAAGCCTTAGCAAAATTTTGAGCGCTAGAAAATCCATACATCATGGCTAAAGTGGTGATGTCGATGGCTGGGCTGCTAAGCAAGCGCCCCGCCGCGCGCTCCAGCCGTAAACGACGCGTGAAGTTAGCCAGTGTCTCCCCCGCAACGGCCTTGAAAATTCGATGAAAATGAAAGCGAGAGAGCGCAGCGCTTCCCGCTACTTCATCCAGCGTCGGGTTTTGCTCAAGATGCTGGCTGATGTAATCCATCGCCTTAAAAACGTGCTTGCGGTAATCCAGTGAGGGGCCTTTGTAGGGAAGGGGGGCTTAAAGACAGGGTGTGTCTGTCATTATAAATAGATCATGAAATGTCAGCGATTTCTGCTGTATAAAATGGATGGATTTTGCTTGGGTTGAGCTTGATTTATTAGGCGCAAAGTCAGTTACTCGCTTTTTAGCGTAGTGGCGGATTTGCGGATGAAGGCTAGCATTTTATCGGTGACCCAAAGGGCCAATCAGTAAAGCGGGTTCTTGTTTATAGGCTAGTCGGATTTTACTGAGGGTTGCAGGGTTGCTGCCAATGCGCATTTGAAACAGCGTAAACCATTGGCGGATGAGTGCTTGAACTGCTGGTTCGCCAGCGGGGATATTGGCTTCCATTTTCTGGTGTACGGTTTGCCATTAAACATTTTTTTGCTATGGGCGAATGGATCATCATGGGCAGCTAGAGCGCTGATATATAGCTTGCCGTTATAGATAGATATTGGAGTAATGAGGCTTAGTATTTTTCAATAATCTGCTTCAGCACATCTTCCTGATAAGGGTGAACTTCGCTGGCGTCTTCCATATCGGCCAGTAATTGAGGATTGTTGAATTTTCTGCGTGCTTCTTCGTAATAGGGGATTTGTACGCGGCGGTATAGGTCGACAAATTCATCGAAATCGAGCACATGGCAATAATTGCGGTATTGGCCGCGTGCTTTGATTTTGCCCAGGCTGATAAACGAAAGTAAATAGGTGCTGCCTTTGGTGCCAAGGAAATCATTCAGAGGGACAGACGAGGGATAGGAGGGCGGCTCGCATACAAATTTATGAATGATTTTGAAATCAAAGTCACGCTGATTGTTATCGT
>NZ_UGHR01000009.1 GCF_900451195.1 Iodobacter fluviatilis
AATGGCAAGGTGACGGAAGACTGAGAAAGCACAAGGTGAATCAGCTGTAAGGTAGTTACTTAAAAACAGCTAATTTCACATCCTGACTGCGGGTACTCCGCGAGTACCGGTACCGAGATCATCTTGATGTATTCCCCCCTTTGAAAAAGGGGGGCTAGGGGGGATTGGGCACTTCATCTTTTGATATAAAAAGCACACGCCAATGCAAAAAGCCCCCCTCCATCCCCTTTTACCAGGGGGGATGCTACAGCGCTGAAGTGCCACCTGAATGATATAAATACCTATACCCGCGCCGACTACTTTTGGCAGTCCCTGGCAAGTACCGTAAACCTTTCCATAGCCGAGCCATCCCTTGCAGCCACAAAATTTCCATAGCACCGCGTCAACGACCATATCGAAAACATCAGCCAGCACATCGCTGATCCCGCATTAGAGCGCTTATTCCGCCAGTGCTACCCCAACACCCTAGCCACCACCGTGGTGTTTAAAACAATAAACAATTTGCCAGATACCTTTGTGATTACCGGCGATATCCATGCCATGTGGCTGCGGGACAGCGCGGCGCAGGTTTGGCCTTATTTAGCGCATATCCAGCAAGACCCTAGGCTTGCCGACATGATTGCTGGGCTGATCCGCCGCCACAGCGCCTGCATCCTGATCGATCCTTACGCCAATGCTTTTAACGATGGCCCCGCCCAGAGCGAATGGCAATCGGATAGCACCACCATGTTACCCGAATTACACGAGCGCAAATGGGAGCTAGATTCGCTGTGCTACGCCATCCGCTTGGCACATGGTTATTGGCAAAGCAGCACTGACCGTAAACCTTTTGATGCTCAATGGCTGGCAGCCATGAAGCTGGTTGTTGCCACCATGAAAGCACAGCAGCGCAAAGAGAATCGCGGGCCTTACTCCTTTACCCGCAGCGGCAGCTGGCAAGCCGATACCTTAGCTTGCGATGGCTGGGGCAATCCTGCCCGGCCGGTGGGCTGATCGCCTCGATGTTCAGACCATCGGATGACGCCACCGTTTTACCATTTTTAGTGCCATCTAACTTTTTTGCCGTGATCAGCCTGCGCCAGCTTGCCCAGCATGGTGGTCGACCTCTTTTATGAGACTGCCTTTGCCGCGAATGCACCGCTCTGGCCGATGAAGTCGCCACAGCGCTGCAAGCCCACGCTATTGTTCAACATCCTAAACACGGCCCCATCTACGCCTATGAAGTAGACGGCTACGGCAGTGCGCTACTGATGGACGATGCTAATATTCCTAGCCTATTGTCCTTACCCTATCTGGGGGCTGTAGCGCGGAATGATGAGGTCTATCAAAACACCCGCCGCTTTGCGCTCTCCACAGACAACCCGTGGTTTTTTAAAGGGGACCTGTTTGAAGGCAACGGCAGCCCGCACACCCTTGCACCCATGATTTGGCCAATGTCCATCATCATGCGCGCGATGACCAGCGATCAGGACAAGGAAATCAGCCACTGCTTGCACATGCTTAAAATAGCCACGCCGAAACTTACTTTATGCACGAATCATTTCACGTCCATCAGCCACAGCAATTTACCCGCAGCTGGTTTGCATGGGCCAACACCCTACTGGGTGAGCTGATCAGCAAAATCGCCCAAGAGCGCCCCCATTTACTCTCTGCCAAGGATCGCCATGTTCGCACTAGAGAATTTCTACTTAAACATATTCGCCACACCATGGCGTTTTACGACCCGATTTCGGTCGATCCGGCGGGTGGTTTTTATCATTACTATATGGATGACGGCCGCGTTTACGATAAGGAAAACCGCCACCTCGTCTCGTCCACCCGCTTTGTATTTAATAACGCCATGGCGTGGCAGGCGTTTGGTGAAAAAGAATATCAGGCACGCGTCAGACACGGCATCGATTTTATCCGCAAGGTGCATTTCAACCCGCAGACCGGCGGCTACGCATGGGAAGTTAAAAACGGCGAAGTGACGGATGCCACCAATCAATGCTACGGCCTCGCATTTGTGATGCTGGCTTACGCCTGCGCCTATCGCTGTGGCATGGATGAAGCCAAAGTATGGTTGGATGAAACTTACGACACTATGGAGCAACACTTTTGGCTACCCGAATACGGCGTATACGCCAGCGAAGCCAGCAGAGATTGGGTGCTGGATGATTATCGCGGCCAAAACGACAATATGCACGGCTGCGAAGCCATGCTCGCTGCCTTTGAAGCCACCGGCGAAATTCGCTATTTAGACCGTGCAAAACTACTGGCAGCCAACTTTACCCAGCGCCAGGCGGCCCTTACTGGCGGCGCAATCTGGGAGCATTTCCGCACCGATTGGACGCCCAATTTGCAATACAACAGGGGCAACAAGACCAACATCTTCCGTCCTTGGGGCATCCAGACCGGCCACCAAACCGAATGGGCCAAACTGCTGCTGATTTTAGACCGCCACGACCCGCAGCCCTGGCATCTGGCCCGCGCCCGGGAATTATTTGATGCGGCGATGGAATCTGGCTGGGATGAGGCGCACGGTGGGCTCATCTACGGCTACGACTTAGACGGCGAGCCTTACGATCAGGATAAATACTTCTGGGTGCAAGCCGAATCCCTCGCCGCCGCTGCCCTGCTGGCGAACCAAACCAAGGATGAAAAATACTGGCAAGCCTACGATAAAATCTGGGCCTACAGCTGGGAGCACTTCGTAGACCACCAACACGGCGCGTGGTACCGCATCCTCAGCCCAGACAACCAGAAAATCGACCAGCACAAATCCCCCGCTGGTAAAACCGACTACCACACCATGGGCGCGTGTTATGAGGTTTTGAGGGTGGTTGATTAAGGGATATGAACTAAAATACCAATAAACCGAAAGCACAATTGCAACTGTGATTGTGCCATCGGTAACTTACATTTCAAGCACCACGACGAACCAACTTCTTTTTATTAAGCATCTAATGAAATGCAAGCTATCTCACCCTATATAATTATCAATTAAATCATTCAGAGAAAACGTATTAAATGTCTATTGCACAAGACCTATTACACGACAACATTGCTACTTTAGAAAAACACACCCATACCAAAAGTAGATTTATTGCTGATATTTTTTATGGTGCAGTTGCAGTCACAATCATTTGGGCAGGTATTATCATCATACCACTTATGATTTGGAACAATGCAGTCCATTGGATTATTCCGAAAATCATTGCTGCATGCATTTATCTAGGAATCACCCTCGATTCATGGAGAAGCATAGGGGAGCGAAGTGTGACGATAGACATTTCGTTACGCACTCTTATTATTAAAGAGCACTTTCCCAATAGAAAAAATGGCACTCAAACCCGAAAAACACCATTCAATTGCCTGCTATTTTTCCGCTACTGGAGAGCAGAGAGCGACAATGAGTCAGCAGCCTTTATCATAAAACTGGCTGAATCAAAAAATATATACAGACCTGATTTAACAGGGTACATATTGCATATTGAACCTGCACATTCACAAGCTGAACAAGCAGACGTCGCGAGTAATCTACTTGCAGATCAGTTCCATACACAAACAGAAATTGAATACCTAGATATACAAAAAAGCAAAAATCCAAAATATGCACTTTGGACTAACGCTATGCTTTCAAACTAAAACACCCATCATATTCGATATTAAAAGCCGTAGAACGCAATCATTGCATGCAACACACCAGATATACCGAGCAGAATTATTTTTTTGTAGCCCATACAATAAGAATAATATACCTAGTACCTAAATCGAGCCAAAAAGTTTTCATTTATAATAAGAATTTACGGGGTAGAGTTTCGTTTTTGATTTCATCTTTTTCCCAACAAGTGACGAAGTAGTCACTTCCACATTCTTGCCATCGGAAGTAGTCGCCTCAACCAGCGAATAAACAACGTAAAGCCCCCGCCCAGGAGATACCGCGTAATGCGTGGTCTGGTGCCAGCAGCACCCACTTTTCTCAAAAGTAATAAGCCGCTTGCGGGCTTTATCAACTGAAAACATGCCTAGCTTTGTAGTGGCTAATTCTGTCAACTCATCGCTTAAAACAAACTTCCGTTTACTTATGTTATAAACATAAACGTCATAGGAAGGGCCACCATATGCGCTATTGTTACCATTTCTGATTGCAATATCTGTGGAGCCATCAAAATTAAAATCATCAGCCACCACCGCGCTTTGATCGCCATAAAGCACAGTATTATTAGCTGGCAACTTTCCGTTTGTAGCGTGCCTTCAATATGATCGTGTTCGGCAAAAGAGAAATGCACCGGCATGGGCTGGGTGCTTACGCCGACTTCCAGCTCATTTCTGTGGCTTTGCAAGAGCAGCGTAAATTGCTCAAGATAGTATTTATCGTAAAGATCAGGGCGGGTTAAGGTGGTTTCAAAGCTGCCCGGCCCCGCCACAAAGCCATAGCTCAGATGCGCACTCTCATTGGTGAGCCTTGCAACGGTATCGGTTTGGATTCTTACAAAAGGATAATAAGCCCGAACATGACCCGGCAAAGCTTCACCGGCCACAAAACGCTGCATGGCATCGCGCAAATGCGTCACGCTGCTTTCATAAATCAAACGCACCTGTGCAAGGGCTTCAAGCGGATCGGTATGGCGGGTTGGTGCAATAAACTCGGGCAAATAGGGCATACGTCGACGGCTCATTGGGGCGTCTCCATTTTTTTCATTGGGATTACACAGAACAAATCTTTCTACCGGACCCATTCTACTTTTAAACAGATTACGATTATCTTATTTTATCAAATCCCAAATCTGACTTGAGCCAATGCACGCGGTTCAACTTAATCGCGATAAATACACGCACAACTTTTTACAATATCAATGCGGGCAACAGCCCACCGACCAGAACACCCCTCTAAAAACGACACTCTCCGAGCAAAAAAACAGCTACACGCCCGCCAATACACGGGTTCAGGCATAAAAAAACCGGGCACACGGCCCGGTTTTGTCTCTGGCAAATTGATTACGCAGCTAGGTTTTGCGCCTGGATGGCGGTCAGCGCAATGGTAAACACAATGTCATCCACCAAAGCACCGCGTGACAAATCATTTACCGGTTTACGCAAGCCTTGCAGCATAGGGCCAACACTCACTACATGGGCGCTACGTTGTACAGCCTTGTACGTGGTGTTACCTGTATTCAGATCAGGGAATACAAACACGGTTGCCTTACCTGCCACAGTGCTGCTTGGCGCTTTTTGTGCGGCCACTTCGGATACCGATGCTGCGTCGTACTGCAGCGGGCCATCCAGCACCAGATCAGGGTAGCTACTACGGGCCAGCTCGGTGGCTTCGCGTACCTTATCCACATCGGCCCCCGCACCAGATTTACCGGTGCTGTAGCTGATCATGGCTACTTTAGGATCTACACCAAATGCACGTGCACTATCCGCACTTTGCTTGGCAATTTCGGCCAGCTGTACTGCATTCGGATTAGGATTAATCGCGCAATCGCCGTAAACCAATACCTGCTCCGGCATCAGCATAAAGAAGACCGAAGACACAATCGACGAGCCAGGCGCAGTTTTGATCAGCTGCAACGCAGGTCGCACCGTACTTGCTGTGGTGTGGATCGCGCCAGATACTAGGCCATCCACCTTGTTCACGGCCAGCATCATGGTACCCAGCACAACAGTATCTTCAAGTTGCTGTAATGCTTGGCCCGGAGTAAGGCCCTTGCTCTTACGCAGCTCAACCATCGGCTCTACATACTCGGCACGGATCACATCCGGATCCAGAATCTCAAGACTTTCTGGCAGCATCACACCCTGCGCAGCGGCAATGGCTTCGATGGTGGCGCGTTTACCCAGCAAGACGCAGTGAGCAATGCCTTTTTCTTCACAAATAATGGCCGCGCGAATAGTGCGTGGCTCTTCACCCTCAGGCAAGACCACGGTTTTACGCACTGAGCGCGCTTTTTGGATGAGCTGATAGCGGAAAGCCGGAGGCGACATCCGTGTGGATGGCGGCACTTGCACCGCATTCATCAGCATGGCCATATCGATTTGCTCGGATACGGCGTCCAGCACCAGATTCATGCGCTCGCTGTCGTCGGTGGCTACTGCTGGTGGCAATTGGGTAATACGAATAGCAGTATTAAAGCTGTCGCTGTCCGTACGCATCACCGGAATACCACTTGTTAAGGCCTGACGCGCTAATTCCAGAATACGGCTGTCCGGCTGGCTGGAATGCGTCAGCAGCAGTCCGGCCAGTTGCACGCCCTGGCTAGCGGCCAGAGCAGTTGCCAGCATCACATCATCCCTGTCCCCGGCACTTACCACCAAAGCCCCTGCTTTCAAGCGCTCAATCACTTCAGGAACAGAACGAGCCGCCACCACGGTCTCTAGCACACGACGGTTTGCAATATCGCCTTCAATCAGGATTTCTGCATTCAAATGACGGGCAATATCTAAGGTGCGCGGCGCAAGCAAGGCCGGATCAAACTTAATAAAACCCCACAATGGAATACCATCCAGCTCGTATTGCACAGAAGCCGCGTCAAACTGCGCGGTGGCTTTATTGAAGATCACACCGGCCACTTTGCAGCCTTCATTCTTCAGCTGACTGGCCGCAAGGCGCGATTCCGCCACCGCACCCGTTGCGCGCGCATTGGCCACCAAAATCACTTCGGCCTGCAAGCTGCGGGCTACTTCATTATTTAATCTGGCGGTAAATGCATTGCTTGGATCCAAATGCATACCTTCAACGACCAATACATCCACGCCATGCGCAGCGCCCATACACAGGCTGACAATATCTTCTAATAATTCGTCATTTTGCCCTGCAGATACGCGGGCAATGACCTGAGCAATCGACAAAGACTGCGGGCATTCAATCTGGCAAATTTGTGAGGCAAAATGCGTAGAGCGCTCAATACCCTGCGGCTCTTGTGAAACCGGCTTTACAAATCCCACTTTCAGACCCTGGTGTTGTAAAGCGCGAACCACACCTAAAGATACCGAAGTAAGGCCGACATTTTGTCGGGTTGGAGCCACAAAAAAGGTTTGCATATATCATCCTCAGCACGTAACAAACTTTGCTACTAAAAAACACATCAAATAAGGGGTGTAAGGCTGGCGGGCATGCATCTAATAAACAGGATGCCCGCGAAGGCCGTCAATGTAGAACATTGCGCCGCATTTAGGTCGGCAACTTTCACACCTTGAGCACGATCTTTGTTCCATGTCATAAAAAAATGCTGCATCGCACACTAAATCAGCTAAATTCAAACCCGGCGCGGGTGTTTTAATGAGTTTAGCAGTCTTGCCTGCAAAAAAAGAGCCGTTTGCCCGCCGGTTTTCAAGCATCAGAAACCTTAGTATTTGCTTAAGTAGTCCTGTCACCCTGCTTTAAAACAGTGTTTCGAGTTAGAATCGCACAGCAACTTTTAGCAAGCCCAAGCGACCTATACAGATCGGCTTGCCCACCACTCCATTCATCACCGCGGTGAGATTTATGACGGTTATTGTCGTTTTCAATCAAAAAGGTGGCGTTGGTAAAACCACCGTCAGCGCCAACCTAGCCGCCGCCATCGCCAAAAATGGCGTAGAGCCGCTGGTGATTGATTTAGACCCACAAGCTCACCTCACCTCGCTCTACGGCATAAAACCTAAAAGCAGCCAAAGCATTTATCGCTTCTTTCAGGGCGCAAGCACACTATCTGATTTAATTATTACAAGAGATGACGGCATTAACTTTGTGCCCTCTCATTTAGAGCTGGGAAAAGTAGACGCGCAGCTTACCCGCCACAAAGATCATGTATGGCGGCTGAAGCTGGCACTGACAGCAGAAATGCTTTCGGGCTATGGCCTGCCCATCATTATTGACTGCACCCCCACGCTGGCGTGCTGTCTTTTTCTGCCATGTTTGCTGCCGACATCATTCTTGCCCCCGTTGCCGCCGAATACCTGGCCCTGAACGGCGCAGTACAGCTAGCACAAACCACTAAAAGGACTTGAAAAGTTTCAGGCCAGAAAGCCAAGGCGCTTTCTGATCAACCGCTACACGCCTGGGCAAATCACATCAGAAACCGTAGCAGGCCAGCTAATCAAACACTTCCCTGGAGAAGTGCTTAAAACCCGAATCAGAGAGCAAGAAGCGCTCTCTGCGGCAGTGGGCAGCGGCGCAAACATCTTCGACTTTGCCCCCCTCAGGTGCAGCAGCAGATTTTACTTTTTTGCTGGACGAGCTCATCGAATCCAGCCTGATTTCGCTGTCACTGGATTTACCGTTTGAGTGAGGCTTTTTTAATAAGGGCAGAAAGACTAGAAAGATCTGCATAAACAGTGCGTACGGAGTTTAAAGGCAGAACACGGAGAAAGCCTGAGAGAAATACAGATCAATAACTTTCATACCTTAGATTTTTCAGCTTTTTTCTCTGCATACTTTGTGCTCTTACCGCGCTCTGCATCTAAAGCCCCCCCCCCCTAATACTCCACTGGCACCGGATCTAAGCTGCGCCACAGATACCATGTGGCGACGGTGCGCCAGGGCTGCCATTTTTGCGCCAAGTCACAGATAATACCTCGCGGCAGTCTTTCATTGTTGTGGTAAAGCAGCGCAATCGCCTTAAGCAGGCCGATATCGTCCAGCGGCAGCACATTGGGACGGAGCAGGTAAAAGATAAGAAACATCTCTGCGGTCCAGCGGCCTATGCCGCGAATATCGACCAACCTGCCAATGACCGCCTCATCATCCAGATCATGCCAAAGTGCCACATCCAGCAGGCCAGCCTGCTGGTGCCTTGCTAAATCATAAAGATATTCCACTTTGCGGGCGGATAAGCCACAGGCGCGCAATTCCTCCACACTACTTTCCAGCACGCGCGTAGCTTCAATTTTTTGTAAATGAGCCGCAAAACGCGACCAGACCGAATCCGCCGCTTTTACGGAGATTTGCTGGCCGACAATGGCACGAGCTAGAGTGTGAAACACCTCGCCACGCCCTTCTAGGCTGATATCTGGATAGCGGGCAATTAAACCAGCCATCACGGAATCGGCGGCAGACAACTCAGCTGTGGCTTGGTCCCAATAGGCAGGCTTGCCATAAATTGTGCTCATTTGACTCCCCCTGTGCGGCGCCTTTACCAAGCCATAGCTTATTTTGCAGGCAAAAAAATGGCGGAAGAAGGTCTTATGCTTACCCTCTTCCGCCTTCGACAAATCGCTTACTCGCCAGCAACCGTCATCTTACTCACTAAAATCGAGCCCACCTTGCGGCTGGACCATGGCTGACTATCATCACCAATACCCACAATATTTTTAAAGATGTCACGTAAATTACCAGCAATGGTGATTTCTTCTACCGCGTATTGAATCACGCCGTTTTCCACCCAAAAGCCTGCAGCACCACGGGAATAATCACCCGTCACCATATTAGTACCGTGGCCAAGCAATTCAGTCACAAACAAGCCTGTGCCCAACTCTGCCAATAGCTGAGCAAAGGTATGCGTGGGCGCAACGATCAGATTGTGCGCGCCGCCTGCATTACCGGTGGTGCGCATGCCTAATTTGCGTGCGGAATAGCTAGATAAAAAGTAGCCATTTAGCACGCCCTGGCTGACCACATCACGCGCCACGGTGGCCACGCCTTCTGCATCAAATGCACCGCTGCTCATGCCTTTTTTAAGGAAGGGATCTTCTTTAATGCTGACACAAGGCGCAAAAACAGTCTGCCCTAGGCTGTCAGGCAAAAAGCTGGATTTGCGATAAAGGCTACTGCCGCTGACAGCTTGCACAAAAGTGCCGATCAAGCCGGAAGCCACCGGTGCTTCAAACAACACCGGATATTCGCCCGTTTTTACGCGACGGGCACCAAGGCGGCGCAAAGAACGCTCGCCTGCACGCTTTCCCACAGCAACCGCCGAATCCAGGTCTTCAGGAGATCTGGCCGAGCTGTACCAGTAATCGCGCTGCATCCCCGATTCATCTTCGGCAATCACCGCAGCTGAAAGACTATAGCGTGAGCTGCGCTCTGCACCCATAAAGCCTAAGGAATTGGCATATACAAAACGGCTCGCCCCGGTAGAAACCGATGCTCCTTCCGAATTACTGATGCGCGCATCCACACTACGAGCCGCGTTTTCACACTCTGTTGCCAGTGCAATTGCGCCTTCTACCGATAAATCCCATGGATGGTATAAATCGAAATCCGGAAAAGACGTTGCCAACCGGTCTGCATCCGGCAAGCCTGCAAAAGAATCTGCTGCTGTAAAGCGGGCAATGGCCAGCGCTGCCCTGACGGTTTCTTTAATCGCATCAGGCGAAAAATCACTGCTGCTGGCATGGCCTTTTTGCTGGCCCAGATAAACGGTAACGCCTACCCCTTTATCGCGGTTGTATTCGATGGTTTCTACTTCACCCAGACGCACCGATACATTTTGCCCATAGCCTTCAGACACATCCACATCGCAGGCTGTTGCGCCTTGATTTTTCGCCTGCTCGAGCACCATGGAGGCTAAATCACATAATTCTTGCTGATCAAAACTAAATTCGGACACAGTTCATTTCCTGTTTAGCGGTTCGTTGTTATAAAGCACACCGGCAACATAAGTGGCGGCGAAATAAATAATTCTGAAGGGGCAAGGCCCCTCTGTATAAGCAAATCTTTGGCCTCTGTTCTTTTTTCTATGCACTCTATGACAGAAAAAGAGGCAGTCTTTGGTATCATACCGGTTTTGCAAGCAAGTAGCCCTATCATGGCAAGACCAAAACACGACCTTCCTGACGACGATATCGAGTACGTCAGCAAAACAGAAATGAAGTCAGAAATGACTGCCCTGCAAAAACTCGGCGAAAAACTGATCCCGCTGGATAAAAAGCAACTGGCCACGCTCAAGCTACCAGAACGGCTTTATGACGCCATTATTGCGGCGAAAAAAATCACCGCAAATGGCGCGACGGCCAGACAAAAGCAATTTATCGGCAAGCTAATGCGTGATGTCGATCCAGAGCCAATTAACGAGCTACTGGCTAAATTAGCAGGCCTTTCTGACAAGCACAGCGCTTGGTTACATCGCTTAGAGCGTTTACGTGAAAGCATGCTGGCCGACCCTAAAGTCATTGAAAATTTCGTGACCGAGCATCCAACAGTAGAAATTCAACAGCTGCGCCAGCTCGTTCGCAATGCTTTAAAAGAGCGCGAGCAGCAAAAACCAGCCAAAGCGTTCCGCGAGTTATTTAAGCTCATCAAACAATATATTCCAGAGCCAGCACTACCCGGCCTTGAAGTATCCAATACAGAAGAAGACGAAGAATAAATGACTTGGCAAATCGAATGCACCGCACTGCTGTTCGATATGGACGGCACCTTAGTTGATTCAACCCCTTGTATTGAAGGGCTGTGGCGACGATGGGCTGTTCGCCAACATTTAGACCCCGATTTGGTCATGCAGCATGTGCACGGACGACGTGGCATAGAGACGATTGCCCTTGTCGCTCCGCATCTTGATGCAGCGGCCGAAGTGGTCGAATTACTTAAAGAAGAAGCTCGCAGCTTAGATGGCACGGTGGCCATTGACGGTGCTGCGGATTTTCTGGCACAGCTTCGCCCAGATCAATGGGCCGTTGTGACCTCCGCCCCGCGCGAAATCGCCTTAGCGAAATTAACTTATGCGGGCCTACCTGCGCCAGCAAGGCTGATTTCAGCAGACGATGTCACGCATGGCAAACCGCACCCCGAAGCTTTTTTAAAAGGCGCAGCACTGTTTGGTTTAGATCCTCAGCAGTGCGTGGCTTTTGAAGATGCACTCAGCGGCGTGCAATCGGCGCAAGCGGCGGGCATTCCGGTGATTGCGCTCACTTCATCGCACTCCGCCCAAGAACTCAGTCATGCAGAGCACATCATCGCCAACTACCACTCGCTCACTCTCAAAGTGGGTGATCGCATTGTTATATCAGGACTTAGCCAGTGATAAATACGGTAAAAATCGGACTTGTTTCTATTTCTGACCGTGCTTCAAGCGGCGTTTATCAGGATCTCGGCATTCCCGCCTTAGCAGAATGGCTGGATCAGGCGCTGAGCAGCCCGCATCACACCATCAGCCGCCTGATTGCCGATGAGCAAGCGCTGATCGAAGCCACACTGAAAGATTTGGTCGATACCGAGGGCTGTCACCTAATTTTAACCACGGGCGGCACCGGCCCCGCGCTACGTGATGTAACGCCTGACGCTACGCTGGCGATTGCAGATCGCATCATGCCAGGCTTTGGCGAACAAATGCGCCAAATCAGCCTGCATTATGTGCCCACGGCTATTCTTAGCCGTCAGGTGGGCGTGATTCGTAAACAGTGCCTGATTTTAAATCTGCCAGGCCAGCCTAAATCGATCAAAGAAACGCTGGAAGGCGTGAAAGACGAAAACGGCAAAGTTTTGGTCAACGGCATTTTTTGCCGCAGTGCCCTACTGCATTCAGCTGTTAGACGGCCCCTATATCGAAACCCATGCAGCCATCGTTGCCAGTTTCAGACCCAAATCCGCCATTAAAGCCCAATAAACAGTGGTTTGAAATACGCAGCCGAGCGCCATAAACAGCGCCCTGAGCACCTGCACGATAACAACAAGGAACAAATCATGAGCAATGCAGAATTACTACCCTGCGTAGAAATTGAAACCGCGCGATCAGCCCACCGCCAGCGTTATTTGGCTGCATGGTCTTGGCGCGGATGGCAATGATTTTGCGGGCATTGTGCCTGATTTTCAGCTACCGGCAGATTTAGCCGTACGTTTTGTGTTTCCGCACGCGCCCTATATGCCGATCAGCTGCAATAACGGCTACGTCATGCGGGCTTGGTACGATATTCTGCATTTCGATCAAATCAGCCGTCAGGCCGATGTGGCCGGCGTCAATGTGTCGGTAGAAATGATCCGCGCCCTGATTGCGCGTGAAAATCAGCGCGGTGTGCCGAGTGATCGCATTATTCTGGCGGGGTTTTCACAAGGCGGCGCGATTGCCTATACGGCGGGCACGCTGCACCCGAAAAACTGGCCGGGATTGTGGCGCTATCCACATACCTGCCTGCGCCTGAGTTAATCCAAGCCGGGCTCAGCAACCAGAACACCCCCATCTTTGCCGCACACGGCAGTGCCGACCCTGTTGTAGGCCTTGCTCTTGGCGTGGCCGCAAAAGACACGCTCAGCGGGCTGGGCTTTAGCATCAGCTGGCAAACATGGCCGATGCAGCATTCAGTGTGCATGCCGGAAATCCAGGCGATCGGGCAGTTTATTCGTCAGCGCTTAGCCTGATCCATATGTGCAGAAAACAGTTTTAAATTGTTTTCTGCTGCTTTATCCTCCACAAATCTCAAAACCATCGCAGCAAATATTACTTTTAGCCGAAAAGTGATTATTTCATTTGGCATATGTCTTGGCCTGAGGCATTATCCGCCACCTTGCCGCGCGCGTTTTTTGTAAGTCAGAAAATAAAATGAAGATTGGAATTATTGGTGCAATGGAGCCCGAAGTGGCCCATCTAATTGCTTCGCTTGAAAACAGCAGCAAAGAAACTGTAGCCGGGATCGATTTTTTACAGCGGCACTCTGGCAGATCATCAAGTGATCGTCACCCGCTCTGGCATTGGCAAAGTCGCTGCCAGCATCGCCACCACGCTATTAATCGCTAAATATCAGCCTGAAGCCATTATCAACACTGGCTCTGCGGGTGGCTTTGTGGATCATTTATCGATTGGCGACATCGTCATCTCATCCGAAGTACGTCACCACGATGTGGATGTCACGGCATTTGGCTATGAAATCGGCCAGATGGCTCAGCAGCCTGCCGCCTTTACGCCGGATGCAGATTTAGTTGCCGCAGCGCACCGTGCCGTAGCCAGCCTTGGCCAGGTA